>JBFWQT010000209.1:0-11143 GCA_050249295.1 Planctomycetota bacterium
CGCGCAATGTCCATCACCCTGAAGCAACTCCTGTCCGCGCTCGCCAGCAGGCGGCCGTCCGGCGAGAACACCACCAGCCGCTGCGGATACGGGTGCCCGGACATCGACTCGATCCGGTCGTCGGCCTCGTCGCTTGCCAGGTGGACGATGCGCTCGCCGGCAGCCAGACGCGTGCCGTCGGGCGAGAAGGTGGGATGACACCCGTCGCGCTCGCCGACGTGGCGCAGCGCCGCAATCGACATGTCGCGCAGATCCAGCACCGTGACCGACCGGGAGCCGCGACCCGTTCCGGTCAGCGCCGCCGCCAGGCGGCGATCATCCGACACGCAGACCGCATTCCCGGTCAGCTCCTCGATGCGTCCGACTGTGCGCGCCGTGCAGGCGTCGAACACGTCTCCGGTGTTGGTGACGATTCGCGGCAGACGCCCTTCGCCAGCGGTCTCGTCGGCAAGCCACGCACACGACCGCACCTGGCCGACCCCGGTCGCCGGCCACACGGGTCGGCCGGCAGCCACGTCGATCAGCTCGACTGTTTCCCCGGTCGAGCGCGACGGGACGCCAAGCTGCAGGAAGCGCCCATCGTCGGAGAACGCCGACATCTGCGCGGCGCGCGCGGCGTGCGCGTCCGGCAGCGGGTGCGTCATTTCCACAACGGGCGCGCCGTCGTCGCCGACCCGCTCGACCACCAGTTCGCGGCCGTGTTGACGCGCGACGTTGGACAGGTCGGGCGCGACCGCGATGAACACAGTCGGGTAACGCGCCATTTCCCGGCCGGTCTCTGCGTCGAGGATCCGGCCGCCGTCACGATAGTTGATGGCGATGCGCCGGTGGTCGGCCGAGATCGCGAGCGGCTTGCCGGCCGGGTAGGCGGGCTCGTCGGACAACGGGACCTCGAGCAGCAGTTGGCCGTCCGGCACCGAATACACCAGCAGCACGCCGCGCCTGTGATAGCCCGGGACCGCCTGTTCAAGCTGGTTGCGCGCGACCAGCAGGCGGCGTCCGTCGGGCGACAGTGCGATGCTGGTCGGCTGTACCGGAAGACTCACGACCCAGCGCAGCGTGCCGTCGTTCGCGTCGAATGCCGCCACGTCAGACCGTCCATCGCGACCGATCACCACATCGTCCGTGACCACCACATCACGGCATGCCGAGGTCACCCACCGCGCCGGCGTCCACGCGCTGCGCTGCCGCACCTCCACGGCCCACACCACGTCGCCGCTGTGCAGGTCGAGCCGCATCAACAACTCGTGCTCCAGGCCCGGCACCGGCAGCTGCGAGTACTCACTGCCCATCGCGTGGACGCCCTTGTGCGAGTTCGCTCGCCGGGTCATCTCACGTGGCGGCTTGCTTCGCGAGCGGCCGGATTCTGGCGCAGCAGGCAAGCACGAACGGTCTGCACCCGACCCGGCCGTACGCGGTTGCCACATGCACGGCGCTACCTATAATCGGGCGACTTCATTCGACCTGTACCCGCGCCGGCGCGTATGCCGATTCGCCCAGCATTCCGCCCGTGGTCTGTGGCGCTGGACCAGTTCCCGGCCGACGGCAGCGCCGTTGACCAGGCGCGCTTCCTGCTGCGTATCGCCGCGCTCGCGCCGTCGGACCAGAACCTGCAGCCCTGGAAGTTCAAGGTCGATAGCGACGGCTCGATTCTCGTCCATCACGACCCGTCGCGCCGCACGCCGCTGCTCGACCCCGAGGGCCGCTTCCACCTGATGGCGGCCGGTGCCGCCACCAAGCTGCTGATGCTGGCCGGCGAGTACTACGGGATGGACTCGACGACCGAGCTCTTCCCCGAGGGATCCGACAACGGCAGCACGCTGGTGTCACGGGTGCGCTTCAACAAGGAAGGCTACTGCTCGCCCTTCGCCCGCGAGTTGCTGCCGCAGGTGGCGCGCCGTCGCACGGTGGAGTCGGAGTTCGCTCGCGAGTACCCGACCGACCAGATCCGCCTCGACCTGCGCACAGCGGTCGAGTTCCACGAGATTGCCTGGGAGTTCGTGGCCGACCTGACGGCGCGCGAGCATCTGGCACAACTGATCGGCGAGGCCGAGCTTCAGCTGTTGCGCAACGCCGACTTCCGGCGCGAGCTGGCGAGTTGCATGCGCACCAACCTCACGTGGCGCCGCGACGGCGTGCCGGGCTGGCAGAACGGCCACGGCCTGCTGCGCAGTTTCATCGCGCCGTGGCAGGTTCGCACCGGCGGCACAGAGGCCCTGAAGCGGATTGATCGTGCGCGCCAGCAGGTGATGCACTCGCCGGTGCTGTTGGTGGTCGGCACATGGAAGGACGACCTCTCGCTGATGCCGGCCGTCGGCGGCGCGATCATGATGTTGCACCTGACCGCCACGCAGTTCCACCTGAGCCTCGGCAACCTCAACGCGGTGATGCGCGTGCCCGAGTTGCGCATGCAGCTGCGGCACAACCTGTTCAACGAGAACGTGATTCCGCAGGCGTTGCTGCGCATCGGCTATGCACCGCCGGTGAAGCCCTCCCCGAAGCGGCCGCTGCGGGCGATGCTGGTCAAGGGGTAGCGCGGTGTCCGCAACGCGCGGCAACGCCAGGCGATCAGCCGATCAGTCGATCAGTCCGCGGCGGCGACGAACCGCCACGATCGTGAAGATCGCGAACATCGCAAGCTGCAACGACAGGGAACCGCTCGCGCCAGCAGCGCAGCCACCGCTCGCGCCGCCACCACCACCGCCACCACCGCTCACCGTGATCGTCAGCTGACGACCCGTGATCGCCACGCCATCGCCGGCCACGCGCGCGAGGATCGTCAGGCCCACCACAAGGTTGAACGTCTCCGCGTCGCTCGCCTGGCCAGCCAGGTCGTACACGATGTAGTAGCGCGCGGTCGCGCCACTGGTGACCACGTTGCCGCTGGCAAACGAGTTGAAGACCAGCGGACTGCCGCCGCTGAAGTCGCTGGCGGTGCCGATCACCGTGTCGAGGCCGGCATCAAACGTGTCGTCGCCGTTGTCGAGGTAGATCGCCACACCCTGGGCCGCAATGTCGGTCGCCACGGTGGCCGAGCTTCCGGTCGGGTCGAGCGTGAAAGCCGAGATCGTGACGTCGCCGTTGGCCGCGGCCACCGTGAACTCGGCGACCACCGTGTCCTGCGCGTCGTTCGCCAGGCCGGTCAGCGGATCGGGCGACAGCGCGACGGCGCTGGTCGTGGCGGTGACGATGGTGTGCATGCCGACATTGCTGAAGTCGTCGGTGGTGCCCGCGCTGTCGTACCCGGTCAGCGGGTCGAACGCGTCGGTCGCGTTGGTGTCGCCGTTGAGGATCGTGGCCTTGCGGCGCAGCGAATTGTCGAGCGAACCGTTCGGCGCGGTGCCCCAGTCGGTACCGGGGTCGGTGCCCACCTGGCCGAACGAATCGACCATCGTGCCGGTGCCGTTGCTCGGCGCGTTCGGATCGACGCCGCCCTTCCAGATGACCACGGCGTCGTCGCCATTGAACCCGACCGGCACCGCGGCCGTCTGATCGGCCAGCGCCAGCAGTGTGGCACCGGCACTGCCGTTGACGACCACCCATGTCGCGCCAGGCGCGATCGTGCCGCTCAGCGCGGCATTGCCGCTCGGCGAACCGAGTGCGGCGCCGTTGCTGTAGATCGACAGGTTGTGTTGCCGGCGCTCATGTCAATCGCCGACGAGGTCGGGTTGTAGATCTCGATCGCCTTGTTGCTGCTGCTGCCTTCCACGTACTCCGAGATGATCAGGTCGGTCGGCTGGGCGAAGGCGGTGCTGGCCGGAAGGATGGCGGCGGCCAGCAGCAGGGCCGCGACAATGAAGTTGGTGTGGGTGCGCATGGAACCGGTGGGAAGGCAGGGTCGGGCAAGGCCCACAACTCCACCGGCCGCCGGTTGGCGCAGGATCAGCACTCCACTAGAAGCCGCCTGGCTGGCGGCTACGACGGCATCACGATCTTGTGGTGCCCGTGTTGGGTACTCACCGCGACAGCTGCGTCATTGATTGCGGCGCCCGCGCACGCAGCAGACCGAGCAGCGTGCCGCTGCCGTAGGCCAGATGCAGGATCGTCGCGGCCAGTGGTGCGCACAACGCCACGCCAACGTGCCGCTCACGCCACAGCACACCGAGCGCGAACACGATCAACATCAGCGCGTAGAGCAGCAACGGCGACAGCGCGACCATGCCCCACGGCCACGGCAGCAGCACGCCGAGCGCCACGCACACCGGCAGCCCGGCCACGAACGCGGCCGGCACCAGGTGGCGCAGCGCGGCTACGCGACGATGCTTGCGCATCACCGCCACCTTCCAGAAGCCGTACTGCGCGTATTGTCGCCAGAGTTGTCGCGGCGTCTCGCGCACGAAGTAGTCGTACTTCACGCGCGGCGAGATGATGATGCGCCCGCCGGCCTGGCACACGCGCAGACAGAACTCGTCGTCCTGGTTGCGCACGAGTTGTTCGTCGTAGCGCAGGCCGTGTTCGTGGAAGACATGCCGCGGACAGGTCGGGAAGGCGCAGCTCTCGGCCTCGCCCTCGTGCGCGGCAAACCGGTGCGATGCGCCGCCCACGCCGATGCGGCTGGACATCGCGGCGGCCGCGCCGCGCGCAAACACGGTGCGACCGCGATGCACGATCGGCCCGCCGACGACCCACGCGTCGGGGTGCTCCGCCAGCAGCGCGAGGTTCTGCGCGACGAAGTCCGGCGCCACCGTCGCATGACCGTCGACGCGGATGATCACGTCGCCGCGCGCCGCGTCGATGCCGATGTTGAGCGCGCAGGGCGCGGTGCGTTGCGGATTGTCCAGCAGCCGGATGCGTGCGTCGCGCGAGATGAACTCGCCAACGATCTCGCGCGTGCGGTCCGTCGATACGCCGTCGATCACCAGCAGTTCGTAGTCGTCGCCGGGTGGCGGTTGCTGCGCGAGCAACGCGTCGAGACACGCGGCGATGTGCGCCTGTTCGTTGCGCACGGGCACGATGACGGAGACGCGCATCAGGCGCCCCCGCTGTGATGCCGAACAGGAGCCGCGACCGTCAGGGAGCGGATGTGCGGGCAACGCGCACTCGCCATCGCATCCGTTCCCTGACGGCCGCGGCTCTCGTCGTGTTGCCCTGCCATGCGCTACTCCCCTGTGGCCCCTGTGGCCCCTGTCGCTCCGTGCAGGTAGCCCCGGCCGGCGTCCATCAGTTGCACGAACGCCGCCTCGTCGCCGTCGCGCACGGCGGCGGTCAGTTGTTGCAGCGCCGAGCCGAACGCGGCGAGCGCGGCGGCGCCGTGCTCGCGGTTGAGATGCTGGATCTCGAAGTACAGCTGTGGATTCTCCGCCACCACGTCGCGCGCAATCGCCAGCTGCCGATCGAAGGTAGTGCTCGACGCCGCCGCGAGCCGTGCGGCCATTTCGCCGCTCCCGGCCAGTGCGCCAGCGAACGCAATGTTGACAGCGTGCGACAGGCCGAGCACCCAGCCAATCAGGCGGTCGTGCCCGCCCAGCGACATCTCGACCAGCGTCGCGGGCGTCGTCGCGAACAGCTCGCGCGCAACGGCCGTCGCCTCCGGCACCCCGACGTCAGCGAGGATCACGTGCCGGCCGGCCAGCGTGTTGGCCGACGGGCCGAACATCGGGTGCACCGACGTGACCCGCGCACCGGCCTCGCGCAGCGCTTCCAGCCCGGACACCAGCGGCGCCTTGAGCGAGCCGATGTCGAACACCACGCCGCGCGGCGTGATCGCCGCCAGCTCGTGCAACACCGCGCCGCTGATCCGCAATGGCGCCGCCACCACGATCAGGTCGGCGTCAACCGCCGCGTCGTGCCAGTCCACCACCGGCAGGCCGTCGGGCGAGCCGGCCGGATCACTCACCTGCACCGCGAACGACGCGGCGTCGAGGAAGCGAGCAACCCAGCGGCCCATCCGTCCGCCACCGCCAATCACCACCGCGCGCCGACCAGCACCGCTTGCGCGCAGTCGCACGTGCTGCCGCTCCTGCGTGGCCAGCGAGGCCTCGATCAGCGTGCGCAGCAACTGTTGCGCGAGTTGCGGTTCGAGCCCTTCGCGCGTCGCCGTGTCGGCCGCGCGATCCAGCACCTGGCGTTCGCGCGCGAAGTCGCGCAGCTGGCGCCCCGCCGTGGCCTTCCACTCGCCGATCTGCTCGACCACGCGCTGCCGCTCCGCCGCCGCGGCAATCAGCCGCGCGTCGATTGCATCGAGTCGGGCGCGCAGGTTGTCGAGAGTCGGGTCCATGCCGGGTTGGACCACACCCGCCCCGGATTGACCAGCCGGTTGGCGTCGCGGCTGGACGCGGCGCGCGGCGTTGCTACCCTGCGGGCGGTCATCCACGCCCCACGTCGAGAAGAAACATGGTCAAGAAGCGCTCCGCTCCCCGCTCGAAGAAGAAGTCACCCGCCGCCGCCAACGCGTCGAAGAACGGCAGCAGCCGCAACGGCAGCGCGCCGAAGAAAGGCGCCGGTGGCGCGAAGGGCAAGCCGTGGGCGAACCCGATGCCCGACGCACAGTTCCGGTTCATGCGCGACATCCTCGCGGCGCCCAGCCCGATCGGCATCGAGGCGGCGATGAGCTACGGCGTGATCAAGCCCGAGATGGACCGCTTCAAACTCAAGGGCTGGGGCTACCACCAGTTCAAGGGCAACGCCGGCCTCGTGCTCGACACGCACCCCGGCAAGGACGACATGTTCACGGTGATGATCATCGGTCACGCCGACAAGATCCGCATGCAGGTGCGCAGCATCGGCGCCGACGGCAAGATCTGGATCGACTCCGATTCGTTCCTGCCGCTGACGCTGCTCGGCAACGAGGTGATGCTGTTCAGCGAGGATCCGAAGAAGCCCGGCGCGTACCGCACGATCGAGGGCGGCACGATCGAGGCGCTCGGCGCGATCCACTTTGCCGACGCCAACGTGCGCGCGGGCAAGGCCGGCGTGACCAGCGAGCAGCTGTACCTCGAGCTGCACATCCACGGCGAGAAGAAGAAGGAGCAGGTCGAGGCGCTGGGCATCCGCGCCGGCGATCCGATCCTGCTCAATCGGCCGATCCGTCGCGGCTTCTCGCCCGACACCTTCTATGGTGCGTACCTCGACAACGGCCTCGGCTGCTTCGTCGCGACCGAGACCGCGCGATTGATCGCCCAGCACGGCGGGCTGAAGAACATCCGCTGCCTGTTCACGATCGCCGCGTACGAAGAGATCGGCCGGTTCGGCAGCCGCGTGCAGGCGGCCGTGCTCAAGCCGGACGCGATCATCGCGACCGACGTGAACCACGACTTCGTGGCGGCGCCGAACGTGGGCTCGAAGCGCTACACGCCGCTGGAGATGGGCAAGGGCTACACGCTGTCGGTCGGCGCGATCGTCAGCGAGCAGCTCAACCGCATCATCGAGGAGGCCAGCCTCGAGCACAACGTGCCGTACCAGCGCGACGTGTGCGGCCGTGACACTGGCACCGACGCGATGGCCGGCGTGCTCGGCGCGATCGACTGCGCCGCGACGAGCATCGGCTACCCGATCCGCAACATGCACACGATCAGCGAAGCCGCGCACACCGGCGACGTGCTGGCCGCGGTGCACGGCATCTGGCGCGGCCTCGAGCACATGGACGGCATGAACAAGGGCAAGGGCCTGCGCCGCGAGGACCTGCTGGCGAACCATCCGCGCCTCGATCATGCGAAGGCGCTGGCGCATCGCGCGCCGGCCGGAAAGTAGTCAGCGCGAGGCGTTTTGCGACCGGAGGACACGGTGGCGTGCAGTCGCTGCGCGCCACCGTGTCCTCCACGCGTTTCGCGCCCATCGCGCCAACCGCAGACGCTCGCGCATCGATGTCAACGCTCGCGCGCGGTACCATCGCCGTCATCACACGCCGCACTGCCCGGCCGGCCGCGCCTCGCCACACAACAAGATGCACCGCATTGCTGTCACCGGCGGAGCCGGGTTCATCGGATCGCACCTCTGCCGTCGGCTGCACAGCGACGGCCACGAGGTGATCTGCATCGACAACTGCTACAGCGGCCGCAAGGCGAACATCGCCGACCTGATCGGGTCGCCGCGCTTCGAGTTCGTGCGCCACGACATCGTCTTCCCGCTGTTCCTCGAAGTCGATCGCGTCTACCACCTGGCCTGCCCGGCCTCGCCGATCCACTACCAGCACAACCCGATCAAGACGATCAAGGCCAACGCGATCGGCACGCTCAACATGCTCGGCCTCGCCAAGCGCGTGCACGCGCGCTTCCTGCAGACCAGCACCAGCGAGGTCTACGGCGACCCCGACGTGCACCCGCAGGTCGAGAGCTATCGCGGCAACGTCAACACCTGGGGCCCGCGCGCGTGCTACGACGAAGGCAAGCGCGTCGCCGAATCGCTGTGCTGGTGCTACGAGCAGGAGCACAGCCTGGCGGTGCGCGTCGCGCGGATTTTCAACACCTACGGCCCGACGATGCAATTCAATGACGGCCGCGTGGTCAGCAACTTCATCGTGCAGTCGCTGCAGGACAAGCCGCTGACGCTGTACGGCGATGGCCGCCAGACGCGCAGCTTCTGTTTCGTCAGCGACATGGTCGACGGCCTGATGCGATTGATGGAGAGCGACGTCAGCGGGCCGGTGAATCTCGGCAACCCGGTGGAGCTGACGATCCGCGATCTGGCCGAGCGCGTGAACACGGCCGTCGCGGCGCGCAAGGGGCGCGACCCGCTGGAGCTGGTGTTCGAGGCGCTGCCCGAGGACGACCCGACGCGCCGCTGCCCGGACATCTCCCGCGCGAAGAGCCTGCTCGGCTGGGAGCCGAAGGTGCCGGTGGACGTGGGCCTGGGCGCGACGATCGACGACTTTGCGGCCCGCATGGCCGCAGGCGAGGAATGACCATGTGATGCCGCTGGTGGACGTGCCGCTGCCGGAGCCGAGCGAAGCCGCATTGCCCGCCGCCATTGCCAGGCTGTTGGCCGACGCGGACCGGCGCATCGCCCGCTTCCATCAGACGCACCGCAACTCGCCGGTGGCCGGCTACGTGAACAGCGACTTCACGATGTCGTGGCGTGTGATCGACGCGGTGGTGCGTAGCGGCCTCGCGCCGGGCCCGGCCTTCTGCGAGTGGGGCAGCGGGTTCGGCGTGGTCACCGTGATCGCCGCGACACTCGGGCTGGATGCGGTCGGCATCGAGATCAACGCGGACCTGGTGGAGGAGTCGGAGGAACTGGCCGCGGCGCACGACGCCGAGTGCGACTTCGTGTGCGGCAACTTCGTGCCGACCGACGGCCAGGAGATGGCCGACGGCCAGGACGGGTTTGACGCGTCGGGCGGTCAGGACGCGTGGACCGAGCTGGAGATGGACCCGTCCGACTTCGATCTGGTGTACGTGTTCCCGTGGCCGGACGAGGTGTCGATGGTGCAGAGCCTGTTCGAGGCATTCGCTGCGGACGACGCGCTGCTGATTACGTGTCGCGGCATGGATGGCATGCAACTGCAACGCAAGGTGCGACGCAGTCGGCGCGGGCAATGAGACCGGCAGGAGCCGCGACTGCATGGAGCGGCACGCCGCTGATCTTGTTGGCCTGATCGTTCAGTGGATCACGATCGGCGAGAGGCGGAACGGGCCGCCCACGGTGAGCACCACGTGCGTGCTAGCGGGGCCGACAAACCAGGCCCACGGCTGGCCGGTCCAGGGGTCAATCGGATCGAACGGAGCGGCGAGCTCAAGGAAGTCGGGCGAGAGCGGACCGCCCCGCGCGGCCAGCTGCATGCGAGCGATGCGCAGCGCCATCCGCAACGCCCGCACGTACTGGCGCAGCTTGCGCTCCAGCACCAGCAGTTGCGCGGTCGGGCACATGCACATCCCGTAGCGCGCGCCATCCAGCCCGCCCGCGAGGCTCCACTCGGGGCCGCCCGGCGGCATCAGAGCTTCCGGCAGCAGGCGGGCACTGGCGGGCGCGGCCGATTCGCAGAACGCGCGCACGGCATCGAGGAATGCCTGGCCATCCGGCAGCTGGTCGATCTCGCGCAGGCGTTCGATCATGCGCGGCGCAATCGCCAGCGACCGCTGCGGACAAACTTCGGTGAAGGGCGGGGCATGGTTCGGGAGTGCGTTGCGCGAACGCGAACGCAGATCGACCCAGCTGCGCACGGTGGCCGCGATCGACGGCGCCAGTGCCGCATCGAGGCGGCTCAGCGCATCGTCCACGCGGTTGAGATCGTCGACCGTTGTGATCCGGGTGAGGAAGACCATCTCCACGTACTGGAGCGCTCGCATCATGCCGGCTGCGCCCTGCAGCCAGGCCGCTTCGCCGCCGGTGCCCGTCAGGCCGTCCACCGCCCAGCGCAGTTCGTCGAGCGCGTCGAGCAACTCTCCGTGATGCGCCACCCCGATCGATGCCTGCATACGATGGTCGACGTAATCGACCAGCCGCGCGTCGTACGCAGCATTTGAATAGAGCGGCCACCACATCACGTAGCCGAGTGCCGCCCGGTCGCGCACGAGCAGGCGGACTCCGGAGCGCCGCGCCGCGTCGACGACGCCGGCCGGAGAGTAGCGCGGGAAGAACCGCGCGGGGCCGGGCGAAGTTGACGGCGTCGGCGGCGGATTGCTCCAGTAACCTGGCGGCATCGGCAATTCGTTCAACCGGTGCTGGAACGCTCTCCAGGCGGTGTCGCCGGGCGTGCCGTGCGACGGCGCGACCGTCCCGGGTTGAGCGCGCTCGTGCGCGTACCAGGCGTCGTCAATCGGCCCCGCCGGCCACCACCAGATCGCTGCGCCGATCGCGGCGAACAGCACCAGCAGCGCGGCGGGCACGCGGATCATGTGACGCATCAGCCGGGTTCGCGAGCGCAACTGGCGAACGCTCCGAGTGTCGTCGGCATCGAAGCCGGGCCCTGCCTGCACGGCGGCGGACGTCGCCTGATCGACGGTGCCGGCCGGCGTCGGTGTGCTCGCGTCGTCGCCGTCGCGGTCGATCAACCTCGTCGGCTGGCCGATCGTGATCAACCACGGCAATCGCCCGCGCACTTGCCGGTACACGAGATTGCAGACCGGCAGCATCAACACCATCGCCAGCAGCAGCAACACACCGGCCGGGACGAACCGCGTCAGCACGATCCACTCCGTCGTGCCCGGCCACGGTTGCCGAGACAGGCGAAGAACATCGACCGTGCCGATCACCACCAGTGCCATCG
>JBFWQT010000210.1:0-6736 GCA_050249295.1 Planctomycetota bacterium
CTGCTCGATGCGATCGCGATCGGCAGTCGCGCGATGACCCGCCTGGCTCGCGGCGACTTCGCCGGCGCGATCGCCGACTTCGAGACGGCATCGACGGTAGCGCCCGACTCGTGGCGGCCGCTGGCTGGTCTGGCGGCCGCGCACGCCGAGGCCGGCAACATGGAGAAGGCGCGCAAGGCGATGAACGACGCTAGTGCGCGCGTCCCGGCCGACGAGCGCGAGGAGTTCGACGACATGCGCGCGCAGGTGTTCGACGACGCTCAATAGAGGATGCGCGCGCGGATCGTGCCCTCGATCTCGCGCAACGGCGGCAGGATCTCGCCGGCCTCCACGGCCTCGGTATCCAGCACCACGTAGCCGATGCCGTCGCGCGTGCGCAGGTGCTGGCCGAGCACGTTGAGGCCGAGCCGCGCGAACACGTCGTTGATCTGGCGCATGATGCCGGGAACGCTGCGATGGATGTGCAGCACGCGATGGCCGCCCTCGTGCTCGGCCAGGCCCAGCTCCGGGAAGTTCACCGCGCCGAGCGACGTGCCCCGATCCGACCAGGTGATCAGCTTGCTCGCCACCTCGAAGCCGATCGCGGCCTGCGCCTCGGCCGTGCTGCCGCCGATGTGCGGCGTGAGGATCACATTCGGCAGCCCCTGCAACGGCGACACGAAGCGCTCGCCCTTCGCCTTCGGCTCGACCGGGAACACGTCGATCGCGCAGCCGGCGATGTGCTCGTCGCGCAACGCCGCGGCCAGCGCATCCAGGTCCACCACCGAGCCGCGGCTCGCGTTGATCAGGTAGCTGCCGCGCCGCATCGACGCGATCCGCGCGGCCGACATCAGGTTGCGCGTCGCGGCCGTGTCGGGCACATGCAGCGTGACCACGTCGGCCTCGTGCAGCAGCTCGTCGAGCCCGCTGAGCGAGCGCGCGTTGCCGAGCGGCAGCACCGGAATGATGTCGTGGTAGATCACGCGCATGCCCAGCGCCTCGGCCATGATGCTCACCTGCGAGCCGATGTGGCCGTAGCCGACAATGCCCATCGTCTTGCCGCGCAACTCGTGACTGCCGTCGGCCGACTTGTCCCAGCCGCCTTCGTGGCACAGCCGGCTCTTGTTGGGAATGCGCCGCAACAGCATCACAGTCTCACCGATGACCAGCTCGGCCACGCTGCGCGTGTTGGAGTGCGGCGCGTTGAACACCGCGATACCGCGTGCGGCTGCCTGCTCCAGCGCCACCTGGTCGGTGCCGATGCAGAAGCAGCCCACCGCGAACAGCCGGCGCGCCGCGTCGAGCGCGGCCTCATCCAATTGCGTGCGGCTGCGGATGCCCACGATGTGCGCGTCGGCGATCGCGTCGTGCAGCAGCTCGCCGGTCAGCGCCTCGCGTCGGCGGTCCACGTTGGTGTAGCCGGCCTGGCGGAACAGGCGCTCGGCGTCTTCGTGGATGTTCTCGAGCAGCACGATGCGGATTGCCTCTTTCGGCAACGACAGTCGTTGGCCCGTATCTCGCGTATCTCGCGTCGTCACGGCAGCAGTCTCTCCAGGTGATGCGCGAGGTCGGTCATGCTGGCGGCTTCGGGGCAGCCGGTGGCCAGCACCGCCTCGCGACGGGCATACGCGGTGAACGCAATGAAGTGGTCGACGAAGCCGCTGCTGAACAGCGCGTGGTCGGTCATGCCGTCGCCAACGCCCACGGCCGGGCGCGACCACGGATGCGGCAGGCGTCGCGCGCCGTCGGTCTTCGCGTCGGCAAACCCGTTGCCGGCGTCGAGCCCCTCGAAGCGGTCGTCGTCCGTCCAGCGGGCGTCCACGCCGCAGATGCGATCGTGCGCGATGCCCAGCGACTCGCCGGCCGGGCGCAGCAGGTCGAGGAACGCGCCGGAGACGATCCACACCTGGTGGCCGCGCGACCGCAGCGCCGCGACGAGCAGACGCGCGTCGTCGGGAATGCGCGTGGCCAGGTGCCGGCCGAACGCAGTGAGTTGCTCGCGCGTGGGTTGCGCCAACGCCAGCCGTTGCTCCATCGACTCGCGGAAGCTGATCCGGCCGTTCATGCCGTCGTCCACGAGCTGCGCGATCCGCGCCTTCGCGGCCGGGTCGTCGGCGACAAGCGATTGCAACAACTCCTGCACGCTCTCGCCGGGGAGCAGGGTGCTGTCGAAGTCGAAGATCACGGCGCCCATGCGAAGGCGGGTGTGAAGCGGGTGCGGCGGCATGCAGTCGCTGCACGTTGTCCCAAATTCGCCGCCGCTCTGCTTACCCCGGATTGCACGAACTGTACCGACCGCACTGCCGCCACACGGGTGATCGGAGGCTGGACTGAAGATGCGGCGCGATCCGGCCGACAGCAGGAGTGTCGCGCTGTGCGCAATTGAAGCATCGTCGGTCCACATCACCCCGCCGTGCCATGCCCGGGCAACCCGCATTCGCCAACGAGTTCTCCGACCGTCCCACGTTGCGTCTGCTGCCCGGCGGCCAGGCGCAGAAGAGCACCTCGTCGCGTCGCAGGCCAGCTCGCACGCCGGTGTCGGCGCTGCCGTCGCGTCCGAGGTTGGCGAGGAAGATCCGCATGATCTGCGAAATGATCGGTGAGAATCCGGACACGCCGTCGGGCACTGCCGCGGCGCTGCGTTACATGCGAGTGAAGCAACTGGCCGCGGCGCGCAGCGTGACACGGCCGACGCGCAGCCCGCTGCCGAGCCGCAAGCCGAGCATGAACATCACGTTCTGGGAGGTGTTCGGCCGCTTCGGTCGGCGCAGCGTACACACGCTGGGCGGCCTGCTGCGGCAGACACGACGCCAGCAGCCGGCCATCGGGTTCGCCGCGTTCACGGCGGCGGCCGGTGCGGCAGCGGCATCGGAGCGGCGCATGGCCGCGTAGTGGGGAGCGAACGACGTCCGGTGAACAAGAGCCGCGACCGTCAGGGAGCGGATGGTGGTGAGAGGCTCTCGCCATCACATCCGCTCCCTTACGGTCGCGGCTCTTGTTGTCGCGGTCCGGAGCGCCTTGTGACCGTGCGCTGCAACGCGGCGGGAGCAGAATGACCACGGCGCACCAGAGGACACGGAATGGAATGGAGAGCAGATGAGTCGTCTCCGCTTCTTCCTCTCCGTGTCCTCTGTGATCTCCGTGGTCAAATCTTCTGCGGCAGAGTGCGATGGCCAGCAACGCCGACACGACGATTCGTGATCCCGACGCCCACGGGCCCGACTCGCTTGCGCTCGCGGCTCTTGTTGCGGCTGCCTACAGCTCGATCTGCAGCCCGTCGTACGCCACCGTCACGCGCCCGTCGAACAGCGCCGCCAGGCGATCCGCCAGCTTCTCGCCGACCGGATCATAGTAGCAGTGCGTAGCCACCAGGTGCCCGGCCGACGACGCCGCGGCCAGCGTCGCCACGTCGTTCACGGCCAGGTGCACCGGCTCGGCCTGCGGCTCGATGCTCGAACACTCCGAGATCAACAGGTCCACACCCTCGAACAACGGCGCCAGATCGGCCGCGGGCGTGGCGTCGCCGGTGAAGCCGATACTCTTGCCGCCGGCATCAATGCGATACGCCAGCGACTCCGGCGTGTGCTTCGTCGCGGCGGTGCGCAGCGTCACGCCGGGCGCAAGCTCGTGCGTGGCGTCGGGCGCGACCTCGCGGATGCGCAGCTCGAACTCCTGCTTGAGGATGCTCGGCGACACGATCGCGTCGAGGTCGGTCAGCAACTTGCGGAAGCCGGCCGGGCCGATCAGCTCGAGCGGGCCGCGCGGCACCGGCTTGCGGCCGTAGCGGAACGCGAACAGCAGTGTCGGCACGTCGCCGACATGATCGATATGGAAGTGCGTGACCAGCTGGTGCGTCTGGCTCTGCCAGTCGAGGCCGTGTTGCGGCGTGCTGTGCACCGCGCCGGGGCCGCAGTCGATGCGCAACTGCACGTCGGGGCGGATGTCGATCCAGAGCGAGGTGGGGCGGAGGCCGGGACGCGGGATGGCGGTGCCGCAGCCAATGAAGGTGACGCGCATCGGATCGTTGGGACCGGATGGTACGACAGAAGTGAAACACGGGACGGCGCTCATCGCCACAGCGATCCTCATGGACGACGACATCCGCATCCGGCAGGTCACCCGCGGCGACGACCCGGCGATTGCCGCGTTCGGCCGGATGCAACGGCGCGTCTACTTCGATCCGTCGATGCTGATCCCCGCGCCGTACATCGCGGCGATGCTCGGCCGCGAAGATGACGACGATGCGCCGCGCCGCAACTTCCTGCTGGTCGCGGAGACAGCGAGTGCCGAGGTGGTCGGCGGCGTGCTGTTCCATCTGTTGCAGCCGGTGGGCACCGGGTTCTCCAGTTTCATGGGTGTGGCGCCGGAGGCCCGCGGCAGGGGGCTTGCACGGCGGATGCACGACGCGCGATTCGCGGCGCTGGATGCCGCGGCCGGCGTGACGGTGCCGGCGCTGTTCATCGATGTGTCATCGCCGACGCGCGAGACGGCCGAGGAGCGCGAGCAGGAAGCGGCCGCGGGATTCGACGCGGTGTCGCGCCGCGGCGTGTTCGAGCGGCTCGGTTTCCGGCGTGTGGGCGTGCAGTACGAGCAGCCGGTGGGCGGCCCGGATGGCGGGCCGGTGACGACGATGGACCTGCTGGTATGCCTGCGCGATGCGTCGCGCACGACGATCGAGTCGTCGCTGGTGCTGGAGACGATGCGCGCGTACTGGACGCCGTGGCTCGGCGCCGATCGAGCGGCCGTCGCGGTGGAGCGACTGCGCTCGCGCGGCGCGGACGGCCCGCTGGTGGACCTGCACCCGGCGACCAGCTGAGATGCCGGCTCAGCGCGGCGACCAGCCGCTGGCCACATCGAACACCAGCACGTCGCCCTTCTGCGTGCCCACGGCCAGCTTCTTGCCGTCGTTGGAAAGCCGCATGCGCGTGACCTTGTAGCCGGCGTCGCTGCTCAGATCGGCGGTGAGCACCGACTGGCTGGTCTCCAGGTCCCAGATGCGCAGCGTGCCGTCGGCCGAACCGCTCAACAGGTAGCGGCCATTCTCGAGCACGATCAGGCTGGTCACGGCCGCGCCGTGGCCGACGAGCGAGTTCATGTCGCGTCCGAGCGGCGCCATGATGCGGATCGTCGCGTCGTCGGATGCGCTGATCAGCTTCTTGCCGTCGGGCGTGTACACCACGTCGCGCACGGCCTGCACGTGGCCCGTGAACTCGCTCTTGCGAGAGCCGTCGGCGCTCAGATAGACGCGCACCTGCGTGTCCAGCGAACCGACCGCGACATACTTGCCATCGGGCGAGGAGGCTGCGCAGGTCACGGCGCGCTGCTGGTTGGCCATCGTGCTGTCGGGGATGGGCCCGCGGATGCTCGCCCACCAGAACACCTTGAGGTCGTCCGCGCCGGTGATCACGGCATCACCGTAGATGAGCCGCAGCACGCGGATCGGGTTGGACCGGGAACCATTCTCGAAGTGCCCGTCCAGGCCGAGCGGCGACGGGCCGAACCGCGTCCCGTTGATGCCGCGGACCTTCCCGTCCTCGCAGCCGAGCATCACCGTGTTCCGGAAGTTGATCCAGTCGATCGCATGGACAGCCTTGCCGCCGGACAGGAACGGGCGATCGCCGACCGAGCCATCCTCCAATATCACGAACTGCGGGTCGGGCGCGCCGACAGCCGCGGTGAGACGGTTGTTGTTGGGCTCGAACGCCAGGTCTTCAATCGGGCGTGCGCCGGCCGGGCACCACGTGATGCCGGGGATCAGGCGCTTCAGCGTCAGCGGGCCGACGCGCTGGAAGCGGGCCGTGACGCGGGGCAGGTTGGGGTCCACCGGCTCGACGTTGGCCGGCGCGGAGGCGATCACCTGGTCGAGCTTCGTCAGCGTGGGAGCGAAGCTGCTGGCCCATTTGCCATTGGCCGGCACCGCCAGGAACGCGGTGATGTCTTCCTTCACGAGCTTTGCCGCGGGCGCCGAGTCGGCACCGGCTGCGCGATTGATCAGGTGCTGCACGTCTTCCGGCAGGCGCTGGCTCAGGTCGATCGTCTGGATCTGCCTGAGGCCCTGCTCGGCCGTGGCCAACATCTGGTCGGGTTCGGTGAATCGCAGCGCGGGGCTGGTGCGCAGCTCTTCCAGCGTGGTCAGCCACTGCTCGGCCACCGGCTTGTGCTTCTGCAACTGATCGACGTTGACGTTCTCGATGTCGGGCAGCGCCGCCGCCAGGAAGCCCTCGGCCTCGCCGAGCACGTTCATCACGCGCGTGTATTCCTTGTTGAGCGCGTCGAAGCTGGCCTTCACGCCATCGAACCTGGCCAGCACCGTCTCGCCCTCGGCGCGCAGAGCCGGCTTGGCTTCGATCAGCCGCTCGACCTGGATGCGCTGCTGGCGGGCATTGCCCCACGCCATGAGAATCGCGTCGAAGTCGCGTCCGCCGAGCGACGTCTGCAGCGCGTCGATCGCGGCCACCGCGGCGCGGATCACGGCACGCGACGCCTCAATGCCTTCGGCGTTGAGCCGTTCGAGCTTCGCAAGCGCGGCGTCGAACTTCGGCGCGATGCGCGGATGCCGCTGGATCATGTCGCGGATGTCCTTGCGCAGCTTGTCCGCGTTCTCGGGCGTCGCCAGTTCGACGTCGGTGAGGATGAACTGTGCCGCGGTCAGCGCGTCGGCATACGCGCGGATGCGCTCGGCCAGGAGACGCAGCGTGTGGTCCTGCGGGAGCGCATCGATCTGCGACCGCACCCCGTCGAGCGCGGCGTTGACCTC
>JBFWQT010000210.1:6836-11083 GCA_050249295.1 Planctomycetota bacterium
GCGTGCCGGTGTTGTTGGAGTTGTTCACGCCGGCCATCGGGCCGGTGTTGGCGGCATTGCTGGTGTTCGCGCCGGCCTGCTCCTCGAGCATCGGCTTGACCACGAACCAGTACGCGGCGCCGCCACCACCCACCAGCAGCAGCAACAGCACAAGGATCAGCGCACCTGCGCCGCCCTTCTTCGCCGGCAGGTCGGCGGGCGCGCGACGCTCGCTCGAACGCTCCACCGTGTCGCCCATCAACCCACCCGCGTGGGTGTTCATCGTGCTCGCCAGCTTCTTGCGCTGCGCCGGCGAGAGCTTCTCGATCTTGCTTGCCGTGGGCATCAGGAAGCGCGTGCCCTGCAGCTTCGCCACGGCCGTCATGCCGCCGGTGGTCTCGACGAGAATCGCCTCGAGCATGTCGCCGATCTCGTCCATCGACTGCGGGCGATCCTCGGCGCGCTTCGCGCACATGTGCTGGATCAGGTTGTCGAGCGACTCCGGAATGTCCGTCCGGCCCTCGTCGCGCAGGCTCGGGAAGTCCTCGGCGATGTGCTTGTGCAGCACCGTCGCAATGCTACCCGCCTTGAACGGCACCTTGCCGAGCAGCATGTGATAGAAGGTCGCGCCGAGCGAGTAGATGTCGGCGGCCGGCGTGATGTTGGTGTTGTTGATCTGCTCCGGCGAGATGTACGCCGGGGTGCCGAGGAAGTAGCCGGTGGCGGTCAGGCCTTCCTTCTGCGGGTCCATGCTCTTGGCGAGCCCGAAGTCGGCGATCTTCACGCGGCCGCCCTGCGACGCGATCATGATGTTGTCGGGCTTGATGTCGCGGTGCACGATGCCGGCGCGATGCGCCTCGGCAAAGCCACGGCAGCACTGCACGCCGACCTCGAGCATCTCGCGCGCCGGCATCGGCCCGCCATCCTTGATGCGGTCGTTCAGCGAGCCGCCATCCACCCACTGCAGCACCAGGTACGCGCGGCCGCAGACCTCGCCGAAGTCTTTCACCTGGATGATATTCGGGTGCTCCAGGCGGGCACACGCGCGCGCCTCCTCCTTGAAGCGCAGCACCTGCGTGCTGTTCTCCAGGTAGTTCGCGTTCAGCACCTTGATCGCGGCGAACTGCTCGAGGTCGGGGTTCTGCGCCTTGTAGACGGCGCCCATGCCGCCCTTGCCGGCCAGCTTGATGACCTCCCAGTTGCCGATGCGCTGGCCGGCCTGCAGTCCGCGATCGAAGTCGGCCGCGGTGGGCTCGGCGCGCGTCTCGGCGGCGGTACGACCAATGCCGCCCGAGGTCTGCATCGGGCCGCTGCCGCTGCCCGCGTCGGCGGTCATCGAGGCGCCGCCACCACCGGTGAGCGAGAACAGCGTCTGCTGCTGCGCGTCGGGCGCCGCCGCCGTGAACCCGGCATCCTCGTCGGCCGTCGCGGTGAACACACTGTCGTTGACCGGCGGCGGAGGCGGCTGGGCGATGTGCGCACCGGAGACGGCCGAGCCGCCCTTCACGCGCTTGAACTGCTTGTTGCCGCACGACGGGCAGACCACGTCGAGGTCGCCGGCCAACGCGGCCCCGGCGTTGACCTCATCGCACTGCGTGCAGCGGAAGTTGGAGTTGCAGAACGCGACGACGAGCCGGTCGGCCTGCACCTGGCTGAACACCTGGTTGGCGACGGCCCAGCGCTCGAACGGCTGGTTGGCCCCGGCGGCGCGATAGCGGCCGACGACGTCGTTGATCTGATCCGCCGGGATGAGGTTCATCTCGGTGGCAATCTTGCTGTAGGCGGCAATCTTCAGCATGGCAACCGGCTTGTGGGGCCCGGAACAGCGATCGGAGGAGGGAACGTCTGCGATCGGACGTCGGGCTGTCGAGTGTAGCACTCTGCGCCCGGACATCCCACGTTACCAACCGCCCGCGGGGTAACGCCCCTCACAGCAGGTGCGGCTTTCGGTCGGCGCGGATGGTGGCGTGGGTGGGGCGGGGGCGAGGTCGCCGGTTGGCAGGAGCCGCGAGCGCAAGCGAGTCGGGCCCGGAGGGCGTCGCGATCACAAATCCGCTGCACGGCGCAGAAGAGATTGGACACAGATGCCACAGAGGACACGGAGGATGCAGAGAGGCCAAGACAAACCTCTGGTGCCTCCTCCGTGTTCTCTGTGTCCTCTGTGTCCAATCTTCTTCCCTTCGCTTCACATGTTCAGCGGTAACCTGTGTGTACACACCAGACGCTGGGCTACCCATGATCGACGCTGCCGCTGTCACCGCCGTCGATCGTGCGTGGAGCCGGGTGCTCCTCGTCGGGTGCGCGCTGGAGTTCTCGGCAACTGTGGCAATCTGCAACCTTGAGCCGCTGGCCGAAGTTCGAATCCTTGCGATGGCGATCTTCCTCAGCGCCGCGTTCATGGGGCTGCTACTGAGACACCTCCTGGCGCGCCGGCCAGCCCCCTTTGCGCGGGCCGAGGATGCCGGGGGCGCACTGACCGTGCCCGCGCCCGCGTCGTTGACGCCTCCAGCCGGAGAGCTGACTGTGCGCCGCATCGGCCCGTCGGCAATCCGTGTGGTCTGGCTGCTGCTCGTGGTGATGGACCTCGCGTTCTTCGTGCTCCTGCGGAGCGGCATCACGCCACTGGGCCACGCATGGGAGGCATTGTGTGCCGGGGGCGCAGGGACCTGCGCCGCGCTCTCGGCGTTGATCGCCACCACCAGTGAATCGGAGTCGCGCGCGGCAGCCGCGATCCTCCTGGCGCTGGTAGCGCTCGCCTCCATGCTCCTGCGATCGCTGATGTTCATTCTGCCGGTCGCGATGGGCGGCTGAATGGTGAAGCGGGGTGGCGATCGCTGGTTGCTCTTCCGGCAGGAGCCGCGAGCGCAAGCGAGTCGGGCCCAGAGGGCGTTGCGTTGCGGTCACGAACGGGCAGCAGCCCGTGGGCTGCAAGCTGCAGGGGCTCGCCCGGGCGGCAATCGTTGATCGTCGATCAGTACCCCTCGCCGCTGCCTGGCTGGTGCAGGCGATCCTCGTCGGCCTTCTCGAGGTAACGCTTCATCAGCTCGATGATCCGCTTCTGCCGCACCGCCAGGCGGTCGAGCGTCATCTTCTCGTCGTCGGTGGTCACTCCGGGGTTGCGCTGCGCGTGGAACTCCTTCGTCGATTCCAGCAACTGCGCCTGCAACATGCGCATCAGACGCAGGTCGGCGTCGTCCGGCACCATCTTCTCGTCGTCCTTCTTCGGCTGATCCTGCGGGTCCTGCGGGTCCTGGTCCTGCGGATCCTGCTCCTGCTGCTCCTGCTGCTGTTGCTCCTGCTGGGCCTGCTTCACGGCCGCGAGCAGGCCTTCCATCAGCTCCAGCACGTCGCGTTCCATGTTCTTCGTCACCGCGTCGAGCAAGGCACCACGCAGGCGCATCACCAGGTGGTCGAGGTCGTCGCCGAGTGAGCGCGACGCGGCACGCATGGCGGTCTGCTCCTCGCCTTCCTTCGCCAGCAGCTCGTCGAACTCGCGGTGCACGTCGCGCACGCCGGCCTCGGCCGTCGCGAGCTTCAGCGCCAGCACGCGCAGGCCGCGCGACTGCGCGCCGAGCTCGGCCACCTTGGCCGAGAGCGCATCGGTGTCGGCGTTGACCTTCTTCTGCAGCCGGATCATCTGAGCGAGCAACTGCTCGAGCTTGGCGAGACGCGCCGCCTGGTGCTCCTTCTCGGCCTTCTCCAGCTCTTTCTCGGTTTCCTTCTTCGCCTGGTCGAGCTGCTCGAGCGCCTGCTGCTCGGACTGCTCGGCCGGGTCCTGTTGTTGCTGCTGGAGCTGCTCGGTGGCCTGCTGCATCGACTCGGCCGCCTTCTGCAGCTGCTGGTCGCCGGGCTTCTGTTCCTGCTGCGACTGCGGCGGCGTCTGCTGCGGGTCCGTCGGGTCGGTGGGATTTTCGGGATCCGTCGGGTCAGTGGGATCGGTCGGGTCCTTGGGATCCGTGGGATCCTTGGGGTCCGTGGGATCCTTCGGATCGGTCGGCTTCTGATCGTTGCCCAGCTTCTTCGTGTCATCGGCCAGCTTCTGCTCGGTCTGCGACAGCTGGTCGCTCGGCTTGTCGCCGCGCTTCGTGTCCTCGAGGTTCTTCTTCTGGCGGTCGATCAGGTCTTCGATCGCTTCAAGCCGTTCGCGCAGTGCGTCGCGCTCGGCGCGGGTCTGGTCGGGGTCGGTGCCCTGCTGCATCAGCAGCGTGAGAATGCTGCGCAGGTCTTCCGCCACCTGGCGCTGCAGTTCGGCCGCGTCGTCGAGCTTG
>JBFWQT010000211.1:0-11015 GCA_050249295.1 Planctomycetota bacterium
CCGCGCGCCACCAGGCGGTGCACGCTGTCGCCACCCGCCACGAACTGGCTGGCTGCGGTGCCTCCTGCAATCGGGGCGGCGCGCGATGCAAACGTCCCGCGTTCGGTTACCGTGAGCCGGAACGCGATCGGCTGGTCATCATTGCCGGCGCTTGCCGACAGCTCGATCACATAGCGCTCGCCGGGTTTCGTCTCGAGTGTTATGGTCCCGCCACCTCTATTGAGCTGGCCGATCCGCTCTCCGTTGGCGTTAAACACCTTCAGGTCGGGCTTCTGGTTGGCATTAACAGGCGTCAGTGTCACGGCCGTCGCACCACCGCGGGTGGTGTCCAGGCGCAACAGTGTTACGCCGCGTGGTGGGATCGACCCCTGCGTTCCGCCCGCCGGCACGCCGACCGCGTAGCGATTGAAGTACGCGAGCCGCACGTCGCGCGGCAGCTCGTCGGCCGCAATGGCGCGTAGCGGTGCAATCTGCAGGTTGACGTCGCCGGCCGCACGCGCCGCGTCTCCGCTGACGCAAATGTAGTACGTGGTGCCAGCCAGCCCGGTGTAGTCGACCTGCAACGCGTCGGTCTCGCTCGAAGCCCAGCGCGTCCTCTGGGCCAACTGGCGGCCGTCCGCCGCGTAGACCTCGATGCGTCGCGCGGCCGGTTCATCCACGCGGTAGCGATACTGCGCAGCCTGTTGCGGCGTGAACGCGAACACGGCGTCGGCGGTCGGGCTCACGTGGCCGCGGTTGCCCCGCACCAGCTTCGCTGCGTCGGCGAACGACGGCGGCAGCGCAATCGTCAGCGGAACGTTGCTGGCGGCCGATCCGTCGAACGTGGTCAGCCGGACGATGTACGCCTCGCCCTCGTTCAGCGACTGCTGCAGTCGCGACTGGCGCGACCCGTTGCCGGCGTCGTCGTTGGCGGCCAGCAGCGTGCCGTCGCCCATCAGAATCTCCAGCACGGTGTCGGCGGTGCCCTTCGTCTCGATTGTGCAGGTGCCGCCGCGCGGCGAGCGGATCAGGTAGACCACCTGCCCACCAGCCGGAATGTTCGCGTTGAAGGTGCCGGCATCGACCGACGTTGCCTGCAGGTCATTGAGCCAGGCCTGGTGCCCGCCGGTCGAGGGGCCGCCGCCGCCCGACGTGGAGAGATAGCCGTCGATCGTGAAGCCGCTGGTCAGGATCGCCAGCCGGTGCATCGAGGTCTCGCCGCCCGGCTTGAAGAAGACGATCCACGTACCGTCCAGCGTGCTGACCACACGGAACGCGCCGCTGGCCTTGAAGCCGTCGGGGTTGGACGAATAGTCCTGCACGTCGCTCTTGCCGACCAGCGGGTTGTTCGGGTTCATCCCTGCGAAGTCGCGGCCGGTTGCGTTCCACGTGTTGAGCGGTTCGGAGTAGCTGTAGGTGGTGAACATCGTGCTCTTGTCTTCGAACTCGATGTCGGCAACCGGGCCGGGCCTGAACGTCCAGTTGTAGGTGGTGTGGCTCGAGCTGCTGACGCTCATGTCGCCCACCGTGTCGAAGCTGCGCGTGTGGAAGTAGTAGCGGAACGACTGCTGCTCGATCAGCCACTTCTCGATGTCCTCGCGGTAGCTCACCGGATTGACCCAGATCAGCGAGCCAGCGACACCGGCGAGCTGGTTGCACAGCGCGGTCCACGCCGGCGCCGTGATTCCGGTGCTGGATTCGTTGCGTGGCGCGCCGACGCCGAGCAGCAGGCAGCAGTCCGGGCCGGCCAGCAACATGCCCCACGCGCCAGCCGTCAACTGCCCGTCGTCGGAGGTCTGGCGCAGTTCCATCAGCACGCACGGCCACGAGCTTCCCGGCGCGTGGCCGTCCTGCATTGCAACCATCTGCGACGCGTTCTTCGTGAACCTGCGCGCGTCGTCGCTGTCGGTGTGCAGCAGCGTGAACAGGAAGCGGCCGAGCAGATTCTTCGGGCTGGCGGCGGCATTCCACTGCACGTCGATCGACACGCGCACGTTCTTTCCAACACCGGGCGCGTCCACCATCAGCTGCTCGCGAGTCTGGTCCGGCCGTTGGCGCGACTCGTCGGGCTTCAGGGTGTCGGGCAACTTGAGCCGGCAGTTGGCCCGGCTGTAGGCCCGGGTGCGCTCGACCTGGTGCGCGATCGGCAACTCGGGCAGCACGAGGGTGGCGGCCGCAATGGCCTTTTCCAGCGCCGACATCCACAACGCTCGCGCCTCGGCCGAACTGGTGCGCACGTACATCGGCTGCAGGTGGCCTGCCGCGACCACCACCGCCACCAGCGCATACGCTCCGGGCGCCCCGTCGGCTGGTTGCAGCACGTGGTCGGCGAACATGATGACCACGCCGTCGGGCCGCGAGATCCAGCGCGGAGCACCGCGTTCGGTCACCTTCTGGCCAGCCGTGATGCGCTGCAGCGCCGCATCCAGCAACTGGTTGACCGGCGTAGAGCCCGGATCGACCGGCTGTTCGACCACCGCGACGATGTCGTCGCGGCCCTCCGGCAAGCCGATCCACGAGGTCGGCGGATCCAGCGTGCGACGCTGCCATGTGCCCGGCAACGTCAGCCGGACGCGCCCGTGCTCGACCGCTGTCGTTCCGGTCGGCAAGCCCGGCGCCGAGTTCAGCTTCATCTTGTTGAAGCCGTCGATGACCGCCTGGACCTTCTGGAAGCCGGCCTTGGTGACCACGCGCGTGACGATCGGCTGGTAGGCGCCGTTGCCGACGTCGATCGTGACCACCATGACGAAGATTGCACCTGCCGAGGGGACGTTCAGCAGCGAGTTCTGCACCATCACGGCAATCCCGCTGTCGGTCTTGTCGGCGCGCGGCTGCGCCTCGCTCTTCGCGTTGTCGAGAGTTGCGTGGAGGCTCTTGATCTGGTTCTGGAGCAGCAGCTTCATGACGTCGGCCTGCGACAGGCCGATCGGGCTGACAGCGCGATAGATGATGACGCCGAGATCGTCGGGCGCGCCGGCGAGCTGGATGGTGCAGGCGCTGCCGTTCTCGGCCTCGTGGACGGTCCACTGGCCGGCCAGCGGGAAGTTGACGCGGTCGAAGTTGACAGCGGTGTTCGGATCGTCCTGCCCCGCCGCCGGAAGCGCGGTCAGCAGCAGCAACAGGCAGAACATCAGCGGGGCGTAGCGTCGGGGCATGGCGCGAGCGGGGCATCTGCAGCGGATGTCGCATTGTCTTGCAGATCGCTGCTCGCAGCAACGGCCAGCGCTCGCGGTTGGCGTGATGTCACGCCGCCCCGCGGCCATCGCCGGTTCGCGCGTCGGCCGGCGAGGTCGGCGAGGTCGACGAGGTTGGCGCTTCGGTGCGCACGTCCGCGCGACGGCTGCCATCCGCTTGCGTCGCGGCTGGCTTCGACGACGTCGACTTCGACTTCGGCGACGTAGCGCCGACGTCGGCATCGGTATCGGCATCGCCGTCGGCCACCTCCGCCGCCGGCGTCGACGCATCGGCCGGGGCATCCACCATGCGCTCGGTCCGTCGGGCCGCCTTCGCGCTGCGCTCGACCTCGCGGCGCTCGGCATGCGCACGACCCGCAGACCGGACTGCATGATGCGCTCGAGGTCGGCAGGGGCTATTCGAAGGCCACTCGGTCCAGCGACCCGCTGGTACGAAAGGCAAGCGACAAACTCAGGGAGAAGCTGCCGGGCAGCGAGATTCTGGAGGAGGTGCCCGTGTACTGGCGTGAGGGAGGCATTTACACTGACCTCGACATCGTCACCGCCGAATACAACATCGAAGCAAAAGGCGGCAAGCTCAATAAGACGCAAGCCGAAGCATTGGTCAGGGCAAGCAACAAGCCGACAATCATCCTGTCAGAGCAAGCATTGTCGGAACGACAAGTGCGTGAACTACTGGATGCCGGTATCCAACGCGAGCACATTTTTGACGGACCCGGTGCGGTTGACCGGATGGTCGACTTCATAACGGAATGACCAAGGGGTGCCCTGGAGAACCGTCGGCGCCTGTAGCCACGAATTTCAGCGACACTCTGACCAAGACCAAGGGGATCCTCGATGTCACGATACTCTGCATCGCTAATTGTTCGCTCTAGGGATAACAACTGGCTTGGGTCGGTCCGACTGTTGGGCTCAAAGCCAATTGGTGATCTAGGTCTTTTCGAGGTCGACGACTCGGTGCCTTACTTGGTGGATGTGATCAGCAAGGCCGACAGGCTGTTTCAAGCGCGAATAAGTCCAACTACTTTCGGTGACTGGATCTCGGACATGATCCTTGACGACCCGGAGCGGGCTGCTGCTCGCCAAATCCTGGCCGTTAGCGATGACAACCTGGTACTAGATGTTGAGTTCGCAAAAACCCCTCGTGACCTGGCGCTTGCAACTGCCATCATATTGGAACTTGTTGGAGACGCCGATAGCATTGTAACACAACAGTTGGCCGTGATGGATACCGCGACGTTTCGCAGGTTTGCGGCGTCAGGAAAGAACTGGAGTTCTGCGAAGGTAGATCGGCCATTTTCTTTGGTGGGCGAGTCGGGTCTTTGATCTTCGTGCCCTCGCGTTGGCTCTCACGTGAGATTCGACTGGTGCCGCGTTCCACGGTCCCGTCTCGGATCAACGGTGTCGTCGGCCGCGGCCGGTTCAAACGAGACAGTAGCCCCACGGAACTGCCTGTCATGAGCAACAACACACCGATCGTCCCACAACATTCGCCCTTGAATGCAAGGAATCCGGATGGGCGGCCGGAGGTGGAGTTGGTTTCGGCACCGGTCGGGGTCGCCGGGAGGCCGGCAGCAGGTGCGGGAGCAGGTGCAGCCGCGGTGGAGAGGCAACCAGTGCGGATGCCGGAGCAGGAATCGGTGAGGTGGGTGCCGGATCGGCCAGCATCGCGGCGCGCATCGCGCGATCAAGTTCGCGGTGCCACGCGGCCAGCGCGTCGCTCTGCGCCTTCTGTGCCTGGCGGTAACCGCGGTCAGCCACCACGAGCAACTTGCCGAGCATGTGCAGGCCACCCTCGGCGATCTGCGTCTCCAGGAAGTCCACATCCACGCCGGCCTCGCGAGCCGCGTCGTCGAGCTGTTTCGGCGTGCTCGGCGGATCGCCCGGCAGGCGCGGCCGGCCGAACATGTGCATCGTCAGCCACTCGATCGAGACCGTCCACATGTGCATGCGGCGGCTCGCATCGACCACGGCCATGGCCAGTTCCTCCTGCACACGGCCGACCGGCGCGAGGTCGTCAAACAGCGCGGCCGCGCTGGCGGGCTTGCGATAGATCGTGAAGTTGCAGGTCGAAGTGGTCGTCATCGTCGGCTCCGTTCGTCCGGTTCGAGTGGTCGCGTCGCTGGCTTTCTTGGGCGCTGGTCGAACGGTACGCCGCGGGTCTGACACGACCCGGCGACACGAAGGGTGATAATCACGAGCGGACATCCATAACCTTCTGGCCGCCCATGGATTAAAAAATTCGGCGAACGGCGAAAACGCGCAAATTTTGGGGTTCGCCCGCGCGAAACGCCAAACCGCTCAGGCGCGGCGCGCGCCGTGTGCCGACCCGCCGATCAGTTGCCCAACTCCTGTTCGCGGAGCGTGGCGCGACCGGATGACCTGGACGCTCCACGTTGGAACGAGGGTTGCCGGCGCGCATTCGCGACGTAGCCACGATGGCGCTGGGTGGGGGAATGGTTGACCGAGTCGCCGCGACAGCCGTTCGCTATCAGTGTCATGAGCCACTGCGACCGCCCGTGACAACCCATGACCCGCAGACAAAAGGCCGAGCGACCCGAAGAGCTGGCAGACCTGGCGATCCGGGCCTTCGAATCTGGCGACGACGAGAGCGGCCATCGCGCGCTCGATGGTATTCCCGAAGCATGCCGTTCGCGGATGCGGGAGATGATCGGTGAGTTGGCCCGTGACGCTGCCGATGCGCTGACCCGGGCGGCGCGCCTGCTGCGTTCCGCCCGCCGGGACCTGCGTGAGGGCTGCTTGCCGTATGCTGCCGCGCGTCTGGCCGACGCACGGTCGAGTGCAGCCATGGCAGCCGACCTGCTGGGGGCGTCGCTGGATGACTGTCGCCCGTTGGTGCTGCGTGAGTTGGATTGCGGAGACCTTGACCTGCTCAGCCAATTCGCGTCGCGAGACCCGCGCATCGGTGGGGTCGATACCACCGACCCGATCACCGATCAGTTGGCTGACCACGAGGCCGCCGCCGCGATGGAGGACATCAGCATCCTGGACCTCCGCGAGGCGGTAGCGCACGGCGACGTACCGGGACACGCCTTGCCCGCATTCAATGGGCAAGTGATCGTTCGGCCGATCGCACTGGTGTGGTGGGCGAGGCACCGACGATCGTGATCGGTACGCATGCCGCTCGCGGACTTGCAGATGGCGGCCTGAAGCCGGATGTCCCTGTTGGTCGACATCGGAAGAATGAAATGAGGGCTTCTCGTTCGAGGTCAGCGGTGCCGTAGCTCCTCCGCTGGGGAACGACCAACTTGCCGGCGCTGTATTCCTTGTCCTTCTACAATATCCGTTATATATCTTCTTATACACACGCAGGGCAACAGGGCTCGCGATGGCTCGCCGAGAGATCGAGGCATGGAAGCCCATCCCGGGTTTCGCAGGCTACGAGGCCTCGACCGACGGGAGGGTCCGCTCGGTGGACCGGCGCGTGATCGAGCAGCGCCGAGAAGGCATGCGCACGAAGACGCTCAAGGGGCGCGTGTTGTCCATAGCACCCCGTGGCGATGGCATCCCTCGCGTGCACATCTTCCAGCGCCTGCAGTCGCTACCCCGGCTGATCTTGCTGGCGTTCCACGGCGAGGTTGCGCAAGCGAAGCCGGGTTTCCACGACGGCGATCCGACCAACTGCCGCCTGGACAACCTCTTCTGGAGGGCGCCGGAGGACATCGTCGGCGAGACCTGGCTTCCAATCCCGGACCGCGCCAACTACGAGGCCTCGGATGCCGGCCGCATCCGGGTGCGTGACCGCGTGGTGGAGTGCAGGCTCGGTGACGGGCAGGTGTATGAGTCGCACCGGCCCGGGCATATTCTCTCGCTGCGCACTCAGCCCAGTGGCGTAGTGGTGACCGGCATCGGCGGTAGTGAAGTGCCGGTCGCACGGCTGGTCCTTGCCGCCTTTGTGGGGCCGCCTCCGTCAAGTCGCGCGGTCGCACTCCATCGGGACGGAAAACCGGCCAACAACCGGCCCTCGAACCTGGAGTGGCAAGAGCGCCTTCTTACTGCCGGCGAAGTACGTGAGATCAGAAAGCGTTTCTCAAGGGGAGTCCGGCACCCACGCCACCGGATTTCCCAGGCGGACCTGGCCCGTGTATACGGAGTCCCTACCGCAGTCGTTACACAGGTCGTGAACCTGGCGACGTACCGGGACGTGGAGACGGAGGCTGATCAGGACCTCCAGCAGCGCCATCGAACCGGTGCCGACAACAGGGGCAGCAAGCATGGCCAGGCCCGGCTCACCGAGGCGGATGTGATCCTGATGCGTCGTCTGCACGCGAGTGGCCTGTCGGCCGATGACCTCGCCGGGCGGTTTCCTGTGACCGCGCGCACGATCCGGAAAATCCTCGCGCGCAAGGCGTGGCGGCACGTCTGAACGCCTGGCTGGTGCTGGTCATCAACAAGCTTGCCCAGACCTGGAACGATCCGGCCGGAGTGGTTCAGCGATCAAGGCGGGGATTGATGCGGCGTGGCCGACGATGGGTCTTGAAGTCTGCTCCCCGCCATCATTTCGGCAAGGCGACAACTTCCCGATGCGGGTGGGTGGTGCGCGCCGTGTTCCGACCCGCCGATCAGTTGCCCAACTCCCGTCGGCGGAACTGTTCGACGGAGCCGCGGGCAGCGGGCGGGCAGACCTCAAGGGCACGGCGGAACGAGTCGACGGCCACGTCGCGCGCGCCGAGGCGGGCAGCGGCGACGCCGCGGTTGCACCAGCCGCGCCAGTTGCCGGGAGCCACTTCGGTGACGCGCGTGAAGTCGGCGAAGGCCAGTTCCACCCGGCCGAGGTTGAGGTACAGGGCCCCGCGGTTGTTCAACGGGACACTGAGCTTCGGATCCAGCGAGATGGCGTGGGCGTAGTCCGCCAGCGCGGCATCGGCCATGCGCAACCCTTCGTGCGCCATGCCGCGCACAGTCCACCCGCCGGCGGCAGTCGGGTCGGCGGCAATCGCCATCGAGGCGTGGATGCGGCCGCCGGCCGGATCGCCGTTGGTCACCATCAACTGGGCCAGCACCGTCCACGCGCGCGCGTACGACACATCCAGGTCGCAGACCGTCTTGAAGTCTTCCAGTGCGCCCGTCATTGCGCCGGTGTTCATGCGCAGCAGGCCGCGGTTGAAGTAGAAGTCGGGGCTGAGCGGGTCCAGCTCGATCGCACGGTCGAGGCCCGCAATGCCGCCGGGCGTGTCGCCCATCATGTGGATGATCCGCGCGCGGTTCTCGATGACGCCCGGCAACGAGTGCGGCCCGGCGACCGGCATCGCGCGATCGTAGTCATCCAGCGCCGCTTGCAGACTGCCGGCCTGTTCGTGCAGCGCGGCCCGCGTCATCCACCACTCGGCGTTGCGCGGGTCCAGCTTCAGCGCCTCGTTGATGTCCGGCATGCCGGCACCGGGTTGTTCCAGGTGCGTGCGCAGGATCGCGCGATTGCCCCACGGCCGCGGATCGGTCGGGTCCAGCTCGATTGCCGCGGTGGTGTCGGCAATCGACTGCTGGAAGTTCCCGCTCATCGAATGGGCCAGCGAACGGCGCAGCAGGCCCTCCACGCCCAGCGCGGACGCGGGCGCATTGGCCACCCGGTCGGGCATGGGCATCAGCATGCCGGCGCCGCCACAGCGACGGTACAGCCCGCTGCCGCGCTTGCTGCTCGCCAGCAGGTCGAACACCTGATTCCAGCAGTCGCCGGCACCCAGGCGAGAGATCGAGCCGATGCAGGCAACGGCGATGCGGGAGTCCGGATCGGTTGCGCCCGGCGACGACATCAGCGCGTCGCGCGGAACCGCGCCCAGCACGCGGGAGAGCACCGTGGGCGCACTGCGTTCCGGCCGGTTGATGTCGGGTGGCAACGCGTCGCCCCAGCGGCCCAGCATGTCCAGCGCGAAGTGACGCGCAACCGGTGTGTCGCGGCTGGTCGCCACATCCAGCAGCGCAGCGGTGAAGTCGCTGCCCGATCGCGCCGATGCCACCAGCCAGTCGCCGAGGCAGGCCAACTGCAGGTCGCGCTCGTGGAGGTTGGTCTTGTCCAGTTCCACGATGACGCCGGAGTTGGCTTCCAGCAGGGCGTGACATGCGCTGATGCCGAAGCGTTCGCCGATGTGGCGATCCTGCTCGAAGCGCGCTTGCACGTGGTCGCGCAGCGGCCGGCCGAGAGCAGCCGAGACCGGCTTGCCAACGGCACTGTCCATGCGCACCGCAGCCTCGATCCACCAGCCGGCTTCCTCCGCGCGTTCCGGCGCCAGCGGCTCGCGGCGCAGTTCGGCAACTGCCAGGTCCACCAGTGTCATGCCATTCACGGCCGTGGCGCCATCGCGCAGCCGGCCCGCCAGGTTGATCAGGAAGTGGCGCTGCAGCCAGTCGGGCGGCCCGTCGATGCCGAACCGGCGACAGGTCTCGGCGTCGCCCTGCAGCAGCGAGATGACGGAAGACGCCAGCGTCACCGAATCACTGCGGGCCGCGCCGGCCAGACGCATCGCGCGTTCGTCGAACTCGTGCAACGTGTAGCGGCGCGGATCATGGCCGTTGAAGAACTCCTGCTCCGGCGGCGTTTCCAGTTCGTGAATCCGGCGCAGCACCAGTTGCAGCCGGTTCCGGTCTTCGACGGCGCGCTGTTCGCGCTGGTTCTGCACCTGCTGCACCAGGTCGGCCGCGGCGGCCTCGCTGACGGCGCCCCACGCGGCAGCCGACTGCGCGACGTGCAGCGCCATGCCCCAGTCGCCGATGTCCGCCGCGTGATGCTGCAGGTCCAGGCTGTAGCCGGCCAGCTCGGTGCGCCATTCGTCGGGTGGCGATGGATGCGTCTGGATCGCACGGCCGAGCTTCAGCAGCGGCGGCAGCCACGCGGTGTAGTAGTCCTGCGGCGACGCGGGGTTGAACGGGACGAGCCGTGCCGATTCCAGTTCCTGCCGGGCGGCGGCGACGAACTCGTCGGCGCGCACGACCTGCTTGTCGAGCTCCTGTTGCCGCGCCTCCGCGCGACTGACGATCACGGCCAGCAGGCCGATGATGATCGCCGCGGCCGTGCTGATGCCGCCCGCCACGGCCACCTTGTGCCGGCGCGTCCACTTCCAGATCAGCTGCCACGAGGTGTAGTCGGCGGCCGAGACCGCGCGCCCGGACAGGTAGCTGCGGATGTCGTCGGCCAGATCGGCGGCCGTCTCGTAGCGGTCACGCGGCTTCTGCGCCATCGCGCGCAACACGGCGGCTTCCAGTTCGCGCGGCACGCGGCGCGACGTTTTCCGTTCGGATGGCGGAATCAGCCGGCCCAGGCGGACGTCATTCATGATCGCGATCGCCGGCTTGTTGGCTCCGCCGAATGGCGCCTCGCCGGTGAGGATCGCGTAGAGGATGCCGCCCAGCGCGTAGATGTCGGTGTGCGGCCCGAAATCCGCCACGCGGCCCTCGGCTTGTTCCGGCGCCATGTACGCCGGTGTGCCGAAGACGTCGCCTTCGATCGTCAGCTCGGCACTCTCGTCGTCGCGGCGCGAGCTGCGCACCATGCGGCCCGACGATGATGGCGCGGGCAACGTCGCGGGCAGCATGTCGCCGCCGTCGATCGGCCGCGCGAGTCCCCAGTCCATCACCAGCACTTCGCCGAACTCGCCGACCATCACGTTGTCGGGCTTCAGGTCGCGGTGAATGACGCGCCGCGAATGCGCGTAGCCGACGGCGTCGCAGACCTTGATGAACACGTCCAGCAGATGACGTTCGTGCGCCAGCAGGTCGGCATCGCTCAGCCGGCGGCGGTGGCTGTCGTGGATCTCGGCCTGCAGCGTGCGACCGTGCACGCGCTTCATCGCGATGTATGGTCGGCCGGCCGGGTCGTAGCCCAGCTCG
>JBFWQT010000212.1:0-10973 GCA_050249295.1 Planctomycetota bacterium
CGGCGTAAGCCCGGCACCGCTGGCAGCCTACCCGCGACGCCGTCCCTGCCTGCCGGGGGCGGCGTCGCGCATTTGTCGGCCGCAGCACGGGTTGCGTGCCTGTGTGAGGCCCGAATTGGCTTGCAGTGAATGCATGGCTGGACGACAATTTGTCTGGAGCAGGCTACCTGCCTCGGCCTCTCCGCCAGGACTCACACACACGGCCGAGTTTCTCACACACCCTTGCTCTCATGCTGACCTTCCATCGTCGGGCCTTCTCCATCGCCCTCGCCGGCATTGGTGCAATCCTGTTCAGTTCGGCGACGGCGTTCGGCCAATCGCAGATCACGGTCGATCCGGACAATCCGCGCAACAAGATCGTCGACATCGGCGTGACGCCGCCCGCCACGCCGGTTCAACCCGACCTCGGCCCGGCCACCGAAGCCGGCTACGCCTTCCAGGCCACCGGTGGCGGGTTCGTTGCCGACTTCCCGGCCGACATGACCGGCAACGCGTTCCGCGTGTATCGCGACGGCATCCAGCCGATCACGTTCGCGCCGCTGGCGATGATCTCGCGCGATGCCGCCGGCAAGGTGCTGTACTCCGAGGCCGCGTCGAGCAGCCAGCCCACGATGAGCAATGGTCGCGTGACCTACGCCGCCACATGGCCGGCCGCGGACGACGTGTTCACGCCGCTCCCCGGCCAGGTGAAGCACGACACGATCGTCTCGCAGAAGCCGCAGCTGGCCAGCTCGGCCGCGTGGTTCGGCACGACGTGGAAGGTCACGCTGCCGCCGGGCGCGCAGTTCGACCAGGTGTTCGTCGGCACGATGACGCGCGAGGGCACGCTCAGCGTGATCGGCCAGGACGGCACCGTGCGCTACCGCTTCAACGAGGTGATCGTCATCGACGCCGACGGCAACGAAGCGAAGGGCCAGTGGCGCGTCGAGGCCGACGGTGCCGACTGGCGCGTCAGCATCGAGGTGCCGGCCGCGTTCATGCGCACCGCCGCGTACCCGGTGACGATCGACCCGACGATCGACATCCTGCTCGTGCAGGACGGCAACGTGATCTGTTGGGGCTGGTGCAACCCGGAAGGCGCGCTGCAGGCCCGCTACGACAAGTCGCAGGTGACGATGGGTGGCACGATCACGGCCATCAGCGTCAAGGCCAAGGCCGCCCGTCCGGCTCTCGACTACCCGCGCCTCGTGGTCCTGATGGGCGAGTCGACCAAGGCCGCCAATGCCTGGTCGAGCACCTACGGATCCAACTACGACGCGGTGACGTCGGTGGTGGTCTACGACGGCGCCGTCAACTGGGCCGCGACCGCCGCCAACACGTTCTTCCCGAACATCACGCTGCAGACGCCGTTCAACTACAGCGGCAACAACGCGCTGACCGTCGAGTTCCGCCTCTACGGCCTCAACTCGCAGGGCCAGGTGGTGGATGTCGATGCCGGGCCCAACGCCAACAACATCCGTCTGTACACCGTCAACCAGGCGATCGGCGCCGCGGGCACGCTGCACGTCGGCTACACCAACTCGATCCGCCTCGTGATCCAGGACGCGGTGTCGATCTCGACGCCCGCCGCCGGGGCGCTCGCCGACGGCTACGTCGGCACGGCCTGGGCCGGCGCTGACGTGGATGCCGTGGGTGGCCCCACGCCGTACGTGTTCGACATCTCGGCGGGTTCGCTGCCGCCCGGTCTCAGCATCGCGTCGGGCACGGGCATCATCAGCGGCACGCCGAGCACGGCGGGCAACTATTCGTTCACCGTTCGTGTCACCGACAACTCGGCGAACGTGGACACGCGCGCCTACACCATCAACGTCTACAGTGCGCTGCAGATCACGTCGCCCGGCGCCGGCGCCCTCGCCGACGGCGTGCAGAACGTGCCGTACACGCCGGTCAGCGTCGTCGCGACCGGCGGCAAGCCCACGCTCGTGTGGAGCCTTTCGGCCGGGTCATTGCCAGCCGGCCTGTCGCTCAACACCGGCACCGGCTCGATCTCGGGCACGCCGACCGGCACCGGCCTCTCCAACTTCACGGTGCGCGTGACCGACGCCAACGCGGTGTTCGTGCAGCGCGCGTACTCGATCACGGTCTACGACCTGCCGACCATCACCTCGCCCGCGACCGGCGCGCTGACGCCCGAAGGCTACGTCGGCGATCCGTACTCGCGCACGTGGACCGCGGCAGGCGGTGCGCCGGCCTACACCTGGTCGGTCGTCTCGGGCAGCCTGCCCGCGGGCCTCTCGCTCAACACCGGCACCGGCCAGATCAGCGGCAACCCGACCACCGCCGGCAACTCGTCGTTCTCGATCCGCGTGACCGACACCAACAACGACACCGACACCGAGGCGTACACCCTGCAGATCCTCAACCTGCCGTCGATCACCTCGCCGTCGCCCGGTGCGCTGCCCGCCGCAACGCGCAACGCGCCGAACTACTCGCAGAGCTTCACCGGCACCAACGGCAAGGCGCCACTCGCCTGGAGCGCGACCGGCCTGCCCGCGGGCATGTCGATCAACTCCAGCACCGGCGCGCTGACCGGCACGCCGACCGCCTCCGGCAACTTCAACGTCGCGGTCACGCTCACCGACGCGAACGGCAAGACCGACGTCGAGAACTACACGCTGACGGTGAACGCGGCGCTGTCGATCGTCTCGTCGTCGCTGCCTGACGCGACCGAGGAGACCGCCTACTCGGCGACGCCGACGATCTCCGGCGGCACCTCGCCGATCACGTGGTCGATGGTGATCAACCCGGCCCTGCCCGAGCTGACGATGGATCCGTCGACCGGCGAGATCACCGGCACGCCGCCGGCAGCCTCGTCGAACAACTACACGGTCACGGTGACTGTCACGGACACGTGGGGCGGCACGGCCAACAAGAACCTGACGTTCTTCGTGACGCTGCCGACCGGTGGTGTGGCGGCCAACTGCGGCTGCAACAGCCGGGCGACCGCGCGAGACAGCGCCTTCACCGGCTGGCTGCTGCTGCTGCTCCCGCTGCTCCTGCTGGTGGCCCGCCGCCGCGCGGCCTGACAGGCTGCTCCGCGGAGTCCGACCATCAGGCTCAGGCTTGACTATGCGGCGCCCGTTCGCGGTGATACGCGGGCGGGCGCCGCACTGTCTCAACTGCAGCAACTGGTCGGAAAGCCGCTACGCCCTGTGGTGCTCACGCCCTACTTCTTCGGCGCGTGGCCCGGCAGGTACTTGTACTCGGTGAGCTGATTGCCGCTCTCGTTGTACTCGATGCGGTCCGTACACTTCAGGATCAGCATGATGCCGAGGCCGCCGAGCTTGCCTTCCTGGTGGCGCTTGCGCGCCTTCTCCAAGGCGTTTTCAGGTGGGCGGCCGATTGATGCGCACCACGCGACCCGCCAGGTCCTGGCCGTCAATCGCGTCGTGGATTCGCTGCGCGAGCGCTGCCGCATCACGATCCTCGGTGCACACCACGATCCCTGCATGCTCGGAGACCCTGTCGTGCAAGTAGATGAAGTCCCGCCGATTGAATGTGACCAGAATCCGATTCTGCGACGCGGCAAACGCCAGCACGTCCTCGTCCGGCACGCCGCTGCCCGCGTTACCGGCGTCCAGTGTGGTGAGCACATCGTGCCCGAGTGCGCGGAGTGTCTCGACGACGCGCTGATCGAAGTTCTCGTTGGAGTACAGCGACGCCATCAGGCATCCGCCTGCATTGCCGCTCCCTGGCGCGCAATGTCCGCGTTGATCTCGTCGGTGTGCAGTGCCGCGTATGTGCCAGCGGCGACGAGGTCTGCAGCACGGAGCGTCGGGAACGCCGCGAGGATCTCGGCGTCGCGCATGCCCTGGCGGCGCATGCTTTCGATCGTCCACACGGGAATCCGCGTTCGAGCGATCCTGGCTGCGCCGCCGCAAACCGCCGGGTCGTGCTCGACGCCACTGATCAGGAGGCCAACCAGCGCTTCCAGTCGTTCGACGCGGTTCTGAAGGTCGTTCTGTTCGCTCGCCACTGCCAACCTCCCGGCCAGTCACACAGCGAATAGTACGGCACGCGACGATGCAGCAGAAGGAAAAGAGCCCACGAGTGAGCTCCCTTGTCCGCGCTAGCGTCACGCACTGCCAGCCCTACTTCTTCGGCGCGTGGCCCGGCAGGTACTTGTACTCGGTGAGCTGATTGCCGCTCTCATTGTACTCGATGCGGTCCGTACACTTCAGGATCAGCATGATGCCGAGGCCGCCGAGCTTGCCTTCCTGGTGGCGCTTGCGCGCCTTCTCCACGGCGTTCTTGCCGTGCGTGTCGTCCACGTAGAGGCGCCAGTCAAAGCCCTTGCCGTCGTCCTTGATGCAGGCGGTGATCTTCTCGTGGTCGAGCAGGAACATGATGTGGATGTTCTTGTCGCGACGGTGACGGTTGCCGTGCTGCGCGGCGTTGCCCACGCCCTCGCGGAAGGCAGCGCACAGCGCCACCTGGCCCTCGTCGTCGAGGCCCGACCCGGCGAACAGCTGCGCGGCCAGCTCGTTGGCGCGGTCGATGTTCTCGTCGGTGGTCGGGAAGGTGAACATCACTTCCTGGCGGAAGAAGATGGCTTCTTCCGACGCGCGCTGCAGCTCGGCCTCGGCGATGGTGAGGAGCTGCTTGATCTCGAAGGGCTGCGCGATCGCGCTGTTGCCCTGGATCGTGAACTCCTTCCACTTGTTGACGTCGGCGCCCTTCGGCAGCATCACGATCACGGGCACCATCGAGGTCTCTTTGTTGCCCTTGATCGACTCGACCAGCCGGTTCCAGTTCGGCAGCGCGGCATCGACGATCACCAGCCACTGGCCCTGCGGCGTGACCACGCCGGTCGCGTCGTCCACGTTCTGGTACGTGCTGACCGCCCAGCCGGCGCGGTTGAAGTGGAACTCGATCGTCTCGGTGAAGAAGTCGCGCGTCGGTACGGCCAGCACGACCGAGGCGGTCTTGATCTGCTCGACGCCCTCCTTCAGCGAGAGCGCGGGCACGAAGGCGATCTCGGCGCCGCCGACGCTCTGCTTGAACTTGGGGTGCGCCATGAAGCTGATGACCTTCTTCGCCGGCGCGACGATGCGCTGGCCGGAGATCGGGTCATCCACGATGCGCGCGTTTTCCTCGGACACCTTGAGGGCGAGGAAGCGGTCGATCTTCAGCTTGTCGTTGTGCGTGAGGCGCTCGCGCAGGATGCCGAAGTAGTGGCGGACGGCGGCGTCGAGTTCGTCATTGTTGATGCCGAAGCGCTGCGCCAGCGGCCCGAGGAACTCGGGCGAGGGCACGATGTACGGCTGCCCGGCCGGGTTCTGGCCCGACACGCGGATCTTCGCGAAGTCCTCGATCATCACCTCGCGCGACTCGCTCAGCGCCTTGCCGACGGCCAGCGTCACGCCGTCGATGACGGCCTTGCACTTGTCCACGGGCCAGCCCGCGCGCTCGCCGAGCAGTTCGGCGACCGAATCGAGGTTCCACGACCTCTGGCCGGTTTGGGCAACACCTGTCATCGTCGTTCCTCGCGATCAGCGGGCGGGTTGCGTCTCTCAGCAGGTGCGGGGGCGGTCAACTCGGCGTCGGGGCCTACGGGTGTACCCGAAATCGCATGCCGGGCGCAAGTTGCCACGACCGGACTGCTTGCACGGGCGGCAGCCCCCGGCTCCGCCACAGCGCGCGGCGGAGCCGGTGGCCAGCCGGGGGTCAGCCCATCGCCTTCAGCTTCTCGAGCATGGCCTTCAACTCGGCCTCGGTCACAATCTTCTTCTCGAGCAGCACCGGCAGCAGCGCCGGCGCCAGCACCTCGAACTTCTTCTTCATCGAGACCTTCGGCATCTTGCTCTTCGACGGATGCAGCGAGCGGATCGCCGGGTCGGACGCGAGGTCGCGCAGCATGCGGTCGTCGGTCTCGCCGTCCATCACATCGAAGAAGCCGCGGATCGCGTTGTTGAGCTTCTCGCGCGGCGCGAGATTCACTTCCACGCGCTTGCCGGTCACGAACTGGATCTCGTCGATCGCCGCGAAGTCCGTCGGGTCGGCCATCGCCAGCGTGATCACGTCCTTGCTGGCATGCACCGGCAACACGTGATGCTTGAGGATCAGTTCGCGCGGCACCATCCGCACAAGGTCAACGGGGATGACCATCGACTCGATGTCCACCACCTCGAGTTCCTCCTGCATCGCGAGGAACTCGGTGAGCTTCTTGTCGTCCACGAAGCCCATCTTGGTGAGGATCGTCGGCAAGTCGCCGCCCAGCGAACTGACGTAGTCCTTCGCGGTGGCAAGTTGCTTGTCGGTAATCAGCCCGGCCATCACCAGCATGTCGCCGAGATTGTCCTGCATCAGATCGACGCTTTCTCCAGCACCCGGTCGAGCGAACACGGCGCGGTACGCCAGGGGCGCGATACGCGTGGCCCGTGGGCCCATGGGGTTGGTGGGAGCGGGGGCGCGGGGGGCATTGCCGTCAGGAAGGGCGGAGTGTCCCACCCGCATGATCGGCCTTCAACTGATTGCTGGAACGAACGGCCGGGCTGGACGTTCACCCGGAGGACGTCAACGCAATTGGCGGGCCAGATTCGCCAAATCCATAAGCCGTTGCGGCTACGGCAAATTCCCCAACGTGCGTGCATGCCCATTGATACCAGAGGGTAACAAGCGGGTGCCGGCGGGAACGCCAGGCGGCTCACGTTGGCGTGCCTCAGCCAGGCAACTGCGTGGTGGCGATCAACAAATCGTACCGGCAGCCCCGTCGTCCGGGCACGACCCACCCCGGCTCGCTCGTGGTGGAGCGTGCGACGTGGCGGACCAGCGTGTCAGACGTCACGCGGGAAGCGGCGGAATCAGCAGACCGTCGGGCGTGACCAGGCAATCCTCCTTCTTCACGGCCGGGTCGGAGAGCACCATGCGGTTGAATGGGTTCGATTCGTCAATCTCCACATCCTCCTCCGTGGTGGGCGCTTCGGGGTCCGGCGCGCTCGTCGCCGTCGTCGCCGCGGCCGCCACCCGGCGCTTGAACTGGTTCGAGCCGGTGAGGCGATCGCGGCGCATCAGCGCGTACATCGCCATCGTGAACGCGGCCCACTGCTTCATGCCGAACGGCGTGCGCATCGACGGCTCCTTCTCGGACAGCTCGGCCACCGCGCCCTCGGCCTCGATCCGGTTGCGGCGGTCGCGGTTCTTCTGCATCCGGTCGAGGTCGACGATGCAGGTGTGGTACTCGCGATCGATCACGCGGCGGTAGCGCAGCAGATTGTCGAAGTCGCGCTGCTCCTTGTTGTGGTCGTGGGGGTCGTCCGATCCGGCGTTCTCCATCAGCTGTTGCTCGCGGGCCTCGATGCGCCGGCGCTTCCAGCCGGCCACGGTGATGCGCTCGACGAGGTCTTCCTCGAGCGCGTTGGCCGGGTCCATGGCGATGCGCATGTCATGGCGGTAGGCGTCGTACGCGGCCGGATCTTCATCGGGCGCGACCACGCGAGCAGCCGTCAGGCCGTGGCGCCAGCGGTTGACGCTGGAGCGCTGCTTGCCGGCGGCCGTGCGCGGGCCGGTGGAGCGGCGGGCGTTGCGGCGATTGGCTTCGGTTCGCGCGGACGCGGCGGGCTCCGCAGGCTCCGTAGCGGCGGCGGTTGCGGGGGTCGCGGTGGTCAAAGAGGCGGTCGTGGTGGTGCATGAAAGGTCGGTCATCCGGGTCGTTTCCTGGTCGGTTCGTGAAGTCGAGAGAAGCGTCGTATGGACGTCTTCAAGCTGTTTTGTGGCGTGTCGCTGATTGGCTCGACACAGCAAGCGGTCACAAAGGATGCCGCCGGGCGTGTACGGACCGTCAGCGGGTCCGCACGCTTTGCGCGACGGCGAATGGGTCCAATCAACCCGCGGTGGTGAATGAATGCGACGGCGACGCGCGTGGTGGAGGAGCCGCGGCCGAGTGGTGAACACCCGACGGCGAGCTATGGGGTCGATTCAGCGATCGACGGCACCCGGCACGACAATCCGGCAGCTTGCATTGAATGGCCCGGCCACGCAGTTGTCGGCGGTCCCGGCGCATCCAACATGAAATATACCCCACAGTAACCGACGTGTCAAGGAGAAACGAAGGGCGTCCGTATCCGTGCTAGAATGCTGTGGTGCAGGCTTCCTGTGGTGCAGGCTTCCAGCCTGCTTCTTCCTGTGTCAGCTGGAAAGGCACCAGTCATGGAGAAGCAGGCTGGAAGCCTGCACCACAAGAAGAAGCAGGCTGGAAGCCTGCACCACAGCAGCAGGCTGGAAGCCTGCACCACAGGTTGCGGCTCGATGGCCTCTGTGGCACAATGTGGCACAGAATTGCACCCGAGGATTCCGGGCGCTTCGGCAAGGTCGTCCCAACGCCCTTTCTCGCAATCACTTATCCAGAGTCCCGGCAATCCCGGCAGCGCCGGCCACCAGGGTTTTCCACATTCACGGCCATATCCGGTGTGATTTCTGAGCGAATCAGCACGTGGCACACTATATAGAGGGCATACGTGGCGCAGCCCGCCAACATGATGCATCTTCTTGCCGCTTATATAGTTAGCGAAAAAAAGAAACGCATCCCGACTTGACCCGGGGAAAACACGGGGTAGAATCCCAACAGGTGACACGAAGTGTGTCGAAGTAGCAGAGTGTGGCGAGCAGCGCCAAACCCCGCCGCTTTCTTCCACTTACATGTCCGCCCGCAGGCAGCCAGTAGCAAGTTGATCGCATCCGTTCTGGTTCTTCCCCTTCTTCGACCCGAAACCGAGACGACATGAGCCGTCGCCTGCCGTATTCGGGTCGCTACACCGTCCAGCTCGACAGCAAGCACCGGGTGATTCTCCCGAGCACGCTGCGCAAGCTGGCCGAGCAGGAAGACCCGGCCGGCGACTTCTTCCTCACGACGTGGACGTCGGGCTGTCTGCACCTCTACACCGCCACCGGTTTCCAGGCTCGCCTGGACATCATGCGCGACAACATTGACGCGATCGACGACGACGCGGAGTACGACGAGGCCCAGCTGGCCTACGAACGATTCCTCCACTCGTCCACCTCGCTGAAGATCAACGAGCAGGGCCGACTGCTGATCCCCGCGGATCTCGTCGAGTCGGCCGAGCTCGAGCAGAACCAGCCGGTGCACGTGGTCGGCAACGATGACGTGATCGAGATCTGGTCGCCAGGACGTTACGACGCGCGCTACGGGCCGAAGGATACCGACGCCGCCGACCGCGCACTCCGCCGCATCAACCGTCGCCCGCGCAAGCGCGGACGCGACACGGCTGAAGCCGGAGACTGACGACACATCAACGGGTCAGTCCGGTCGGTGCCATGACTTGTCACGGCGCCCGCAGACCGGAGCCGGACGGAGACCCGCTGGCCGGGACCGGTGAAATCCTCATCGCTCCACCTTCACCGGTCCCCGCCACCGCATTGCCAGACGCACACCCCGATTCGCAGCAGAGTAGTTCACGTTGGCGGGCTGATTGATCGCCCGGCCGCTGTCGCTTCGATCGGACCTGACCCGACGAGTGCGGCCGCGCCACCGCGAGCACTGCCCCCGCACCCGGCTTCCGGCGGATACGCGCTTGCGCGTGTCACCCATCACAGCGTTTGCTCCCCGGCCTGCCCGGCGGCCGCACGGATCGACCAGCACGATCCGCGCACGACCACCGTCCGTGCATGCTCCACATCACCCCGTGCTGGATCGAGACCCCTGCGAGGCCGACGATGACGATGGCGACGTCCATGGCGAGTGCGTACCAGACCGTTCGCGAAGTGCTTTCCCGCGGCCGCCGTCAGCGGTTTGCCGAGTACCAGCGCGAGCTGATCGAACACGCCGACGTCTTCCGTATGGTGGCCGGGTGGATGCAGAAGGTGAAGCGGCTGGCCGCGACGCGCCCGTCGCTGGCGTCGCGCTGCATGGACGTCACGCCGGAGTTCTCGCGCGCGATGAAGATCATCGAGTCGAACGAGAACGGCTGCTCGTTCCGTCTGATCGAATGTTCGGCCGGCGAACCGATCCCGGCGTGACGACATTGCCTGCGTCGGCTCAGGGCCGCCGGTACAGGAACAGGTGCCCTTCGTCGTTGAAGGCGATGTACCGCCCCGTGCTGCTGAGCCCGTCGGCGCCAGTCGGCGCCAGTCGGCGTCAGTCAGCGCGGAGCAGCTTGTAGGCGTGCATCCACTTGCCGGTCTTGATGCCGATGTGGACCCACGCAAGGCACATCGCTTCGAGGTAGCGCGAGCATTCGATGCCGCCCACGTCGACGGTGTTCCAGCCGAAGTCCTTGAGCAGCGCGGTGGTCTTCGTCTTCGCGCCGTCATCGTTGCCCGCGATGAACATGTCGGGCGGGCCGCCGGGCAGCTGCGGCTTGAACATCAGCGCGTTGCCGACCGTGTTGAACACCTTCACCACGTGCGCGTCGGGCACCCACTTCTGCGTGCGCTCCCCGAGGCTGTCGTGGCCGACAATCGAGAGCGCCGGGCCGCCGCCGCTGAAGTCCAGCGGGTTGCCGGCGTCCCACACGATCTTGCCCTTGAAGTTGCCGGCGCCGGCGGCCTTGATGACGTCTTCGGTCGCGTTGCCGAGCACCGCCAGCACGATCAGGTCGGCGCCCGCAACGGCATCGGCGAACGTGCCTTCCGACGCCTTGCTGCCGGCCGACGCGACCCACGCTTTCGCCTTCTCGTTGCCGGCCGCGCGCGAGCCCATCTTCACGTCATGGCCGAGCGCGATGAAACCGTTGCCGATGGCGCGGCCGACGTCGCCGGTGCCGAGGATTGCGACCTTCATGGAGAGTGCTCCGCAGGAGTTGGATCGAATGTGAACAGGCTGATCAACGCGCGCGCCTGCGCGCGTATTCCCGTACTCGCGAACGTCAGATCGTACCGGCAACCGCGGCGTGGCGCCGCACATGCGGCAGCCGGATCGTGAACGTGCTGCCCACGCCGGGCGTGCTGACGGCATCGACGCGGCCGCCGAGCGCCAGCACGAAAAGCTTAACGAAGGCAAGGCCAAGGCAGGTGCC
>JBFWQT010000213.1:0-10920 GCA_050249295.1 Planctomycetota bacterium
ACCGCACCGACACGGCCGGCACATACTCGAGCAGCGGCTCGTAGTCGCCGATCAGCGGCGTGCTGAGCAACCACGGCTTGGCGTCGAATTCGTGGTCCAGCACACGGTTGATGCGCCCGCGCGACGCCACAACCGGCAGTCGGTCGGCCAGATCCAGATCGCGGCAGAGCTGTGCGAGCACGTCGGCTGCGGTACCGTCGGGAGCTTCGAGCGTCAGCGGCGGTGGCACGGCAACAACCGCGCGCGACGCCACTGCGACAACCGGGATGGCGTTGCCAGCCTCGTTGGCGGCCACCGCCGCCAGCACGGCGTCCAGCAGCGGGCCAGGATCGGTGCCGACCAGTAACACGAGCCCGCACTCGCCGCGACGCCGGATCCACGCCCCGAGCGTTTGTGCGGCAACTGAGGCAACTGCGGCATCGCTCGCGCCGATCGCGGCCAGCGGATCGACCGAGACCAGGACCGGCTTGCGCCCTCCGGTCGGCGCGGGCCCGGCCAGGTCGGCGACGTCTACATCGACGCCAGCCTGCTCCAGCGCTTTCGCCACCAGCCCGTCGTAGGACGTGTTGACGACGGTGTTCACCACGCCGGCTTTCACCAGGCTGGCAATCGCGCGATGCACGTCGGACGGCGGAATGCCTTCCCACAGCGCGGACAGGAACGCGCGTTGGGCGTCCTCGTCGCCGAGCGCGTGGATCAGCACCGGCAACGCGCGCCCGGCTGCTGCCGCAATGTCCAGCACTGCACGCGTGGCATCGGTGTTGCCGCGCGTGGTTGTCAAACCGGTCTTCAGGGCCCCTTCCAGGCTGATCGCGTATCCGCTGCTGCCCGACGGCTGCGGTACGCCCACCCGCTCGGATGCACGTGCTCCCACTACCAGCAACACGCGACCGCGACTCGACGTCGCCAGTTCATGCAGGCTCATGGCGTCCTCCGGTCGCGGACGGTGATGATCTGGTCCCGGGCATCGCTCGCGGCATCGCGCACAATCTGGTCGCCGTGCTCGAGAAACGGGCTCAGGTCGGACGGCCACTTCGTCAACTCGCGTGCGACGTCCACCTGCCAGGTGTTGTCCACGTTGTGGCCCAGCACCCGCAGCAACCCGGCCAGCCGCTCGGGCGGTATCGGTGCCGCCGGCGGCCGGACCTGCACCGAAGACAGCGCCGCCGTGCTGGTGTTGCCGTGGTTGGAGATGATCCGCACGCAGACGTGGCTGGCCTCCATCGGCGTGCTCACCTGGACCACCTGGTCGGGCGTGTTCTGCCGCAGCTCGCCCTTGCCGGCCGACGTCCACGGACCTTCTGCCGAGGTGGCCAGCAGGATCTCCACTTCACGCGCCGAGGTCTGGAATCGTTCGGGCAGGTTCTCGGTGCCCAGCACAACCTGCGTGACCGTGCGCGGAGTGCCGAGGTCGAGTACGACCTCTTGCGGGAACTGCACGCTGCCGCTGAACCACGACCGTCCCGGTTGCAGCAGGTACTCCTTGGGGTTGCGTTGCTGTTCACTGGTGGCGGACACCACGCGCAGACCGCGCTGGCCGGTTGATTCGGCCACCAACAGCTCTTCCAGCGCCTGCTCGAGTTCCCAGCCGATGCGGAACTGATAGCCAGCCGAGTCGCTGCCGGTCAGCGAGTCGAATGCGTGCCACGCCAGCGGATGACCGCTGCGCACGAATGCAGCCACCAGTTGCTCGGCCTCGGCGTCGTTCAGCGTCATCAGCGCGCGCGCCGCGCGCCAGCGATCCGGCCGGTTGCCGTTGAGCACCCGGGCGAACGGCTCGAGCGATTCGCCGGGGTCGAACTGCGTGACCCACGCGTCGAGCGCATCCAGTTGCAGCGGGCCGTCCTCAGCGGCGGTCTGCCGGATGAAGGCGCGTGCGGCCGGATTGCGCGAGTGGCCGAGCGCGGCCACCGACAGGCGCTGTTCGTCGAGCGCAGCGTCCTTCATACCGGACAGCAGGGTCTGCACAGCGGCATCGTTGGTGGACGCCAGCACACGGAGCACGGCCTGGCGGGCGGGCCCGGGAGCCAGCGTGTCGCGCGCCGACTGCAGCGCACGGTCGGCATCGTCGCCGAGCAGGTGGCGCAGGCGGCGCAGCAGCGGGTCCAGTGGCTGACCATCATCCGGCGCGCCAGCTTTCGTCCAGCGCTGCAACAGGCGATTGCCCAGCGCCGCGCGTTGGCCCGCGGACAACTCCAGCCGTTGCAGCGCGTCGAGCACCACATCGCGTTGCCCGGCTGGCGCGTCGCAGTCGATCGCCGCCAGTGTCCGTTCGCTGGCGCCAGTCGCCATGGCGAGTGCCAGTACGCGCCAACCGGCAGCGTCGCCCTCGGCCTTGAGGTCGGCCACTGCAGCCGGACTGATCAGCGCCAGCGCAAAGGCCGCCGCGCGACGTTCATCGTCGGACCCGACCTCCAGTTGCAGCCGCAACGCCGGCACCGGTCGCAGGTCGCCCGGCGTGGCGAGCCGTGCGGCCAGCGGGCGCCACACCTCCGGTTCCTCGGTGAGCCATGGCGCCAGCGTGTCGGCTGCCTGCGGGAACCGCTGCGACAGCGCTACCCGACCGGCCGCGCGACGATCACTGACCGCGGCGTGCGGATTGCTGGCAATCGCCCACACCGTGTTGCGCGCCGGCGACGTCGGAATGGCACCGATGGCCGCAATGATGCGGGCGCGATTCTCGTCGGCGTTGGCGTCAGCGTCGGCAGTCCGCAGCAATTGCCGCAGCTCGTCGAGCGCGGCCGGGTCCGCCAGTTCGCGCCACGCCTCCAGCAGCCAGGCGCGGTCGGCGCTGTCGGGAGCTGTGGCGCGGCACGCATCGGCCAGCGCCACTGCCGCATGCGGTGAGCCGGTCGCGGCCAGCGATCGCGCGGCCATGTGGCGGATGATGCCGACGGGAGAAACGAGGTAGCGCACCAGGCCGCCGACGATCCAGCGTTCCAGTGACGGAGCTACTGCACGGCTCTGGCCCAGGCATTGCCCCGCCAGGATCAACTCGGTCGGGCGAACGGTCAATCGCACCGTGCCGCCGTTGGCAAAGTCGGCGCCGTAGTCCGGCCGCCAGCCAGCAATCAACCCGACCATCGCAGTCGGATCATCCAACAACCCGCAATAGGCCTGCACGGCCGGGTGCCACGCGGGGTTCTGTACGTAGTGGCGGACGAATTCGATTCCGGCCAGGTCGTTCAGTCCGATGCCCTGCAGGTAGGACTGGAGGCCGGAGGCGATCAGACGCAGCCGACCGCCGGCCCCCTCCAGCAGCAGGCCGCCGCGCACCAGCTCATCCAGCAGCTTCTCGGCGCGCGTGTACTCGTCGAGCGATGGCGCGCCGCCCTCGATCTTCAGTCGCCGGCGCCGGTCGTTGGGGTCGCGCGGAATCAGTTCGCGACGCAACGGCGCCAGGTCCGGATCCTGCAGCAGTGCGGTCGCCAGCGTGTCGATCGCGCGTTCCCGGGCCAGTGTGTCGGCCAGACCCATCGCGCGGGCCAACGCCGAGAGCAAGGTCTTCCGCGCCGACACACCGAACGTGGAGTCCGCCTGGTTGGCGAGCCGGGCGGAGAGATAGTCGGTGACAAACGATTCGTAGACGGCTGCTTCGGTGTCGGGCAGGTGGCCGTTGGCGCGCGCGTAGCCCTCCAGAACCATCGAGTACATCAGCGGTTCGCAGCACAACCTCAGCATGCCGGGGCGCTGCAGCAACTCCTCGCTGAACGACGGGTTGTGGGCCAGCACCTCGGCCGGGCGGAACGTGCCCAGCTCGAACGCGCGGAGGCCGTGCAACCCGGTGCCCAGCAGACTCTCACGCCGCATGGTGACGACCAGCCGCAGACCGGGCGATTGCACGGGCAGGTGGTCGATGCCGGCCGCGGTGCGCGTGGTGTTGGCGGCTTCGTCGGCGCGCAGGAACACCAGCATCAGGTTGCCGTCGTCGAGCTGCTGTTGCAGCACGTCGGCGTCCAGGTCGTCGATGTCGATTCCGGCCAGCTTCGCAGCGCTTTCGCGGATGCGGGCAAACAGGTCGCGGCCGTCGAACCCGGTCAGCGGCACGAGCACGGGCAGGCGGTCCGACGTGACCGCGTTGCCAGCCAGGCGGCGGGCCAGCACGTCCAGCAGCAGGTCGAGGTCGCTGGCCAGCGTGAACGACGCGCCGTCGGCCAGCGCATCGGCCATCGGCTGCACCACGTCGTCGTCCGGATCGTCGTTGGCGTTGAGCGGGTGCCGGCGATCCTTCAGTGGCGGGTCGGGGAAGCGCGAGAAGACGTTGAACCGGCGATCCAGTCGCACCGCGTCCGACACGCCGCGACGGATCAGCGCCAGATCGACCTCCTCGTTGTCGAACGCCAGCATCTCCTCGGCCAGTGCGTCGATGCGCGCCTGGTAGGCCTCGGCCATGAACCCCATGGTGAACAGCGACTCGGGAATCAGGCTTGCGTCCGAGAGATCGCGCTGCAGGTTCTGCAGGTCCTTCTTGACCAGCGGCGCACTGCCCACGCGATCGGCCGCGAGCTGGTCGCGCAGTTGCTGCAGCCGGTCGCGGTAGGCCTGCAGGTTGTGCGCCACGTCGCGACTCTCCGAAAAGTTCCAGATCGCGGCGACGATGATCAGCAGCAGCGTGACCAGCAGCACGGTGCGCAGCCGCAGCGTGGGGATGCCCTCGATCACCGACTCGTAGGCGTTGACCGTTGGCATCACCATCAGTACCGGCCGCACGTCGAGTTCGTAGTCCAGCAGGCGCTTGATCACGCCGCGACGGTCGGGGTCGGGCACGTCGATCTTCAACTCGTCGCGCAGGCGGGCAACGAAGCCGTCCGGATCGGCATCCAGCAGGTGCATGCCGGAGTGCGCCTCCGCGGCCGCCTGCACGCGGTCGCGACCGGGGCCGGGCCGGCCACCGATCCACCAGATTGTTGTGGTCGCGCCGGGGCGCGCCACCAGGTCCGCCGCAGCGAAGGCCACCTCGTCGTCGCTCCCGTCGTGCCCCAGCACCATCAGGCTGCCGCCCGCCGCCAGGCGACCCAGCGTGGCGCAGGCGGTGTCGCGCAGCGAATCGGCATCGGCCGATGCGCGGTCGCGCAGGTAATCGGGCAGCAGCGCGGCCAGCGTCACCGGCGGCGCGTCGTCGCCGTCTCCGGGCCACGTGCCGGTCAGCGGATCGAATGCGGCCGACTCGATGCCGGACGCGGCCAGCGCCTGGTCCAGCAGGTCGTCGTGCCCGAACCGACACGCGCCCCCGAGCATTTCGTTCTGCAGCGCGTAGGCCAGCGTGCGGAACGGGTCGCCGGGCTGGACGTTCGCAAGCGCGGGGCGCACGGCGCCCAGCGGGTCTGTGCTGTTGCCCAGCAACGCCGCCAGGAAGCGCAGCAGTTCGCGATCCGGGAGGTCAGCCGCCTTGCGTCGCAGCTCCGGCCACGCCTCGCCGAACTGGTGCGCGGCGCGTTCCTGCAGGGCCGCCAGCAGCGACGGCGCGCGCGGGGTGTCGTGCAAGGCCAGTGGCACACCCAGTGAAGCGGCCACGCCGGGACCGATGGCCACCGCCACGGTGTGATCGTCGTCGCGGATGGCCGCCGCAATGTCTCGTACCGCACCGGAGAGCGCGTCGGCCGGTGTGTCGGGCGCGCGTTGAGCCGGCGGCGTTGCGACCGGTTCGACCGCAGGCGCCGTCGTGTCGGCGAGCGGCGCGGGGGTCGGAACTCCGGCGGTGCCCGCATCGGGGTCAGCCGGCACAGGCGTGCCGACGGGCTCAACAGGGTCAACGGGCTCAACAGGCTCAACAGGTTCAACAGGCTCGCGTGTGCCTGCAGGCAGAGGCGGCGCCGATGTCCGCGCCTCCGCCAGCAGCCGGACCGCATCGACGTAGCGGTCCAGTGACAACGGCTGGCTGGTGTCGATTTCCGCCTTCTCGATCCACGCGGCCAATCGTGCGAGGTGGTCGGCCAGGTCCGCTGGCGCGGCTACCGCAATGCCCCGAGCGCGGGTCGGGTCCGGCGCCGGATCCGCCGGATGCGCCGGATGCGCCGCATCCCACGCGGCTGCCCGTTCCTTCCATTTCCAGCGCGACGCGTTGCGCTTCCAGGTGGACGTCACCCCGTTTGCACGTTCGGCCTTCGTCAGGCCCGGGGCCTTCGCCGCCGCCTGTTCCAGGGTCCGCCCCGGCCCGAGCTGGCAGAAGTATTCAAAGCGGGCGAACCACTTCTGCGGCTCGCCATCCTGCCGGGTCCATTGTGGATCGCTGGAGCCGCCGGGTCGTGCGTCGGCGGCCGATGGGGACTCCGCGTCGGTCATGGCAGGTCTCGCGTTGGAGTGAGCCAACGTGATAACCGGCTGCGACCGCGGACACAACCGACACAACGGAGACGATGAGAGCGTCAGCCGCGACGCGTTCTGGAAGCCGGGGACGACCTTCGCTCCAGCTCTTCGCGATTCACTCGGCGCCGGAAGAGGACGTGGCAGTGACCAGATCGCGGATGAACCCGTCGGCATCCGGACCGGCGCCGACTGTCTCCAGCCAGGTTCCGATTGACCGCTGCGCCGCCTCGAGGTGGCCGAGCTGCAGGCGGGAGACAATCAGCGCGCGAAGGATGCGCGAATCGGGAGTGGTCGCGGCCGCATCGGCCAGCGGCGCCAACAACTCTTCGGCACGGGCATGGTCGCCGTCGCGAGCGGCTTTCAACCCGAGGTACTCGCGCACCGCCGTGTCGGACGAGTCCGCCGCAAAGGCCAGTTCCCACTCGGCATTCGCGGTGGTCGCGTCGTTCGAGTCCTGCGCGATGCGAGCCAGCTGACGATGAGCGCGCGCGAGCTCGGCCGGCGCGCCGGGTGCGTTGATGACCGCAGCGGCGTGCTGTTGCGCCAGCGGCGTGTCGCCGGCGGCGAGTGCCAGCTCGATGAGCCGCAGGTGCTCGCGCGCAGAGGTGTTGCCGGGCCGGCGTGCGTACCAGTCCAGCGCGCGCCGATAGTCACCGGCACTCGCCAGGCACTCGGCAATCGTCAGCTCCAGGTCGCCCGGGTTCGCGCCGGACGCGCCAAGCTCGTGCGCGGTCTCGAGTTGCACGCTCGCCGCGGCCGGGTCGCCGTCCTGGCGCAGCCGGCTACCGAGTGCGAGGCGCGGTTCGGGCCACGCAGGGTACGCATCGATCAGCTGGCGATACAGCGCAACGGCCTCGTGCCACGCGCCCTCGTCGTCGAGCAACTGCGCGTACAGCAGACCGGCGTCGCGGTTCTCCGGCATCAGCACGGCGAGCAGCTCCAGGCCGCAACGCGCCGCATGACGGCGACCCGCCTGCAGGTCGAGCTGCACCAGCTGGCCGACCGCATCCGGCGCGATGCATCCGTTGGCCAGCGCGTTCACGAATGCGGAGCGCGCATCGGCCGGTCGTTCCATGGCCATCATCACATGCCCGCGCAACCGCCAGGCGTCGCCGTCAGTCGGGTGCCGTTGCATCCAGGCATCGAGCGCGGCATTGGCGGCATCAAGCTGCCCGGCCTCGAAGGCGTCGTGCGCCGCTTCCAGTGATCCGGTCGTGGCCGGCCGGTCGGTGGAGACCGAAGCGCCCTCCGCGTGGTCCGGACCTGTCGACGGCGCGGACGAACTCGCGGGTGCCGCGCACGCGCACGCAACGAGGCACAGGCCGATCAGAGTCCCGGACAGGATGAGCATGCGTCCTGGCATCGGCGCCTCGTTCAATTCGTCAACCGGAACTCGAAGGCCATGCTGATCCACACTTCGACGGCCTCGCCGCGGTAGCGCGCGGGCGAGTAGCGCCAGGCCTGCAACGCCTCCACCACCACCGAACAGAAGTCGTCGGCGCCCTTGTGGTCGAGGATCTCCACCTGCTTGAGCCGGCCGTCGGTGGCCACCAGCACGCGCACAATGACTTCGCCTTCCAGGCCACGACGGCGCAGCGACTCGGGGTAGCGTGGCACGGGTGACGCCAGCTTGCGCGGCGCCTGATCGACTGCCTGCGCCACGCCCTGCGAACCCGCCCCGGCCGCCACTCCGTTGACACCACCGGACTGTCCGGTGTGTGCCGCCCGACGGTGCGCCGGGAAACGCCACGTGGCCGGCACTGACAGGTCCGACGAGAACCGGATCGCCGGCACAGCGATTGACTCGTCGGGCAGCGGCAGCGGCGCATCGGGCGCCGGCAGGTGGTCGGCGGTCGCGGGGTCGTCGGTCGCACTCGCATCGGTCGGCGTGACGTACGTCCCGGCCGGAGGCGGCGGGTCGGGCAGCGGGCGCAACACGATCGGCGCCGGCACGTCCCGGTTCACGCGACCCGGCGGCCCGCCGGGCAGCAACGTGGCGACCAGCGCGGCGTTGATCGCGCCGGCTGCCAGGATCGCCACGATGGGTCGCGTCGCACGGTTCATGCTCACTCGCTCACGCTCTGTACGGGCGTCGCCGCGATCGACACATGGCGGGCGCCGCCTGCGCGTGCCGCGTCGATCACGGCGACAAGACGGCCGGCCGACACATCGCGATCGGGAATCACAATCACGCTACCCGACGGCTCGCCGCGCAGGAACTGCGCAACGCGATCCGCCACGGCAGCGAGCGGCAGCGACTCGCCGTCGACATAGACCGTACCACTCGCGCCGATGCTCAGCCGCAGGCTCGCGTCGGGCAGCGCCGTGGCGGTGCGCGCGTCGGGGCGCGACACGTCGATGCCCTGGTCGGTGATGAACGTCGTCGTGACGAGGAAGAAGATCAGCAGGATGAACACCACGTCGATCAATGGCGCGATGTCCACCACGGCCGGGGGCGTATCGTGACGCCGGCGGGTAACGGACTGGAACATGCCTCGGTTGCGGCTCCTCGGCCGGGCAGCGGGCTCGGGGTGGTGAGTGGTGGCGGCGGGTGCGGGGATCATGCCGGCCATCGCGTGCGCCACGGCGCGATCGAGCGCGACCACCTGGCGCTCGGCGTGCGCGCGCAGCACGCGATGGATGATGAACAGCGGAAGCGCGACGGCGAGACCCGCGCGCGTGGTGATCAGCGCTTGCGAGATGCCGGCGGCCAGGCGCGAGCCGTCGGGCTTGCTGCCCGACAGCGCATGGAACGTGAGCATGATGCCGGTGACGGTGCCGAGCAGGCCGAGCAGTGGCGCGATGGCGGCCAGGGAGGCGATCAGCGGCAGGGACTGGCGCAGGTGCACGGCCTCGCGTTCGATCGCGGGCCGCATGCGTCGGGTGAGCGTGGCGCGATCACGGATGGTGACGGCGAGTTCGCGCAGTTCGCGCACGATGCGACCCGCCGGCGTGTCGGCCGCGGCGTCGGGCAGGTTGGTCGCGGCGCGCTGGTAGTGGCGCAGTTGCAGCCACTTCGTGACAATCAGGATCCAGGCGAAGACCGAGAGCAGGAGGATCACGCCCAGCACCGGTCCGCCGGCGTCAAGCCAGTCCGACACCATCTGGATGCTCATGGTGCAGCCTCCGGCGTCGGTGTCGGTGGCGGTGTCGGTGTCGAAGACGGCGAAGACGGCGCATCCCAGTTCAGCAGGTTGAGCACGGCCGCGGCCGATGTCTCCGCCTGGCTCAGCACGCGGTCGCCGCGCGCGCGAAGCAGACTGTGCACCACCAGGATCGGAATGGCGATCGACAGCCCGGTTGCCGTGGTGATCAGCGCTTGCGAGATCCCGCCGGCCATCAGCCCCGGGTCGGCGTTGCCGAACTGGCGGATCACGTGGAACGTCTCGATGATGCCGGTGACGGTGCCCAGCAGGCCGAGCAGTGGTGCGATCGCGGCCAGCACTGCGAGGCCGCCGAGGAACCTGCCGACGCGCGGCACCTCGTGCAGCAGCGCCTCCTGGATGCTGTCCTCCACTGCCTGCGAACCCGAGCCCCGCCGGCGCAGCGCCGACGCGAGCACACGCGCCGAGACGTTGCGCCGCGAGTCCGCCGCGCGAAGCGCCTCATCGAACCGGCCGGCCCGGCAATCATCCAGCACGCGACGCGCGAGCAGGTCGGACCCGCGATTGAGCACGAACAGCGCGACGCACCGTTCGACGATCAGCACCAGCGCGAGCAGCGCGACCAGGCCGAGCGGCACCATCACCGGGCCGCCGGCCGACCAGAAGCCGAGCCAGCCGTCGCCGTTGGCGAGGTCGCTGTCGGGTTGCGCCCGGCCGCTCACATCCAGCGGGACCGTGATCGACGCGTCGCGCCGGACCAGCGCATCGAACGCGGCGCGCAGAGGTTCGCCGATGGCCGCGCCGGTTGTCTCGCGCCAGCGGAAGCCGCCCGCGTTGTCGGGCGCGGGGCGCGCCACGGCCACGCGCGACGGGTCAGCTGTCACGCGGTACGCGAACGCCGCATGCCCGACCTGCAGCAGTTCCACCGCTTCGAGCCGCCCGCTCGCGGTGCGCATCTCGCATGGCACACGCTGCACGCGGGTCGCGTCGTGGTGCAACGAGTCGAGCACCGACACCAGGTTGACGAACGCGTCGGCGGACAACTGCAGCGAGGTGTCCTCGGCCACCGACCAGCGCGCGGCGAGATCACGCAATTGATCGCTGGCCGCGGACTGGCCCGGCAAGGCAGCCAGGCGGATCGACACCGGCTCGGCGCACGTCGTGGCCGCGCGACACACCTTCCACACCGCGCCGTTGAGTTGCTTCACGCCGGCGTCGAGCTTTGCGATGTCGCGCTCCAGCGATGCGCGACGATCCGCGAGCCGCGTGCGTTCCATCGTGACGTCGAGCAGCGCGCTCGCCAGGTCGTGCGACGTCTGCCCGGCCGCGGCAATGTCGCGCCGTGCGGCGGCTGCGGCCTCGGTACCGCGCTGCGTCTCGGCAGCGAGCTCGGCATCGAGCGCCGCCAGGCGTGCGGTCAACTCGTCAATGCCGGGGTCGGCCGACGCAACGGCCGGCGCGACTGCACACGCAAACGCAAGCGCAAGAACCCACAACTGGATGGATCCGG
>JBFWQT010000214.1:0-10901 GCA_050249295.1 Planctomycetota bacterium
GCCTTTGGCGTGGCCGCGCTGTCTGCCGGGGCCTTCTGCCTGGTGGCCTTCTTCTTCGCGGCCGGCACAGTCGCCGTCTTCTTGGCGGCCTTCTTCTTCTTCGGTGCGGTCATTTGCGGCAGGGGCGGCAGGGGCGTCAGCGGCGGTGCAGGTGGCGACGTGGTGATGGTAGTGCCGCTTGCGCAGCGGACAAGTCAACGGTTCCGGGCGGTCGTGGGGGCCGGGAACGAGAGATCGAACCGGTCTGACATCGGTCCAATTTAGCTAAACTTTTTTCTATGTCAGTAGTCGCATGGACTTGGGGCAGAAAACAGGCCGGAACATAGGACATTCCTCTATATAGAGGGGGATGTTGTGTTTCGAAAGCCTGGACTTATGCCGTTTGAATCGATCATTTACGCCGTTTTTGTCTGCACAGTTCTTCGCAATCTGGTCGTGGCCACGATCGACCACGCTGCGCCGGCCGCACGGCCTGTAACGGTCTGTAGCGGCCATGGCGAGCCCGTTCGACTCATTCGGCCGGAGTCTGCCCGTGCCGCGATGCCGCGTGGCAATCCGTCGCGTACTGACCCGATCAGGCATTTTCGACGTGGCGCAATTGTGCATCGCCGGGGGACGTCCGCATGTGGGCAATCCACCGCGCGCGGAGCCCGGGAACGAACCCATTTCGCCCGCAACTATCTGCTTGCCAACGACATGCAATTCCAGCCGCGCCGCTGCCGGTCAAGGTCTATCGGACACGATTGCGAAATGCCGGGGCATCGCCCGCGGAGCCCCATAAACACGGGGTTCTTTTGGAGAGAAATGGAGTGAAGTGGGGGTGAAGCGTCGTGAAGCAGTCGTCAACGCCTGGCATGACGGGAACGAACCATGCGTCAACGTGTCGTCAACGTGTCGAACGCAAGATCTCTCATCAGGCGTCCGCCCGCCCGGTGCACCCCACCACGCGGCCGGGTATCATCCTGCAACCACTGTCGCCGTTCCGCACTTCACCGCCATCGCCCCACGGCCACCGATGCTCCGATTCACGCTCGCACTGCTGCTGCTGCCAACGACGCTGCTGCTGCTGCCAACGCCGCCGGCCGCCGCGCAGGACGCGGGCGATGCCGCGCGCCAGGCCGAGGACGACCTGGAGTCGCTGCTGCGCCATTTCGGCAGCGAGCACGCGGCGCTCAAGGGCAAGATCGAAGCAGCGATCGAGAAGGGCAATGCATGGCTGATCGGCCAGCAGAAGGTCGAGGGCAACTGGGACGTCTACAGCGCCGACGCCCGCAACGCGATCGGCGGCACGGCGCTCTGCGCGCTGGCCATCAAGAAGTCGACCAACGGGCTGTTCGACGGCGACGAGAAGGAACTGAAGAAGCAGATCCGCACGCTCGAACGGAAAGAGCGCGTCGGCTCGATGAGCTACACCGAACAGCTGCGCCTCAAGCATTTGCGCGAGCACGGCGCCGACGAGATCAAACGACGCGAGGCGATGGAGAAGGCCGTCGAGAAGGCGATGGTGTGGATCCGCGCCGAGTACGAGCGCATCAACAAGCAGATGACGCACAAGCTGCCGGACAACACGCAGTGCCCGCCGCACGGCACGTACGCGCTGGGCATCGTGCTGATGCTGCTCGAGGCGTACTACACCGAGAAGCAGCAGACGCGCGACGGCTACGTGATGGGCGTCAATCAGCGCCGCATCCCGAAGGGCGACCTGGACTGGATCGCCGAGATGGTCGGCTACCTCGAGCGCTTCGCGGTGGTGCCGTCGATGGTCAAGCCGCCGCCGGACCCGGCCGACCCGGACAAGCCGGACCCGAAGGAGTCGGTGACGTTTGTGGGCAAGGCGTGGCGCTACCCGTACGGCATGACCGACTCGAACGTCGATCACTCGGCGACGCAGTACGCGATCCTCGGGCTGAAGGCGGCGGCGCGCATGACCGTGCACGTGAAGGATGCGACGCTGTGGCTCAACGTGGCGCGCTACCTCGTGTCGGTGCAGGCGCCCGACGGCCCCGCTGTGCCGCGCAAGCCGCCGGCCGTGAACCCCGGCAACGGCGAGTACTTCTTCCCCGAGCGCTACACCAGGGAGCAGCCGGTCGATCGTGCACGCGGCTGGGGCTACCTGCCGATCAGCGGCGGCGAGAACCCGGCTCCGTACACCGGCGCGATGACCTGCGCGGCGCTGGCCGGCCTGGCGCTGGCGCGCAGCGAGCTGCTGGCGGTGCGTGCGCTCGATCGCGAACCCGAGCTCGCCGCGAAGATCGAGCGCTCGATGGCCGACGGCATGGCCTGGCTCGGCACGAAGTTCACGGTGACGACCAACCCGCGCGACCCGGCCAACAAGGTGGTCTCGTGGCACTACTACTACCTCTACGGCCTGGAGCGCGCCGGCGTGCTCTGCCGGACCGAGTTCTTCGGCGACAAGCCGTGGTACCCGACCGGCGCGGCATACCTGTGTGAGAAGCAGCGCGACGACGGCCGCTGGGGTGGCGACACGGTGGATGCCGGCGCGTTTACCGACACCTGCTTCGCGCTGTTGTTCCTCAAGCGCGCGACGACGCCGGTGAATGCGCCGCCGATCATCAAGCCGGAGACCACCGGCGGCGAGTGATCCGCCGGCGAGTTGCAACCACACGAGCGAGGCGATCCCTGGAACCCGAGGTCTATCACGACGGCAGCCCGCTCGGCCGCTCGCTCTGGCAGCACATGGTCGATGTGTCCGTCGCTGCCGGCACGGCGCTGCTGTGGTGCGCGGTGGTCGGGTTGTGCACGCTGCAGGCCGTGCGCTTCATCGAACTTGCGGTCGAGGGACACCACGCGCCACCGCTGATCGGTGATCGGGTGGTAGCCGGCAACGTGCGCCTGGCCGCCACCATCCTGGTCTGCCTGCCGCTGCTCGGCCTGCCGGTGGTGCTCGGTGCCGTTCCGCGCGCTCTCGTGGTCCGGCAGCTCGGCGTACTTGCACGCCCCGGCCGGCCCACGCCGTGGCGCCTCACGGCGCGCCTGGTGCTGGGCGACTACTGGCGGACGGTCGGCACGCTGGTGTGGTCGATCCTCGCCGTGGTGCTGCTGCTCGGCGGCATCGCCGCGTTTCCGATGGTGTTGGTCCTTGGCGTGGTGCACCAGCAGCCTCTCACGCCCATGGCGGTCCTCGTGATTCCGCCCGCGGCGTTTGCAGCCGCGGCGGGCGTGGTGGTCAGCGGCTACTGGCCGATCATGCTGCTGGCCAACGAGGACAGCGGTCGCCCGATTGGCCTCGCCGGGTTGCCGAAGATGCTTCCGTTCGAGGGCGCGTGGAAGCTGACGAAACTCACCCTGCTGTCGCTCATGCCGTGGATCTTCGCGCTGGCGCTTCCGGGCCTCGTCGCGGCCACGACGACTTCCCGGGTGGCGCTGATCGGCATCAGTTTCGTCGCCGCCGGATTCGTGCTGGTGGCAATGGCATCGGCGGTCTACCTGGCATTGGCGGACGTGCACGCCCGATGGCCGGAGTTGCGCGCGCGTCGGCCCGGCCAGGTCGCACTCGGCAATCCGGTGTCGCCTGACGAACCGTCCACGGTTCTGCGCCCCACTCCGTTCCCGCCCCGGCCGACGCGGTTGCGCCGGTTCGTCCTGTGGTTCGTCATTCCGCCGGTGCTGTTCGGTGTCGGCTCCTGGCTGGCGATCTGCCTGACGTGGCTGCAAGCGCCGGCGATCGACAACGGCTGGTACGAACGCGAGGCCGCGCGGCTGGCCGCGCTCGACCCGCGTGAGGATAAGCGGGCCGGGATGCCCGCTGATGACAGCCTCGTGGATTGGATCAACCGCTGCGCCGACGACGTGCAGCGCAGCGACCGCACCATGGATCGGCGAAAAGAAGACCGTTCACGCGTGCGGTGGATCTGCGAGCGAATCTCCGACCGGTGCCTGTCGAACTGGTCAACGACACACCCGGATCCACTCACCATGGATGAACTGGTGGAACTCGACACCGCGCTGGAACGGCTGTCCGGCGCGTTCGTGCCGTTCATCGACATCGTGATCGAGGCGCACATCGCGCACTGGAGGCGAACATCGCGCGACATCAGCTGGAGCCCTGTCGGGACGTTGGCGGGTGGGTCCAGCGAGTCGTTGGCGCACGTCCTGGAGTTGCGGGCGATCGCGTACACGCCGGTCTGGCTCGACGAGTTGCGTGCATGGTCGGCGCTGCCAGCCCGCGAGTTCGAGGCGGCGCTGCCGGCGGTTCGCGCTCGCCTGTCGGCACTCACAGCCGGTCGCTCGGGGCCCTGGCCAGTGTCCCCCTGGTCTGCGTTCGGCGAAACAAGACGCGACCGCATCGAGGAGCGGCGCATCTGGCTTGTGCGCGTGTCGCTGCGCGTGATCGCCGCGTCCCGCTACGCCATGGTGATGCCGTACTCGCTGGCGGACGTGCCGGTGGCCACGCCGGAGATGCTGCGGCTGCCGGGCCGTCCGGACATGGACCTGGCCGATCCGTTCACCGGCGAGCCGATCGGACTGGTTCGCAACGGACCCCGGTTGACCCTGAACGCGCCCGGCGGCGTGGAATGCGAGACGCGCGAATGGTGAGCGATCCGCGATCAGCCGCTGAGGTGCACCATGCCGCCTTCCGGGTAGCGCGTGCCCACGGCCGAATCGGGCGGCAGCGCGGCGTCCCGTGCCCCACTCGCGCATGCGGCGCACCACGTTCGCCAGGCTGCGTCGGTGATGAGGGCAACGCGCGTCGCATGAGCCGGCGTTGTGATGTCGCTCTGCCGGGTTCTCCGGATGGACTGTTGGTAACCCGTGAGTCGGCCGTTAGAGCCCGATGGGAACGGCCTTCCAGCCATTCGATACAACCGGAAAACGCACTGCCGCAGAATGCTCGACTAACACTACCGGCGGATGATGCAGCAACGCTGATCGACGGCAACCGACCAGGCTGCATCATGATGAAGGTTGACCTCCACTTGCACTCCCGTGCGTCGAGCAAGGCGGCGGGATACTTCTCCGAGCGACTCGGCATTCGCGAGTGCTACGTATCGCCGGCCGACATCCATGCCACGCTCGTGCAGCGTGGCATGACGCTGTTCACGATCAGCGATCACGACACGATCGACGGCGTGCTGGAGATTGCCGACCGGCCGGGCGTGTTCCTGTCCGAGGAAATCACGACGTGGTTCCCCGAGGACAAGAGCAAGGTGCATGTGCTGGCGTGGGACATCACCGAGGCGCAGCACCGCGAGATCCAGGCGGTGCGCGAGAACATCTACGACCTGGCCGACTACCTGCAGGAAGCCGGCATCCCGCATGCGCTGGCGCACCCGCTCTACGACATGAGCGGCCGGTTCACGACGTCGCACATCGAGCGGTTCCTGCTGCTCTTCGATGTGTGGGAGTCGATCAACGGCACGCGCAGCACGGTGAGCAGCGAGCTCTGCGTGCGGATGGCGCAGGAGTGCACGCCGAAGAAGCTCGAACGGCTTGCCAACCGCTGGGGCTTCAACAAGCGCACGCGCGTGGCGATCAGCTTCACCGCGGGCACCGACGACCACAGCGGCTTCGACATCGGCAAGAGCTGGACGGAAGCCGAAGGCACGACGGTGGCCGATCTGCGCCGCGCGATCTTCGCCGGCACGACGCAGCCCTGCGGCCAGCATGGCAGCCCGGTGCGACTCGCGAACACGATCATCTCCAATGCGGTGCACACGCTCGATGAGCGCGCCGGCATCGCCCCGGCCCCGCTGAAGTGGCTGTTCCAGACGCTGCGCCAGCCCGGCGCGACGCCCGCCACCGAGTTCGCCAACGCGCCGGCGTTCGTGCAGCAGACGCTCGCCGGTCACGTCGGGGCGGACGGCGGCGCCGACGATCCGCACAAGGCGATCCTCGACTTCTTCAACAACGCGGTGCCGACGCGGATCGGCGAGTTGCTCGCCAGCGGCAACCTGGACGTGAATGCCATCACCCGCACCATCGGCGAGGGCGTGATCTCGCTGCTGCCGATGCTGACCTACCTCGGCACCTTCTGGCACCGCGGCATCGACAAGCAGCACGCGCGCGACCTCGGCAAGAAGATGGGCGTGCACCCGAAGCTCAGCGGCAAGGTTGCCTACCTCACCGACACGTTCGACGACCTCAACGGCGTGGCGCGCACCTCGCAGGCGATCTGGAACCTGTGCAAGGAGGAGCAACTCGACATCGACGTACTGCTCTGCGATCCGGTGCGCGCGTCCGGTCCGAGCGGCGACCACATGATGGTGTTCGAGCCGATCCTCTCGCTGCCGGTGCCGCAGTACCCCGAGCTGAGCCTGCACCTGCCGAACATCGTGCGCCTCGTCGAGCACTGCGAGCGCGAGGACTACCAGGTGATCTACGCGGCGACGCCCGGCCCGATGGGCCTGTGCGGCCTGCTGGTGGCCCGCCTGCTCGGCCTGCCGTACGTCACCACGTTCCACACCGACTTCGTGGAGTACACCGAGAAGTACACGCACGACCACCTGTTCGTCGGCCACGTCAGCAAGGCGCTGCGCTTCTTCTGCAACTGCGCCGACCGCGTGCTCGCGCCCTCGTACCACACCGCCGCGACGCTGATCGAACGCGGCGTGGACGAACACCGCATCGAGGTGTTTGCGCGTGGCGTGGATGGCCAGCGCTTCAACCCGTCGCGCCGCGACCCGCTGTTCTGGGCGCGCTTCGACCCGACATGGGACGGCGAGCGCATCGTGCTCTACGCCGGCCGCGTGGCCGTGGAGAAGGGGCTCGACGTGTTCTCGGCCGTCGCGGCGCAACTCGCGCACGACCCGAATGTGCGCTTCGCGGTGGTCGGTGACGGCCCGTGGCTCGACGAGATGCGCAAGCAGCACGGCAGCCGGATGATCTTCACCGGCTACCTGGAAGGCGACCAGCTGGCCACCGCCTACGCCTCGGCCGACGTGTTCCTGTTCCCGAGCGAGACCGAGACGTTCGGCAATGTGATCCTCGAGGCCCAGGCCGCGGGGTTGCCGTGCCTGGTGGCCGGCAAGGGTGCGAGCCGCGAGAACCTGCTGCCCGACGTGACCGGCTGGGTGATCGAGGAGAACGACGCGAGCGAGTACACCGCGCGCATCGCGTCGCTGCTCCGCGACGAGCCGCGCCTCACGCAGATGAGCCTCGCGGCCCGCGCGCATGGCTCGTCGCGTGACCGCCGCGCGCTGCTGCTCGAGATGATCCGCCTGTTGAGCCTCGACGTGGTGCGCCCGTCGGTGGCTGCGGCCGCGGACGCCGGCGTGATGCCGGTCGCGGTCTGAACGGTACCCGGTTCGGCGAGGGCCGCGAACGAGTGCGCGGCTCTCGCCGGACCTCCAGGTTGGTTGCAGTGCAAGTGTGTGTGTGTGTGGCGCCGCCCGGCTCGTTGGCAACAGCAGGCCGGGCGGCGTCACGCAACTCTGGCTCGTCCCCCGGTCGGGCCGCGTTGGTTGACACCCGCCGCGTGGCCGCTGCTATAATTGTGGCCCCCGTTCGCCCCTCGCCGTCGCCGACCACGCCGAAACAATGTGGATCGTCAAGAATCTGTTGAAGGGGACCCTCCTCGTGGAGGACCTCAAGTTGAAGATCGCGGCTGGCGATTACTTCGACCTTGACGCCGTCGGGCGTGAGAAGGCGGACGAGTCGGTGTCGCTCGGCGTGGCCTTCCAGGAGGGCTACCTGCAGACGATCAAGAAGGAAGGCGCGTCGCACGAAGATGCGCGCCGACCCACCGGGATCTCGCTGCCGGGCCTGTCGAGCGACGACGTGGCGCGCCAGCTGGCCGAGATGCGCCAGCTGTTGCAGCAGCAGCAGCAGATCCAGGCGCAGCAGCAGCAGATGGCGGCGGCCGCGCAAGCCAACCAGATGCAAACCGCGGCCGCCAACGCCCAGCAGCAACAGCAGGGCGGCGGTGGTGGTGGTGGCCTGGGCCTCGGCGCCGAGATCCGCGAAGCCTTCGGCGCGATGACGGCCGAGCTGGTCGGCGGCATCAAGGAGCAGATGGACCGCCTGGCGAGCCAGCGCGTGGCCATCCAGGGCGAGCGCACCGAGGTGATCCAGAGCGCCAAGAACATGTCGGAGGCCGAGGTTCGCGCCCGACTCGCGCTGCTCGACTCGAAGGAAAACGAGCTCAAGACCAACATGGAAGACCTCGACCGCGCGTTCGGCGCGCAGACCGAGGGCGACGGCGCGGCCGCGAGCATGGCCGACCTCCTCGACGACCTGTGATCCGCACCATCCGCTGCAACCGCTGATGGCGCGCCGTGGTTTTCACCAGCTACGACTTCATCACGTTCATCGTTCTCGTCTTCGCCGCGTACTGGCTGTTGCCATGGCGCACGGCGCAGAACGTCCTGCTGCTCGGCGCGAGCTACGTCTTCTACGGCTGGGTCCACCCGGCGTGGTGCGCGCTGATCGCGATCTCCACCGTGGTGGACTACCTCTGCGCGCTGGGCATGCGGCGCACCCCGGCCTGGCGCGGCCGGCTGCTGGTGATCAGCCTGGTGTGCAACCTCGGCATGCTCGGCTTCTTCAAGTACTTCAACTTCTTCGCGGACAATGTCGTCGCCGCACTGCACGCACTCGGCGTGGCGGCTGATCCGGTCGCGCTGCAGATCGTGCTGCCGGCAGGCATCTCGTTCTATACGTTCCAGACGCTGAGCTACACGATCGACGTCTGGCGCGGCCAGATGGAGCCGCGCCGCAACTTCATCGACTTCGCGCTGTTCGTCTCGTTCTTCCCGCAGCTCGTCGCCGGGCCGGTCGAGCGGGCGAAGCGCTTCCTGCCGCAGATCGAGGCACCGCGGCGGTTCAACTGGCACGTGTTCGCGTCGGCGTGGCCGCTGCTGGTCTCGGGCTTCCTGAAGAAGCTGGTCATCGCCGACAACATCGCGAGCTACGCCAACCGCGTGTACCTGCTGGACGAGCCGTCGTGGTGGCTGCTGCTGGCCGGCACGCTGGCGTTCACGTTGCAGATTCTGGCCGACTTCTCGGCCTACACCGACATCGCGCGAGGCTCGGCCCGACTGCTCGGCTTCGATCTGATGCGCAACTTCAACTCGCCGTACCTCGCGGTCTCGCCGTCCGACTTCTGGCGCCGCTGGCACATCTCGTTCTCGTCGTGGATCCGCGACTACCTCTACATCCCGCTCGGCGGCTCGCGCGTGACGTCGCGCTGGCGCTACCTGCTGGTGCTGCTCGGCGCGATGGGCCTCAGCGGCCTGTGGCACGGCGCAGCCTGGCACTTCGTCGCGTGGGGCGTGTTCCACGCGCTGCTGCTGTTCGCGTATCGCTCGGTCGGGTGCGCCGGTCACTGGTCGCCCACCGGCCGGCTGCGCACCGTCGCGGCCGTTGTGCTGATGTTCGGCTTCACCGTGATCGGCTGGATGATCTTCCGTTGCCCGAGCCTCGGCTGGCTGCTCGACACGCTGCGGCGCGGCGACATCGGGTTGAGTGGCGACAGCCTGATCGTCGGCGCGGTGATCCTGCTGATGGTGCTGGTCTACGCGCTGCCGATGGTCGTGCTGTTGCTGCTTGAGCATCGCTGGCCGCATGCGCGGTGGGCGCACGCGCTGTTCTACGGGTTCGCGTTGGTCGCGATTGTGCTGCTGTCGCCGGACACGCACGCCAACTTCATCTACTTCCAGTTCTGACCATGACCGACCCCACCGCCACCGACCTGCAGCACGCCGCGCTCGAGCAGCCGCTCGGTTGGCGGCCGCTGCTGCATGCCGCGCTGGCGTTGCTCGTGGTGCTCGTCGCCACGCTGCTGGTCACGCCGCCACCGGCGCGCACCGGCGACCCGGCCGCGATCACGCGTCTGCAGCTGGACCTGGCCGAGCAGCGACCCGACACGCTGCTGCTCGGCAACTCGATACTCGACGAGGCGGTGGACGCCGACGAGTTTGCGCGTCTCACCGGCCAGCGCACGCACAAGCTCGCGCTGCCCGGCTCTGCTTCGGCTGTGTGGTTCGTGCTGATGAAGAACGTGGTCGTCACCGCGCCGCATCGTCCACGGCGCGTGGTGATCTTCTTCCGCGACTACTTCCTCACCGACCCGGCCTTCCGCACTACCGGCGCCGAGAAGCGCCACCAGCTGGATCCGTACACGACCGACGACGAGCCGCTGCTCGACAGCCTGGCCTACGAGCAACAGATGCACGTGCTGGAGTTGCAGGTGTTGCGTCACTGGTCGCTGTACCGTTCGCGCGAAGGACTCGCGTCCGGCCTGCAGAGCCATCTCGCGTCGGCTGTTTCGCCGGACGCGGGCGAGGCGTTCTCGCGAGTGTTCGCCGAACAGCAGCTCGACCAGCAGCTGGTGACGCAGCAGCAACTGGCGGTGGAGGCCGACACCGACGACCACGCGCTGCCGTTCGCGGACCAGCTGCCGCGGTCGTTCCTGCCGGCGATCATCCAGTTGGCGCACGACGCTGGCATCGAGCTCACGTTTGTGCGCATGCGCCGTCGCAACGTCGCGGCCGGGCACGCCGACTCGCCGCGGAAGCTGGCGTACATCGCCGACCTGCGCGCGTACCTGGAATCGCAGTCGTGCGCGCTGATCGACTTCACGGATGACGAGCGGATCACTCTCGCGCACTTTGCCGGCGGCGACCACCTGGACCGCACCACCGGCCGTCCGCTGTTCACGCGCCTGCTGGCCGAGCGGCTGGCGAATGACCGGCAGTGAGAAGAGCCGCGACCACAGACCCTGTCCGGGAATTCCGATTCCGGGCGAGCCGGGGGTGTAAGCCCGGTGTAAGCCCGATGGGCGCCAAAACAAGAGCCGCGAGCGCAAGCGAGTCGAGCCCCGAAGGCCCCGGGTCTACGGATCAACCGTCGGAGGTTTCGTGAACACGCTTGTCAGCGTTCAAACGGTGGGCTTACAAGCAAACCCCAACAAAACCCAACTCACTTGCACTCGCGGCTCTTGT
>JBFWQT010000215.1:0-10886 GCA_050249295.1 Planctomycetota bacterium
AGAACATCAAGCTGCTCGAGACGGCCGCGAAGTCCGGCGAGGCATCCAACAAGGTGCCGGCGCAACCGCAGGAGACCGTCGTCGTCCAGCCGGAGTTCGACCCCGCCAGTGGCAGCTGGAAGCCGTTCGGCAACCCGATCATCGCCTTCGAGACGCGCTACGGCCGCGTGCGGTTCGAACTGTTCGAGGATGCCGCGCCGAACACGGTGGCCAACATCATCCACCTGGTGCGCTCCGGCTTCTACAACCTGGACGGCCCCGGTGGCTCGATCAAGCGGGCCGGCACGGCCACGCATCCGGGCATGCTCACGGTCGGCGAGTTCCCGGCGATCGACAGCGCGACGCGCACGCAGAACTACGACAAGCTCAAGGACACGAACCAGCGCGTGAAGCGGCTCGACCGCAAGCTGTGGGAGTCGCTGTTCAATGTGCGCTCGCTCAACTACACGATCCCGTTCGAGCACAGCGGCGCGCAGCGCCCCGTGGTGGCCGGTTCGCTGGTCATGAAGCTTGCGCTGGTGTCGGGCGACTACGGCGCGCCCAGGCCCGACAGCGCGTCGTTCTCGTTCAACATCATGGCCGCGCCCGCGCCCGACATGGATCTGAAGTACGTGGTGTTCGGCCGCGTGCTCGACACGCCGGAGCACGATTCGTCCGGCGTGCTGCGCCGGCTCGGCGACGTCAGCGACATCCAGCTTGCCTGGATCGAGCGCATCCGCCCGGCCATGGTGGCCCGTCAGATCGTGCTGGCCGACGGCGCCAACGAGGTGGTCAAGTCGCCCGAGCACGTCACGCGCAACAGCGAGGGCTACCTGGTGCCGGCCGCTGGCTCGGGCGGCACCTCGTGGATCGCGCTGTATCCGGGGCAGGCCGAGTCGATTCCGACGGGCGAGCAGTACATGGCGCCGGCCGGGCTGGTGCAGGGCACGCGCTTCCCGGCGTGGGGCGACATGATCACGCCCGGCGCCGACGTGACGACTCCGACGGTGGTCCGCTACCACGCGGCCGAGCGCGCCCCGCTGCTGGCCCGGATCGGGCGCATGCAGGCGCCGATGACCTCGCTCGGCTCGGCGACGATGCTCTCGTTCGCCGCGCTGGCGAATCGCACGTCGGTGGTGCTGCTGCCCGCCACGCGCCCGGTGCTGAAGGACGGCAAGGCCACCGCGAAGGTCTACACGCCGCGCGTGCAGTACACCGGCTGGCCGAACCTCGTCGATGCCCGCGCCGCACACGCGCCGCCGGCTCCGCTCAACAAGCCGCTCGAACTGTTCGGCCCGCGTCCCGGCGCGCCGCCCGGCGGTGGCCCCGGCGCGATGCCGCCCGGTGGCATGCCACCCGGTATCCCGGGCTTGCCGCCCGGCATGGAGGGGTTCCCCGGCGACCGTGGCATTCCCGGCATCCCCGGCAACTGAGCCCATGCCGTCTCGCACGTTGCCCACGTCGGTTGGTCTGCTCGCGTCGCTGCTGGTGGCGTTGCCGCTCGTGCTCGGCGCGTGTTGCGGCGCCGACCGCGTGGACATCGAGAACGCGAACGACCGCGCGCCGGTCAACAACATCTCGAAGGGCGACTCCGACGTGACGTCGCCGATGCAGTGCTGGATGTACCTGGTCGAGGCGCTGGATCCGCAGTTCATTCCGCCCGCCGCGCCGGCCGAGGGCGCGCCGGTTCCGCCGGGTCGGCCGTGGCGCGTGCACTTCCTGCTGGCCGCCGAGGTGCGCGACCGTGTCGGCACGACGCCGGACTGGATGAAGGCGTGGCCCGCCCGTCGCCAGCGGCTGTTGCAGGTGTTCAACCCGGCCCGGACGCCTGCGCCGCCGGACGAGGCGGACGACCCGTCGAAGGCCGAGGCCAACGCGACCCGCACGCTGGTGATCCCGGCGGCCGGCGATCAGCCCGCAATCGAGTTGACGTTCGTGTACCAGTCCGACCCGACCCGCGTGGCCGGCGAGAACAATCTGGTGTGGCGCCTCACCGCGAAGAACCTCGAGGCGGTGCTGTTCGAGAAGTAGTCCGCCGCCCGCAAGGTTCCACGACCAGCGACAACAACCCATCGACCCGGCCTGATCAAGGATCGCGCCGGGTCGATGTCGTTCGATGTCGTTCGATGCAGTTCGATGCTCGGCGTCGCGTCAGTGCTTCGGCTTCACCAGGAACAGCGGCTGGCCGTACTCGACTGGCTCCGAGTTGCCGACGAGGATCTCGACGATCTCGCCGCTGACCTCGGCCTTGATCTCGTTGAACACCTTCATCGCCTCGATGATGCAGACCACCGTCTCGGCGTTCACTTCGGTGCCCACCTCGACGTACGGCGGCGTGTCCGGCGACTGCTGCGTGTAGAACGTGCCGACCATCGGCGACTTGATTTCCACGAGACCGGCCGCGCGAGCCGCGCCACCGGCGTCGCCACCACCACCGCCCATCGCCGCGGGCGACGCCGAGGTCAGGCCGGGCAGCGCGACGATCTCCTTGCGCACGCCCTCGTACTTCTTCTTGAGGCGGATCTTCATCCCCTCGCGCGCGATCTCGAGCTCGAGCAGGTCGTGCTTGTCCATCAGCTTGAGCAGCGGCTCGAGAACCGGCAGCAAATCGTCGTTCATCGTCGTCATGGCACGGGAGCGCGCGGGATCGTGAAAGCGCGGGGATGGTACGTCAGTGCCGCGCGTCCCGCAACGGTGGTGCGGCCAGAACAACCCCGGCTCGTCTCACTCGTTCATCTGTGGGTGTTGCATGTTCCGACAGTCGGCTATCGTACAACCTTGCTGCCGCCCGCTTGTCTGCAGGTCCGGCAACGACGGCAACGACGAACGACGACGACGAACGGTGAGGGTCATGGTCAAGCGCGCGGCAATTGCACTGGTGGTGCTGGCAACGATCGCGGGAATTGTGCTCGTCGCGTCGATTGTGTTCGCACCGCCCGGCCCGCCCGGCGCCCGCGGTCCGCGTCACAGCGCGGACTCCGCCGACACCACCCCGGCACCCACGCCGCGCCCGGCCGGCAACAACACCAACGTTGCGCACGTCGACAACACGCCGGCTACCAACGCGACCAACGCGAACAGCGCGACCACCGACACCGCGCCCACCGAGAAGTCCGCGCTCACCGGCCAGGTCGTGGATGCCACTGGCAAGGGCGTGCCGCTGGCGATGGTCATCTGGATGGGCGCCTACCCGACCGGCGACCCGGCCGACGACAAGGTCGCGAAGCAGATCGAGCAGTTCAGCAAGCAGGCGCAGCAGCGCGCGCGCTGGTTCGAGGACACCGCCCGCGACGAGCAGCGCGGCATCAGCGGGGGCCGCACGCGCCAGCAGGGCACGCTGGTCTACACGCGCGCCGACCAGGACGGCCGGTTCCGGCTGGAGTGGGGCGACACCGAAGCCGGCCTGCACGGCATGGTCGCGGTCTCGGCGCCCGACTTCGAGACCCGCGCGACGCACGTGCTCTCACGGCGCGTCGAGCCGATGACGATCGAACTGCAGCTGCGCACGGCGATCGCGGTGCGCGTGGTCGATGCCGCGGGCGAGCCGATCGCCGGGGCGCGCGTGACGATCTGGTCGACCGAGTACGCGCTCAACGGGCCGACGCCCGACGACCTGGCCGACTCGCACGAGGCGGCGCGCCAGGAGAAGGAGCCGGATGCGACGACCAACAACACCGGCGCCGATGGCCGCGTCCTGCACGACACGCGGGCCGGTCGCACGTACCACGCGGTGGCCACGTCGCAGTCGCACCTGCCGGGGTTCGTGGCCAACATCAAGCCGCCGGATGCCAACGCGCGCGTCGTGTTGCCGATCACGATCCAGCTGCAGGCCGGCCAGGCGATCAAGGGCCAGGTGGTGGACCAGGACGGCCGCGGCGTGCCGTACCCGACGATCACGCTCGGCCGCAAGCAGCGCGCCGGCTGGGGCCGCTGGAGCGTGCAGACCAATACCAGCGGCGACCTCGAGGGCCAGTTCACGATGGGCGGCATCGAGGCCGGCGAGAGCGACCTCTCGGTGTACGTGCGCGCCAACGGCTACACGCAACTCACCGCGCCGATCGAGAACCGGTCGACGGCGTTGCGCCTGGAGGTCAAGCGCTGGGGTGTGATCTCCGGTCGCCTGTTGCGGCCCGACGGCAGCGAGATTCCGGACGACGCCAACGCGCGCGTGACGGTCGAGAAGTGGGCCTCGCCCGACGACGAAGACGAGAACGCGCGGCGCCGGCAGTTCGTCGGCCACTCGGTCGAGTGGTACTGGACCGACGCCGACGGCCACGCGCTCGGCCCGGACGGCAAGGCCGACGCGCGCTACGAGCAGCCCGGCTCGCTGACCGGCAACGGCGGACAGAATCGCTCGCGCACACGACCGACCGCGCCCGAGGAGGACGGCGGCGGGCCGATCACCACGGCACGGCGCGCGTGGCGCATCATCAACCTGCGCGAGAACAAACTCGTTGTTGGTGGCCAGCTCGAAGGCTGTGCCCCGGCCGAGAGCGACCCGATCGAGCTCGCCGAGTACGGCTGGGTGCGCAACGTGCAACTCCGGTTGCGCGGCGGCGTGACGATGCGCGGCACCGTGCGCACCGCCGATGGCCAGCCGGTCGCCGGCGCCACGGTCACCGCATCCGATCGCGGCGAGCCGTCGGTCAACCTCTCCGAACTCGATCCGTTCTCCGACGACCTCGACGCGATCAAGGTGCCGGCGCGCTCGACGTGGGAGCTGACGGCGACCACCGACGAGACCGGCGCGTACGAGATCGTCGCGCTGCCCGGCGGCCGCACGCAGCTGATTGCCACCCCGTCGAAGCAGACGCCCGCCCCCGGCCTCGCACCCGGCGTCGCGTACCTCGACGTGCCGGCGTCGGGCAAGGATGTCACGCACGACTTCACGTTGAAGCCGGCGCTGACGATCACCGGCCGGGTGGTGCTGGCCGACGGCGGCGTGGCCCACGCGCAAACCAACGTGGCGGTGCAGCGCGGCGCGGACGTGCGCTGGCGCGACTTCGGTGGCGACTCGCGCAGCTGGCAGGCGTGGCAGCGGCTCAATCAGGCGATCAACGACGACCGCCGGCTCTACGGCGAGGCGATTGCCGTCGCGATCGATCCGATCAAGGCGGAGTTCGTCGTCAGCGGGCTCGCGCCGGGCCGCTACTCGCTCACCGCGCGCGCGCATGGCGGCACCGAAGTGACGGTCACGGTCAAGGCCGGCGACACCGATGTGGTGATCACGCTCGGGCCGGTGGCGGCGGTGTCGGGCACGGTGCTCGGCCCCGACGGCAATCCGCCGACCGAAGGCATGCTCACGCTCGGCCAGAACCAGTCGTTCGGCCAGCAGCATCCGTTCAGCGAGGAGGGCAGCACCGGCGACTGGTCGTACGACCCCGCGACCGGCGCGTTCCGCGTCAGCAACATCCCGCCCGGCACCTACGACATCACGGCCGTGGCACCCGATTGCGCGGCGGCGACGGCCAGCAACACCGCGGTGGGGCCGGGCGCCGAGGCAACCGTCAACCTGCAGCTGATCGGCCTGTGGCATCTCGAGGTGCTGGTGCGCGACGCCAACGGCGCGGGCGTGCGCGAGGCCACGGTGATGCTCCAGGCTGGCGACGAACGGCCGCCGCGACAGCTGCCCAACGAGAGCTACACCCGCACGGTGACGACCGACGGCAACGGCTTCGTGCGCGTCGACGGTCTCGGCTGGCCGATGCTGCGCATCACGGCGCGCACCGCCACCATGACGACCGACCCGATCGCGATCGACCTGCGGCACGAACAGCACATCGAGATCCGCCTCGGCAAGCCCGGCGTGATCAGCGGTACGGTGCGCGGCAGCGACGGCGGCGCGCTGGTGGGCGCGATGGTCCGCGCGACCTCCAACAACAACCTGCCCGCGATCGACACCGTGACCGACGGCACCGGCGCGTTCCGCCTCGAGGGCGTGTCGCCCGGCATCTGGGGTGTCAGCTACTCGCCGCCCGGTGCCGGCGAGCCGCAGCCGGGCTGGGGCGGCATGGCGCAGGGCAACACCACTCGCTGGGTGCAGATGCACGACGGCGAGGAGGTCCACCTGCAGCTCGGCGGCGACGAGGGCCCCGTCGTCGTCGTCACCGGCCACGTCACGCGCGGCGGCGAACCGGTGCCCGGCTCGCTGACCTTCATCGGCAGCGGCCAGCGCGTGCAGAATGCGCAGGCCGACAAGGAGGGCCTCTACAAGGTCGAGCTCGGCGTCGGCGAGTACATCGTGGCGCAGGCGTGGCAGGGCCGTCGCGTGCGCATCGTGGTGCCCGATGCGCCGACCGCCACCATCGACATTGTCTTCGGCAACGCATCGATCATTGGCACCGTGACCGACTCGTCCGGCAATCCGGTGGTGGGCGCGCAGATCGAGGCGCGCGCAGTGCAGGGCTCGCCCGATCGGCTCAGCCGCATGGACGCGGCGTTCCCCGCCGCGCAAGCCACGTCGCGCCGGTCGGGCGAGTACCGCATCACGCCGCTCGAGGCGGGCACGTGGGACCTGTGGGTCCGCGCGACCCGCAACAACGTGATGATGTCGGACGGCCGCGCGGTGCCCTCGATGTACGTCGGCCAGGTGCGCGTCGGCAACGATGCCGAGGCGGTGCACAACATCCGCATCGATGTGGTCGGCGGCACGCTCGTGCTGCACCTCGAGGCCTTCGAGCACGCCGGGCTGGCCAATGCGACGGTCGAGCTCGCCGACAGTGACGGCCGCCTGATGCCGCTCGATGACGGTCAGGGGTGGGGCAACACGGTGCTGGAGAGTCCGGCCACGACGTTCGCCAACATCGCGCCCGGCAGCTACACGTTGCGTCTGCACATCAACGGCGCCGCGCGCATCAACACGCCGGTGCGGATCGACGCGGGCAAGACCACAGACGTGCATCTCGGCGCCGAGCCCGGCGGCACGCTGGTCATCACCCTGCCGTTCTCGTCCGGCTCGAAGCCGGTTGACTGGCGCCTGGTGGACGCGAGTGGTGCCGTGATTGTGCCGCCCGCCCCGCGACCGCAATCGCTGATCCTGCGGCCCGGCAGTGGCGAGTTGCGCCCCGGCGAGCCGCTGACGATCGAGGACCTGCCGCCCGGCCAGTATCTGGTGGAGATCATCACCGAGGGTGGTCGCCGTGTGCGCGGCAATGCGTCGGTGACGTCGGGCTCGACCACGCGGATCACAATTGACCTGCGCTGACGAGCCTGTCCGCGAATCGGGCCGCGGGTGCTGAGCGCGACGTGAGAAAGAGATTCAACACAGGGCGCACAGAGAACACAGAGAAGAAGTGGAGGTGAGACGCGCCTCCATTCCTCTGCTCTGTGTTCCCTGTGTTCTCTGTGTTGAACCTTCTTCCTCCGGCGAGCCGGGGACCGCCGCGACCCGGGCACGTGCGAACAGGGCGAAGGCCCGATTGCCCGGTTCCCTGTTGGTGGGCAAAGGCCCGACATGTAGTATCTTGCGACCCGCGCGCAGCCCATCGCAGGCGGCGTGCACCCCTGTTTGCCAACAGGTGACGCAGGTCACGACAGGTCGCAACAGGTCGCAACAGGTGATAACAGATCACAGGGTCAGGCAGCCCCGACGCGGCCGCCGACCGACCATCGCCGGGCCCGCCCCGGACACGCCCGGACCACGCTCGCCACTCGCTGGCTGAGGGAGACGCATGCAACGTTGTGGGATCATCGAAGTCGGTACGCGCGGTATTCGGCTCGTGGTGGCTCAGCAGTCGCGCAAGAATCCGCGGGGATTCGAAGTCCTGCGCACGCGCGGCGGCCTCGTCAACCTGGGCAACAACCTGTCGCCCGACAACCCGATGATGAGCCTCGACCGCATGGAAGCGGCCGCGACCATGGTCGAGGAGTTCTTCCGTGAAGCGGCCGACTTCCAGCCCGACCACATTGTGGTGCTCGCCACCGAGGTGCTGCGCCGCGCGCAGAACACCGACGAGTACCTCGACATGCTGCCCGAGGGCCTGCCGGTGTTCATCCTCTCGCCGGCCCAGGAGGCCGCGCTGAGCTTCCGCGCGGCGGCCGACTCGTTCCGCGGGCATCACCTTCGCGGCGGCGAGATGGCGTTCGGGCCGCTGCTGCTGGTCGACCTCGGCGGTGGCAGCGCGGAAGTCGTCGCCGGCTGGTTCGGGGCCTCGGCCGCGGAGACCAGCATCGGCTCGACGCTGCACCTGCCGGACCTCGGCTCGGTGGGCATGCAGAGCTACTTCGACTTTGCGAGCGGCACGCCGATCGAGCGCGCGGCCAAGCTCGAGCGCTACGTGCGGCAGATGTGGGAAGACCAGCCGCTGATGGAGTTCGGCCGCGAGATCCAGGAGCGCTCCGACGGCCTGGTGGAAGCCAACCCGCCCGAGGCCGCGCCGTACAGTGTGGCCGCGCTGGGCAGTGCCGCGACCGAGCTGGCCTGGCGCCTCCGCGGAGCCTCGCCGCAGAGTTTCCGCTCGCGCGACGTGCACGGCCAGCGCGTGATGGCCGACGCTGCCGCCGAGTTCTCCGACAAGGTGCGCAGCGAACTGCCGGAAAATGTCGAGGACATCACCGACGAGATGCGCAAGGACATGGGTCTGCTCTTCGGAACCTATGTGTTCGATTCGATCATGAAGACGTACGATTCGGATCACTTCCGCGTCTGCGGGTTCGGCCTTCGCTTCGGTGCCGCGGCGTCGCTGCTCGAGGAGAATGGCGACTTCCCGCCGTCGGCACCCGAAGCGCTGACCCGCCGCCGCTGATCCGGTTCGAGTTGGTTTGGTCCCCGTTCGCGCCCCCCGCCCCGCCGCCCACGCAACGCGCCGAGATCCCGCCATGGCGAAGCTCGAGTTCACGCACGACAAGTCGGATCAGGTCGGTCTGGCGTTGAAGAACCCGGCGAAGACCATCGCCGCGGACCTGCCGATGCCGGTGCTGCTGTGGTTCCCGCTCGTGTTGCTCGGCCTCACGGCGATGGACTACCTGATGCTGTTCTTCAACGAGCCGTTCGCCGACCGGTTCTTCAAGGGCGACACCACGATCTCGTTGCTCGGCGGCATCTTCTTCGCCCTGATGTACGGCGGTGCCGCGGCCGGCGTGTTCATGCGTCGCCGCTGGAGCGTCGGTGTCATCTTCGGTGCGCTGTTCCTCGAGTTCGTGTTCCTGTTCAGCATCGTCTGCGGCGGCGAGTACGACACCTTCATGACCGTGCGCGTGCCGCTGATGGACGCGATGGGCGAGGTCAACCTGTTCGGCCAGACGATCATGAGCGGCACCCTGTTCTACATCCGTGACGGCGTGTTCGCGGCGCTGGCGATCCTCACCTGGTTTCTCACGGAATGAGCGGCATCCGCCTCGGCGTGCTGATTTCCGGCAGCGGTCGCACCCTGCACAACCTGCTCGACCGGGTTGCCGACGGCCGCCTGCGCGCGCAGGTGGTGGGCGTGGTCAGTTCGCGCCGTCGCGGCCCGGCCAACGAGGCCGTGTGGTCGCGCTGCGAGTCGCTCGGCGTGCCGGTCGCGCTGATCCGTGCCGGCGATCATGCGTCGGCGGAGGCGTTCAGCGAGGCGCAGGCGGCGTGGCTGGATTCGCACCGTGTGCAGCTGGTGGCGATGGCCGGGTACCTCACGTTCTGGCCGATTCCGCCGCGCTATCGTTTCCGTGTGCTGAACATCCATCCGGCCCTGCTGCCGAAGTTCGGCGGTCGCGGCTTCTATGGCCACCACGTGCACGAGGCGGTGCTGGCGGCCGGCGAGCGCGAGAGCGGCTGTACGGTGCACATTGCAGACAACGAGTACGACCACGGCCCGGTGGTGTTGCAGCGCCCGGTGCCGGTGTTGCCGGGCGACACGCCGGACAGCCTGGCGGCCCGCGTGTTCGCCGCCGAACTGGAGGCCTTCCCGTCGGCGATCAACCTGTTCGCGGATGGTCGCGTGGTGATCGATGAAGCGACGGGTACGATTGCGGTGCGCGACGAGTCGTGATGACGTGCCCATCCACAGCGAGCCCGGAGGGGCGTCCGCTGCCTTCAGCTGCGGAGGCGGGCCTGAACGTCCGGTCTGTGGATCCGTCCGAGCCAGATGGCGCGGCAAGCGTCGCAGAAGGTGCGCTGGTCCCCGGCCCGGGTCAGTTGCCACGCGTGCCCGACCACACTGCGCGGAACGAAGGTGGGTGCGTCGTCGTTGTCCGTGTCATCCGGGCCGCGCTTGTCGTCCACATCCATCGCGCGTGCAAATCGCCTGACCGGGTGTGGCTGCAAGTGCAGCGCGCGAAGCCACTGCGACCACGGTAGCGACCCGATGATGCACGTCACAGACACCGCGAACAGCAGAGCGAGCACAGCGATCAGGCGATGCCCCAGATGCAAAAACAGGCCTCCGACCGTGTAATAGCCTTCGTACGGCCAGCGGCCCCGGGTGAACGGCTCGCAGACAAACGCCACCGTGGCCGGCAGCAGCAAGAGCATGCAGGCCACCGCGGGGATGTTCCACCTCCGGCCGTGCTGCCTCCGCAGGTGGAGCTGGCGAGAGGCACTGTCCGAGCGCGTGGCGATCTGCGCGTCGCGAGCCGCGAACCGCCGCCAGAACGCGGTGACCCGGCCGCGCCTGAGGATCGCGCGCACACGCGCCCGCTCGAACGGGTCGGCGATGCGGCCCCGTAGCCGGCCATGATCGGTCAATGGCATTGGCGCACCACGCAACTGCGCACGCCGGGGATACGCGCTGCATGCCGACTGGTTCGCCGGCCCGGCAGCCGTAACCATGTACACGCTGGCGGCGCGCGTGTTCGCCGCCGAACGGGAGGCCTACCCGTCGGCGATCAACCTGTTCGCGGATGGTCGCGTGGTGATCGATGAAGCGGCGGGTACGATTGCGGTGCGCGACGAGTCGTGATGACGCAACGGAGTTGGTGGTGTCGAACGGACC
>JBFWQT010000216.1:0-10832 GCA_050249295.1 Planctomycetota bacterium
CTGCTCGTGGCGGTGGACGCCGGTATCACGCTCAGCGGGCCGCCGGCCAAGGCACCGGCCCGCAACGACGTGGTGATCACGCCGCTCGAACCGCTGCACCGCGCGAACACGCCGGCACGCAACGACACCCACCGGGCGAACGCCGCGGTGAGCCACACGCCCGCCGCCAACACCGATCCGCTGACGCCGGCCACCGACGAACCGCCGCCGGCAGACGCCGCGCAGATGCTGCAGATCGTCGGCGTGGTGGTCGACGGCCTCGGCCGTCCCGTGCCCGCCGCCACGATCGCGCTGTACGACTCGTCGTCCGAGGGGTCCACGCGGTCGGGCAGCGACGGCCGCTTCACCCTGCTGGCCGATCCGGCCGATCCGGCCGATCAATCGTGGCTCAACGTGAAGGTCACCTGCGACGGCTACCTGCCGCGCTACACCAACGCGCGATTCGCCGAGGGCAAGACGCGGTCCGACATCGGCACGCTGCGCCTCGATCGTCCGGTGCATCTCAGTGGCGTCGTGCGCAATCGCGCCGGTTCGCCGATCGAGAACGCTGTGGTCCGCCGCGGCCCGGCGTTCAGCCGCGTTGGCTACTACCTGTCCGGCCCGGCCGATGCGCCGACGGGCACGTCGCCGGCGTCGCCCGACGACGACCTCGGCCCCGAAGGCACGCGCACCGACGCGCAGGGCCGCTTCGATCTGGCCGCGCTGCCGCCTGGCCGCATCAGCGTGTCGGCCGATCATCCGGCGTACTGCCCGGTCGAGTTGCCGTTCACGTTTGCCGACGGCGAGACGCGCGGTCCGATCGAGATCGTGCTCGACGACCCGATGACGCTCGACGTGTTTGTCACGGCGAGCGACGGGGCGCTGCTGCCCGGCGTCAGCGTGATGGCGCGCGAAGCCGACTACAACCCGCAGCGCATGAAGGACGTGCCACAGTGGACCGCCACCACCGACGCCAGCGGCTTCGCGCGCATCGAGGGGCTGACGGTCGAAGTCGTGGAGCTCAACGTGTCGGCGCCGCCGCACGCGAGTTTCCGCCGGAAGATCCGACTCGCAGCAGGCACGAATCGCCAGGACGTGGTGCTGAGCACCGGCGGGACGCTCGTCGGTCGCGTGCTGATCGGCGACCGTCCGGCGGCCAACCGCGGCGTGATGATCGGCGCGATGACGGCGGCCGGCGAGTTCCTGCAGCCCACCGACACCGCCGACGTTCGCTTCCGCATGTCGACGACCGACGACGCCGGCCGGTTCTGTGAGCCGGGGCTGCCGCCGGGCACGTATGGCGTGCGCGTCGACTCGGCCCCGGTGTCGACTACGGACAGCCGCATGACGCAGGCGGTGACGACCGGCCCGCTGACGATCGATGACGGCGAGGCCGACTGCGGCGACATCACCGTCGGCGTGTTTGCGTCGCTGATCGTGCGCGTGGTGGACGCCGACGGCAAGCCGCTGCCCGGCGTGCAGGTGCGGACCATGGCCATCAACGCGATGCTCACCGACGCAGACGGCCGCGTCGAGCTGCCGCCGGTCGGCTTCCTCGCCTACCCGATGCAGGTGATGGTGACGCGCGACGACCCGACGACCGGCCGGTCGGTGATCGGTGCGATGGGCGTACCGTCGTGGCCGCTCAACGAGTCGCGCGAAGTGGAGCTGCGCCTCGACCCGCCGGCCACGCTGCGGGTGCGCACGCTGGACCTCGTCGGAACGCCGGTGTCGCAGCTGGTGATGTTGTTCGGCGAGACCGGCACGCGGCTGGTCAGCAATCTGTGGGGCGCCACCACGCCAGGCGACGGCAGCGCGATCGATGTGGCGGTCTATCCGGGCACGTGGCGCCTGCGCGCCAGGGGCAACCAGCGCGCCGACGATTCCGAGACGATTGTGACGGTTGGCCCCGGCGAGACGCGCAACGTGGACCTGATGCCGCGCGAGCCGTGGACGTGCGAGGTGGAGGTTCGCCGCTTCGACGGGCTGCCCGCGGCCGGCCGGTCGTGCCGCCTCGGATCGCTCGACTTCGGCGCCAACGGCCAGTTCACGCTTGCCAGCTACCTGATGCCAACGGACGTCGGCGCGACCGATCGCGACGGGGTGCTGCGCCTGCTTGTTCCGGCGCTGCGCATGCCGGACGAGAGCTGCACGCTGGCGCTGGAGGTGGGTGGCGCCGACGGCGAACCGGCGACGGTGTTCGAGCTGTCACGCAGCGACAATGCGGCCGGACGTCTGGTGGTCACGCTGCTGCCGCCGCCGTCGGCGCGTGCCGGTGCCACGATCCGCGGTTTGCTGCGCGATGCCGACGACCGTCCGGTGGCTGGCGGCGAGGTGGTTCTGCTGCGCACGCCCGCGGCCGGTTCGCGCCTGCGTTACCGCCACGTGGTGCGCACCGGCGTCGATGGCCGCTTTGCTGCCACCGACCTGCCGGCCGGCTCGTGGACGCTGATGCCGGGCGACGTCACGGTCGACCTGCTGGACGGCCAGACCGTCGAACGCGACCTCCTCGCGGGCGCCTCGCGTTGAGCCACCGGCGCGGCCGTGGTACATCGCTGCATCGCGACCATCGAGCAGACCGCAGATCGCCGGCATGAAGCTGCCCGCCCTCATCCGCCTGCGCGGCCTCACCAGCCTGCGCGGCACCGCGGCGATCCTCTACAAGGAGGTGATCCACCTCCGCCGCGATCCGCTCACGCTGATCGTGATGTTCGCGATCCCGGCATTCCAGCTGCTGATCTTCGGCTACACCGTGGACATGCAGGTCCGCAACGTGCCCACCATCGTCTGGGACCGCGACCAGACCTCCGAGTCGCGCAAGTTCACGGCGCTGCTCGACGCCACCAGCACGCTGCGCACCAACCCGCCCGACACCGACGAGCCGATCGACTCGGCGTTCTTCGAGCACGAGATGAAGGCCGGCCGCGCGATGGTGATGGTGGAGATCCCGCCGGGGTTCGCCGCGAAGCTGCAGGCCGGGCGGCGGGCCGAGGTGCAGGTGCGCATCGACGGCAGCAACTCCACCGTCGCCACGCAGGCGCTCGGCGCGATTGAAGGTGTGGGCTTCAACTGGAACATCGCCACGCTGCAGGCCACCGCGCCGCCCGGCAGGCGCGTACCGCTGGTGGTGGTCAAGCCGACCACGCGCTTCAACCCGGACATGCGCAGCGCCAACTTCTTCGTGCCCGGCCTGCTCGGCATCATCATGCAGGTCGTCACGGTGTTCCTCACCGCGGCCAGCATTGTGCGCGAGCGCGAGAAGGGCACGCTCGAGCAGCTGATGGTCACGCCGGTGAGCCGCGGCGCGCTGATGATCGGCAAGCTGCTGCCCTACGCCGTGATCGGATTTGTCGAGACGGCGCTGGTCGTGTTGATAATGGTCGCGGTGTTCGAGGTGCCGATCAACGGCGATGTCTTCCTGCTCGCCGGCCTCTCGCTGTGCTTCCTGTTCCCGGCGCTGGGCCTCGGCATCCTGATCAGCACGTTTGCGCGCAACAGCCTGCAGGCGATGTTCGGCGCGATGATGACGATGCTGCCGAGCATCATGCTCAGCGGGTTCATCTTCCCGCGCGAGAGCATGCCGTGGCTGATGAACTTCCTCGGCTGGACGGTGCCGGTCACGTACTACATCGAGATCCTGCGCGGCATCATCCTGCGCAGCGCCGGCCTGGCCGAGCTTTACGACGAGGCGATCATCCTCGTGATGTTCGGCGTGTTCTTCCTCACTGTGGCGGCCGGCCGCTTCCAGAAGCGCATCGCGTAGCGGCCCGACATCAGCCAGGCCGGACAGTTCCGGTTTCTGCAGCGGCTCCGTACTGCCGGTCGACGACACACATCCACCGACCGGAGACCGGAATGCGGCTCAACCTCACCTTCACCCACACCTTCATTGTCCTCGTTGCGGCCGCCGTGGCAGCCAACGGCCAGGCCAGCGCGCAGAGCAGCACCAACAGCTCGCAGAGCTCCACGCTTCAGAACGGTAGCGGCAATCCGCGCAGCTCGATCAGTCGCCAGATGGAGGAGCAGCAACGCCAGAACGACGAGCGCCGGCTCGAGGCCGAGTTCGGGCCGCGCACCGACAAGGGCGACGTGCGGCCGGTGTACGCCGGAGCGGCGTTCAGCGAGGAGCAGATTTCGGATGCCGTCGCGACGTGCATCAAGCAGGCCGACAAGGATGGCGACGGCCGGCTCTCGGCGTACGAGTTCCAGGGCGTTGAGACCGCCGCGATCTTCGAGTTCCTCGATGCGGACAACGACGGCCACCTGATGCCAGCCGAATTGCGCGTGTACATGCGCGAGCATCTGCCGGTGGCGGCGGCGCGCGAGGTGCTCGACAAGCCGCTCGACAAGCTGATGCGCAAGCACGACAAGAATCGCAACGGCTCGGTGACCGCCGATGAGTTCCGCGGGCGCGACGAGGACTTCAAGCGGATCGACGCGGACGGCGACGGCACGATCAGCCGCGACGAGATGCGCGGCGAGGCACGGCGCGAGTTCGAGGAGAAGCACGACCGCCTGCCGCCCGACGTGACCCGCTTTGACCGGCCGACCGGCGGGCGCGTGCAGCGTGCGGCCGAGCAGGCGCGTGCGGCCGAGGATCGACAGAAGGAGCAGGAGGCGCGCCAGGAGGAAATGCGCAAGCGCATGGAAGAGATGCAGAAGCGCCTGCAGCCGAAGCAGGACGACGGCGACGGCGACGCCGACGGCAAGTGACTCGCGACAACCCGTGACCGAGGGCCGGCTGCGCGCACGACGTGCAGCCGGCTTCCGTTTCGTCGTTCGGCGTCGGTCAGGTCCAGGTTTCCTTGATGAAGCGATCCTTCATCGCGCCGCACCACGGGCAGCGCCACCCGGCCGGCAGTTCCTCGAACAGGGTGCCGGGCTCGACGCCGGTGGAGTCGTCGCCGCGATGCACCTGGTAGCCGTAGGAGCAGACGCCGCAGGCCCAGCCCTTCACGGGCGGGTCGCACAGCCGCTGGTCGCGCAGCCAGAGGTTCATGCCGCCATCGAGCACGCGCAGGTTGCCGAAGCCGAGCGCCGCCAGCGCGACGGCTGCCTTGCGACCGGCCTCGTCCTTGCGGCCGTACACCACCGTGTCGCGCGCGGGGTCGAGACCGGCGTCGGCCAGGCTCGCGGCCGTGGCGTCGGCGAGCGACTCGAACGGCACGTTGATCGCACCCGGGATGTGTGCCGCCGCGAACAGTCGCGCGGGCCGCACGTCGATCAGCTGCACCGCGCTTGCCGTGGCGGCGTCGGCGGCACCGGCGATCAATCCGGCCAGGTCGTCCTGCGTGATAGTGGCGGCGTCAGTCATGCCCTGATGCGTGCCGGTCGGTCGAGGTCGAGGTCGCGCGTCGCGGTGTAGCATATGACGCGGTCGCGTCAGTCCGGAACCTGCGCGCCGAGCTTTCGCAGCGCCTCGGCCACGCGTGCCTTGTCCGCCGGTGCCGTGCAGATCGCCCACGCCTTGCGCAGCAGGTCAATCGCGCCGTCGGTGTCGCCCATTTCCACGTGGTACGGCGAGAGGTTGAACATCGCCTGCCACTGGCGCGGATTGATCTGCAGGCAACGCTGGTAGTCGTGATAGGCGGCGGTGCGATCGCCGGCCCGCGAATACAGGATGCCGCGATTGAGGTAGAGCTCGGGGTTCGTCGGCGCAAGGTCGATCGCACGGTTGTAGTCGTCAAGCGAGGCCTGCGCGTCGCCGCGCTGCGAGTACGCGAGCGCGCGCTGGAAGTACGCCGACCACACCTTCGCGTTGCGGGCGATCGCCTCGTTGCAGTCGGCAATCGCGGCATCGGGCAGGCGACGGATCCGCTGCACGATCGCGCGATACACGTACGGCGTGGGCGACTCCGGGTCAGCCTCGATCGCGCGGTTGCAGGCCTCGAGCGCCGGCTCGATATGACCGCGGGTAACCTCGACCAGCGCCACGACCAGCTGGGCCTCGGCCAGGCCACTGTCCAGTTCGATCGCGCGCGTGGCGTCCTCGAATGCCGGGCCGGGCTGCCCGATCTGGTACCGCTGGAACGCACGCTGCGCCAGCGCGTCGGCGTACTGCGGATTCAACTCCAGCGCCCGGTCAAAGTCCGCCATCGCGCCCGGCAGATCCACGAGGTCGCGCTTGACCACGCCGCGGTTGTAGACCGCCTCGGCAGATCGCGGAGCCGCGTGCACGGCCGCATCGAGATCGATCAGCGCGCGATCCGGCCGGCCGAGCCGGCGCAACACCACGCCGCGGTTCATCCGCGCCGCCGCATTGTCCGGCGCCAGCTCGAGCGCACGATCGAGATACTCGAGCGCCCGCTCCGGATCGCGCGCGCCCACTGCGTAGAGCACGCCGAGGTGGCGGAAGTCCTCGCTGGTCACCGGAATCGCGTCGTCGCCGAGCCTGCGCGCCGTGGCAAGAAACTGCTCGAGCGCCGAGATCACGTGCTGGATGCGTTCGGCGCCAAGCTGCCGCACGAAGGCTTCCTCGTGCACGCCTTCGGCGATGGCGGCCTTCCACTCCGCATAGAATGCGTCGATCGCCGCGTCGCGCTGTCCGGCCAACGTGGAGTTCAGCTCGCGCAGCAGATCCTTGATGCGGCCCTCGCGCGCCATGGTTTCGAGCTCGGCGTCGCGCCGCGCGCGTTCGGCCTGCACGCGCTGCTGCTCGGCCACCGCGGCGTCCGCCTCCGATCGCGCGCGCGCCGCCTCCGCGTTGGCCATCTGCGACAGCGCGAACGACGCCCCGGCCGCAGCCAGCGCGACAAACAACACGCTCATCCCGGCGCCCAGCGCGGCCGCCGGATGACGGCGACCCCACTTGATCAGCCGCTCGTGCAGGCGCGGCGTGCACGCCGACACCGGCCGGCTGGTCAGCAGCGCATCGATGTCGTCGCGCAGCTCGCTTGCCGAGGCGTAGCGGTCGGCACGATCGGCGGCCATCGCCTTCATCACAATCGCGTCGAGTTCGCGCGGGATACCCGCGTGCGGCGCGCGGCGCCCCGGCGGTGTCAGCTCGTGTCGCGCCGCCTTGACCAGTACCTCGTTCACGTTGCGGCCGGTGTACGGCACCTCGCCGGTGAGCAGCGAGTACAGGATCGCGCCGAGCGCGAACACGTCGGCGCGCGCATCCATCTCGTCGAGCCGTCCGTCGGCCTGCTCGGGCGGCATGTAGCCGGGCGTGCCGACGACGGTGCCGTCGAGCGTGAGGTCGCGGTTGTCGTCGCCACGCCGATCGGTGCGCACCACGCGCCCGGTCTCGGCCGCGCCGATCGGCCGCGCGAGGCCCCAGTCCATGACGAGCACTTCGCCGAACTCGCCGACCATCACGTTGGCCGGCTTGAGGTCGCGGTGGATCACGCCGCGCGCGTGCACGTACGCCATCGCGTCGCACACCTTGAGGAAGTACTCGAGGATGTGATCGCGCTGCAGGGCATCGAGCCCGGCCGCGCCACGCTGCGCACGCCGCGCCGCCGCGATGTCGGCCAGCGTCTCGCCCTGCACGCGCTTCATCACCAGGTACGGCACACCGCGCGCATCGAAGCCCAGCTCGTGCACCGGCACGATGTTGGGATGTTCGAGCTGGCCGGAGATCTGCGCCTCCTCGACGAACTCGGCAATGCTCTCGGCGTCGGCAGTGTCGAGCAGCACCTTGATTGCGACCTCGCGCTGCAGCCGCACATCGTCGGCCAGGTCAACCCGACCGAGCCCGCCGCGACCGAGCTCGCCGGTGCGCACAAAGCGCTGGCCCTCGTCGCGCGCGTGCGCCGAGGTGGCGCGAGCGCGCGGTGCGCGGGCCGTGGCGGGTAGCGTGGGGTCTGCGCCGGCGGGCGCCGCGCCGGGCACCGGGCGACGCTGCGGCAACGTGGGATCGAGCGGCTCGCGAGGCGAACGGCGCGTGCGCCGCGGGAACGTGGCGTCGTTGGACGGGTCGGGCATGGCGTGGCGATCGCGCGTGGTTGCGCATCTACTGTTCCAGCGCACCTGGTGCGGAGCAACCGGCAGTCGCCTGTCTGCCGCGTGCGATCAGCGAGCGAGCAGCTTCTTGCAGAGTGCGCCCGCCTTGCCGCCACGACCGAACAGCGTGAGCCACTCGCGCGCCGCGCCGTCGTCCACGCGAGCACCGGCGGCCGCGAGCAACTCGTGGAGCAGTTCGAGCAGCGAGGCGATGTCGCGCGGCGCGCGCTCCGTTTGGCCGCGCAGGCCATGCTGGATGGTGCGCGACACCTGCGCCGCGTGCAGGTCGGACGCCCGCGCGAGGTCGCCGAGCGTGGTGGCGAGTCGCGCCGCCTTGATCAGCCCGCTCGGCAGCAGGGTGGCCAGCGCATCGCCCAGCAGCGTGGCGGTCACGCGACCCTGCGCTGCGCTGAAGCCGTGGATCGCCACGTCGAGCGCGTTCTGGATCGCGACCTGCCCGCGCGACGCGAGCGCGAGCAGCAGCAGCCAGTGGCCCGGCACGCCGAGCTCGACCGCCGGGTCGCGCGCCGGCAGCAAGCCGGTGGCCTCGGCGCGCGTCTCGTCGATCGTCCAGCTGCCGAACATCTCGACGCCGCACGCGAAGTACTGATCGAGGTCGTACGGCATCGCCGCAGCACCGAAGCGCCGCAACTCGTCGCGCCAGCCCGACTCGGCGTGGTAGCCGCCGCGGCAGGCCGTGGCGTGGCGCAGAAGCAGCATGTGCGTGGCCTTCGGCACCGGCGGCGTGGTCGTCGTCTCGATGTGGAAGAACGTGTACTTGCCGCTGGTGCGCGGCACGACGCGGAACTCGTAGCTGGCCGGTTCGTGCGTGGCGGCAAGCTCCAGTGCAGCGGCCACAGTGGCGGACGGCGCGGCCAGCTTGACCAGCGCCTTGTGCGCCTTCGCGCGCGCCGTCGGAGGCAGGCGGTAGAGCGCGAGCGTCATGTCGAACGCGTCGAAGCTGCCGGGCGCCACCTTCGCCTTGCGCCACGCGTCGAGCCGAGCGCTGAACGTGTCGGGCTGGATGCGGCCGCCCTGGTGCGTGGGTGTGGAGAGCAGCGGCAACGCGATGCGCTTCGCGGCGCGTCCGGCCAGCGCTTCGAGTCGCGCGAACACGAACTGGTCGGACAGCGGCCACTTCTTGCGATCCGGCCATGCAGGCCGCTTGCCGGTGATCCACGCGCGCGCGACGAGCGCGAGCGGCATCGACAGGCCGGCTCCGTGCGTGGCGAGTCGCGCGGTGCGCTTGAGCAATGCGCCGGCCAGTTTCGCGGCGTCGGCCGAGTCGGGCATCGCGTGACGCGCGATCGCGTCGCAGGCCAGCTCGTGCGCGTCAGCCTCCAACGGATGCTCGAGCGCGTGCGACACCATGCGCAACGCCGACTCGAAGTCGTCGGCGACCTGCAGCGCGCGCGACGCCTCGAACGGATCCGCGAGTTGCACCTTTGTCGGCAACGTTGACGCTGGCGTCGCGGTGGTGGCTCGCGTCGTGGCGGCGGGTTGGTGGCCGGGCAGGCGGGCGTGCAGCGAGGGCGCGATCATGTCGCGCCGGTCGGCCAGCATCTGTTTCACGTCGTCGCCCGCGTCGCCGCACAGCGGCCGCAATGCGTCGACCGCGTCGAGCACCGCGGCCTGCACGTCGGGCGCCTCGTGCACCAGCGCATCCACCGCCAGTTGCGCCGCATCGGCCGCCAGAGCCGGTTCGCGGGTGGCCGCGGCGGTGAGCAGCTTCAGCGCGCGCGTGACTGTGCCCTTCTGCCGTGCGAACAACCCCGGCACGATGTGATCCAGCAGCGTGCGCGGCGTGAGTTGCCCGGCCTTTGACAGCCCCTCGATGACCTTGAGCGCGAAGCTCACGGTCGCCGGAATCACACTGCCGAGCAGGCGCAGGTAGCGGTCGGCGCGAGCGGCGCGCTCGGCGTCGGTCGGCCGGAGCCGATCGTGGAAGCGCGAGAACCAGCCAGCGCGGAACGCCGCGAAGTCGCGCGCGAGGCCGTCGAGCGTGGCATCGAGCACGCGCTGTCGATCGAGCACGCCGCTGTCGACGAGGTCGTGCAGCGCGTGCGCCCAGGTGTTCTCCTCGCGGCGGTACTTGTCGGCCGCGGCCAGGCTGGTCTGCTGGCCGCCTTCCACCTCGAACAGTCGATAGAGTTGCGGCAGCAGCACGGGCCGCTCGCGCAGCACCTTGCCCAGCGGCGTGCTGCTGCGGAAGCCGAGGCCGCCGACGAGCTGGCTGACCATCGCGTCGGTGAGCACGTACTCGCAGAGCCCGGCCTCGACCAGCGCGTCGAGCTCGTGCCACCAGAGCACGTTCGCCTCGGCCATCGCGGCCATGTCGTCGGAGTTGACCCACGGCGGCTTCACCCGCGCGGCCAGCGCCGGCAGTGACTCGCGCTGGTGATGGTTGACCGAGCGGCGGTTGGCGATCAGCTCGGCCGAGGTGCAGACCAGCCACGCGCAGACCGCGGCGGCAGTGCGCTGTTCGTCGGTGCCGCTGTCGTACGCCCATCGCCGCGTGTTCGGCTGGCCTCGCACCGGCTGGATCGACCCCTTCGACCAGCGCTTGCAGTTCGCGATAACCCCCGGTGCCACCTTCCGCCGATCGGCCGCCGGCAGTGCTTCGAGCGCGGACACCATCGCGTCGATGTCGCCCGCCTCGATCGCCGCCGTCACGGCATCGACACCGCCGCCCGCAGCGACCAGCGGAGCGGGCGCTTTCTTCTTCGTCCCCGGCCTGGCAGGCTTCTTCGCCATCGATCGTTCACCATGCAGAAAACTGCCGGCGGCCGCGGGGCGCTGCCCATGGCCGCCGGCAGGGCGGTGCTGGGGCCAGCAAACCGATCAGTTCTCCAGGCGCGTGACGCTCTGCGCGATCGGCTCGCCGGTGAAGTTGGCGACCCAGCCGGCCG
>JBFWQT010000217.1:0-10815 GCA_050249295.1 Planctomycetota bacterium
CACTTCCGATCCAGAAAGCCAGGTGTCTAACACCCCATGCCCCCACCCCCGCCCTTGCCCCCGCCCCCGCCCTTGCCCCACTCACCCCTTGCCCCCGCCCTAGCCCTTGCCCCTCTCACCCCTTGCCCCCGCCCTTGCCCTTGCCCCTCTCACCCCTTGCCCTTGCCCTTGCCCTTGCCCTTGCCCTTGGCCCTCTCACCCCGCCTCCGCCCCCGCCCTCACCCACCAACGTACAGAACGCACCGGCGCCGACGCCGCCTCCCGGAACATGAGCCTCCCGCGCGTGTCCCGGCCCGGCCTGTTATGCTGTGCCTCACGCCCAGCAACCGTTCGAGACGCCCCGGATGGCCCGTCGCCGCCGTTCCAGTGATCTAGCCGAGGAGACTCCGGTCACAACGCCGGACGAGGCGGAACCGGCAGCGGCGAACGGCAAGGCGAAGCCGAAGCCGAAGGCGACCGTCGGCGAGCCGGCCGCGGAAGCACCTGCGCCCCCGCCCCCACCGCCGCCGGTCACGCCGGAACCGATGCTCAAGGCACTGCGCGGTGACACGGACATCGACTTCGGCAGCATCACCGGCCTCTCGCAACCCGACAGCATCGACGGAAACGGCGATAACAACACCAGCAGCGGCGCGGGCGAAAAGCTCTCGCCGGCGATGAAGCAGTTCCTGGAGGTGCGCGCCGAGTACCCGTTCCCGGAGTACACGCTGCTGTTCCAGATGGGCGACTTCTTCGAGCTGTTCTTTGACGACGCGAAGCGAGTCGCGCGCGACCTCGGCCTGACGCTCACCCGGCGCGGCAAGGTCGGCGACCAGGACATCCCGCTCTGCGGCTTCCCGCTGCGCTCGCTGGCGATGCACATGCGCCGGCTGCTGCAGAAGGGGCACAAGGCGGTCGTCGTCGAGCAGATCCAGGACGCGAAGGACGCGAAGGGCGTTGTCGATCGCGCGATCACGCGGATCGTCACGCCGGGCACCGTCACCGACGACTCGCTGCTCGACGAGCGCAAGCAGAACTTCATCCTGGCCGTCGCGCCCGCGCGCCGCGACCCGGCCGTGGACGCGCCGGTCGGCGTGGCGTGGGCCGACGTCAGCACCGGCCGGTTCGAGGTGGCGGTGATGTCGCGCGACGAGGCGATCCGCGAGTGCGGCCGTCTGGAACCGGCCGAGGTGCTGTGGCCGGAGTGGGCGTTCGTGGAAGATGCCGCGCCGGACCGCTTGCTGGAGAGCCTGCGCCAGGCCGAACCGGCGCCGGTGATCTCGGCGCGCATGGCCCACCAGTTTGATGCCCGCGAGGCGCGCCGCGCGCTGGTCGAGCACTTCCGCGTCGAGTCGCTGCGCGGCTTCGGCCTGGATGAGGGCGAGGCCGACCCCGCGGTGGGCGCGGCCGGCGCGATCCTCGGCTACCTGCGCGAGACGCAGCGCCAGGCGCTCGGCCACTTCGTCGCGCTGCGGCGCGTCTGGCCGGGGCAGTTCATGGTGCTCGACAATGCGACGCGCCGCTGCCTGGAGCTGACCGAGACGCTGCGCACGCGCGAGCGCACCGGCAGCCTCGTCGGCGTGCTTGATCGCACCAGCACGCCGATGGGCAGCCGCATGCTGCGCGAGTGGGTGACCTCGCCGCTCACCGACAAGGAGGCGATCTGCCAACGGCACGACGCGGTGGAGGAGTTGCTCGACCGCAGCGACCTGCGCCGCGACCTGCTGCGCGAGCTGACCGCGCCCGGCGACCTCGAGCGCCTCGCCTCGCGCGTCGGCTACGGCCGCGCCACCGCGCGCGACCTCGCCGCGATCCGCGACGGCCTCGCGCGCATCCCGCAGATCCGCCAGCTGCTGCGCAATGTGCAGGCCCCCATCCTCAAGGACATCGCGCAGCTCGATCCGCTCGGCCACCTGCGCGAGCAGCTCACCGGCATGCTGGTCGAGGCCCCGCCGGTCGCGCTCAAGGAGGGCGGCATTGTCGCCGACGGCGCCGACGCGACGCTCGACGAGTTGCGCGAACTGGCGCGCGCTGGCGAGAGCTGGGTGCAGCGCTTCGAGGCCGAGGAGGCCGAGCGCAGCAAGATCGCGTCGCTCAAGGTCGGCTACAACCGCGTCTTCGGCTACTACATCGAGATCACGCACGCGCACACCGGCAAGGTGCCGGCGCACTACGAGCGCAAGCAGACGCTGAAGAACGCCGAGCGCTACGTCACGCCGGAGCTGAAGGAGCAGGAGAGCAAGATCCTCTCGGCCGGCGAGAAGTCGCGCGAGCTGGAGTACGAGATCTTCTGCCGGCTGCGCGATGAGACGGCCGCCAACGTGCCCGCGCTGCTGGACGCCGCGCGCCGCCTTGCCACGCTCGATGTGCTGCTGGCGTTTGCCACGCTGGCCGAGCTGCGCAGCTACCACCGCCCGGTGATGCTCGACGAGCCGGTGCTCGAGATCGTCGAGGGCCGCCACCCGGTGGTCGAGGCGATGCCCGGCTCCGGCGAGGCGTTTGTGCCCAACGACACGCACCTCACTGTCGAGAAGAACGCGCTGATCATCACCGGCCCGAACATGGCCGGCAAGAGCACGTGGATCCGCCAGAACGCGCTGATCACTCTGCTAGCGCAGATCGGCAGCTACGTGCCCGCGCGCAGTGCCCGCATCGGCCTGGCCGACCGCATCTTCACCCGCCTTGGCAGTGGCGACGAGCTCGCGCGCGGCCAGAGCACGTTCATGGTGGAGATGACCGAGACCGCCAACATCCTCAATCACGCCACCGCGAAGAGCCTCGTGATTCTCGACGAGGTCGGCCGCGGGACGAGCACGTTCGACGGCGTGGCCATCGCCTGGTCGGCGATGGAGCACCTGGTCGAGCACGCCAACTGTCGCACGCTGTTTGCCACGCACTACCACGAGCTGACGCAGCTCGCCTCGCTCTACCCGCAGGTCGGCAACGTCTCGGTCGAGGTCAAGGAGTGGCAGGACGAGATTGTTTTCCTGCACCGCATCATCGACGGCGGCACCGACCGCAGCTACGGCATCCACGTCGGCCGTCTCGCTGGCTTGCCGCAGCACGTGATTGACCGCGCGAAGGAACTGCTCGGCAACCTGGAGAGTCAGGCCCTCGACGTGAATGGCCGTCCGCGCTTTGCGCCGCCGACCACGCGCATGAAGAAGAAGCAGGTGCAACTCACCCTCTTCGTGCCGGCGAACGATCGCGTCTACGACGAGCTGCACGCGGTGGACATCAACAAGGTGACGCCGATGCAGGCGCTGGCGATCCTCGAACGGCTGGTGCGTCTGGCGAAGGATGTGCCGGACGACGGCGAGTAGTCCACGTCAGCAACTCCCGGCTCGCCCGGGCGTGAGTATTCTGACAGCCACTTGCGGTCGCGGCGCTTGTTCATCAGCTGGCGGGCGGCGCCGGCGGCGGCGGAGGAGGCGGAGGCTCGCTCACGTCGCCGACCACCACGTCGTCCTTGCGGCCGTCGTCTTCCACCACCGGCGCCTCCTCGAAGCCGAGGCTCGGCACCTCGTGCACCTCGAAGTCGGCCTTGTAGAAGTCGGCCGCGCGGAAGCGGCAGAGCAACGCGATGAACAACTCGGGGAACTGGCCGATGCGCGAGTTGTAGCGCTCGACCGCCTGGTTGTAGCTCTCGCGCATCAGCGCAATCTCGTTCTCCAGGCGGATCAACGACTTCATCAGCTTCGCGGTCTGCTCGTTGCCCTTCAGCGCCGGGTAGCGCTCGATCACCGCCGTGAAGCCCGACGTCACCACGCCGCCTGCGTCGTGCATGTTCTGCGTGCGCAGCCCGGCGAGCCGGGTCTGCAGGTCGCGCTCGTGGGCGAGGTACTGCTTCGCCACCGCCTCCAGGTTGGGCAGCAGGTCGAAGCGCTTCTTCAGCGCGATGTCGATGTTCGACATCGTCGTGCCGACGCGCTGGCGCAGGAACACGATGTCGTTGTAGAGCAGCAGCAGGAACAGGAACGCCAGGTACGCCGGCGCGATCAGCGCGGCCAGCAGGTAGTCGCTGGCCGTGAAGCCGCCCCGCGCGCCGAACGCCGCCAGGCCAACCAGCACCACGGCACACAGCGCGATGTTCATCAGCATCAGGCCGCGGCGCGACATGCCGAGCAGGATGTCCATCTCGCTCTTGTTGGCGAGGATGAACGGGAAGCGGTCCGGCGCCTTGCCGAGCTCCAGCTCCTTGAAGTCGGGCGGCACCGCGGCCGCATGACCCAGCGCGTAGAGCTGGTCGCCGGGGCGGATGCTGGTCTCGCTGTACGTGCGGTTGCCGCTGTGGCGCGACACGCGATGCTTCGTGAAGATCTCGGCGCCGGCCGGGTTGACGCGCAACTGCCCGTCGGGCTGCGTGCACAGGAAGTGCATGTGCCGGTTGCGATTCTCGATCGTCACCCACGACGTGTTTTTGCCCGAGCCACGCTGCTCCTGGACGACGTAGTGGTACTGCACGCAATCCACTCCGCTGAGCGGCCCGCGCAGGCCCGGCTTCGGCGGCGATGTCGGCAGCGCCACCGTGCCCACCACCTCCAGCGGGCCCCACGTGGCACCCGCCACCGGCGTGGTCGGCATGTTCTCGATGTACCGCTTGGTCTTCACCGCGCGGAACCCGTAGATCGTCAGCATCAGCCCGATCAGCGATCCGACGCCGACGATGATCCACGCGATGGTCGACGAGAGCGACGCGTGGCGGAACGAGCGGTCGAGGCCCAGCGCGATCTCCCGGTCGGCCGGCGGCAACTCCCACTCGGCGCAGCGTGACACGCCGAGCATCGGCGCCAGCGCGCTCTCCGGGAACTGGTCGAACAGCTCGTTGCACCGCCGCGTCGCGCGCCACAGGTCGATGCGGATGCGCGACAGCCGGTGGCGCACGCTGTCGGGCAGCGCGGCGTACTGCGCGTCATCCAGCGAGCCAAGCCCGGCCAGCGCCTGCTCATCGGTGCCGCTCCACGCCACGTTGCCGTGCTGCATCGCCGCGAGGCACTCGGCGCAGACCACATCCACGTGATGGTCGACGCGTTCGCGCGCGGCGTGCAGGTCGTCGTTCATCATGTTCAGGCCGTAGTAGACGAGCCCGCCACCCATGATCAGCGAGACCAGCAGCAGGTAGGTGATCACGCGATGGATGCCCAGCGCCATGCACGCGAACACGATTGCAAACGACAGCGCGACCAGCCCGCCCCAGCAGGCGAACAGGCTGCTCACGGCCATGCTCGTGCGCGCCGAGTCCTCGTTGCTCATCGAGATGATCGGCGTGTAGCGGCCCTTGCTGCGGAACTCCACCACCATCGGCTTGTCGGCCTCCTGCGAGGCGTAGCCGAAGATGAACAGCCGGTCGCCGGGGTCGATGCGGTCTTCGGTGTAGCGGTACTTGCCGTCAGCCGAGTAGGTCTGCGACTTCTGCGCGACGTTGAACGTGATGTCCGCGCCGATCGGCACCACGAGGATCTGGCCGGAGTCGTCGCGCAGCGTGAACTCGCGCACCACGGCGGTCTGGCTCGCCACGGTGCTCCAGTGCGTCTTGCCCTTCGAGTCGCGCCGCTTTTCTTCCTTTGTGTAGCTGAAGTACAGGCACGACGAATTCGTGCGCGGCGCGTCGACGGTTCCGCCGGCCAGGCTCGGCTCGGCCAGGCCGACGATGTTGACCTCGCCCTGCACGACGGCCGCGGCCTCGGTCTGCGGCACGCGTTCCAGCTCGCGCATCTTGCGCACTTCGTTGAAGCTGCAACTGCTCAGTGCGAACCCGCCGAAGATCAGCCCGACTGACAGCACCAGCAGGAAGAAGCCGGCGATGGTGAAGCCACGGCTGGCGCGGGTGGCACGGAGTGAGTGTACGGCCATGGCGAAGCGGGCGTTGCGTTGCGAGGTGTGTGCGAGTGAGTGAACGGGAAGATGCTACCGCGTCCGTCAACGAGCCGGAACCCACCGGCGCAACGCACAATGGCACCGTGAGTTGAGCGCCCACGCCGCAGCGATACGCCCGGCGGTCAACCCGGGAGCGTGCCTGGTAACTCCGCGACCGATGGCGAATCAGAAGCGCTCCACGGCGCGCTCGAGCCCTCTCCCGACTCTGACATCGGTCCAATTTAGCTGATTCAGGGCCAATGCATATGGCGGCAAACACTTGCGGCAAAAAATGAGGCCCGACATAGGACAATCCTCAATACAGAGGGAGTGTGTGTTGTTCTTCGCCGGAACCCGGGTCGGATTCAGGAGCCTGCCATGTCGCTGAACCTTTCAATTGCACAGTCCGTATTTCGAGTCATCCTGTGGACCGTCCGCGGCATCCATCTGCCGCACCACGTGCAACGCGCCGCTCACCGCCCGCAGACCGTCAGGCGCGCCCGCCACGGCCCCACAACCGCGAATCCGTGTCCCGTGCGAGCCGGGGGGTGTAAGCCCCCGGAGTCTGGTCCCGGGACCAGCGCACAATTGGCCTTGCTGGCTCGTCCCGGAATCAGACTCCGGGGGCTTACACCGGGCTTACACCCCCGGCTCGCCCGGAACGCGAATCTCCACTGCGGTCACTTGCATTTCCTGCGTTACACAGGAGCAGTTCGCGGCCGCCGTCACCTCACTGGCCCTGACAACAGGCCGACTAACGAGAGCTGCCGAACGAACCCATTTCGCTCCCAACTCAGGTTGAAACAGACAATTGCAACGGCCGACCCGACCGGCCGCGATTCGAGTTATCGGATTCAAACAGCGCGAACTCGTCCGGCCGGAGCATCGCCCGCCAGGCCCCATAAATGCAGGGTTCTTTTGTAGTGAACATGCAGTGAAATGCAGTGAAATCGCGTGAACGGGTCGTGAAGCGTGCGTCACCCCACCGTCTGATCGGCGTGAACCATCCGTCTACGTCGCCGATCCGATCGCTCTCCCGCTCGCAGAGCCGGCCGCGCGACGGCGGCCGCGCCCTTCTTGCGCCTGCGGGATTGCCGCCACCCGCACCGCAACCTACAACGGAGGCAGCCCGACGTCCGGACTGCCGCATCCTGCTACCGCCACGGCCACTCGCCGACGACCACCGCGCATGGAATTCTTCATCGATACCGCCGACGTCAAGGAGATCGAAGAGGCCCTGGCCCTCGGCATCCTCGACGGCGTGACCACCAACCCCTCGCTGATCCGCAAGAGCGGCCGCGACTACATCGAGGTGCTCAAGGAGATCCTCGAGATCGTGCCCGGCCCGGTCAGTTGCGAGGTGCTGGCGACCGACCTCGACGGGATCCTGGCGGAGGGCCGGTACCTGGCGAGCCTCGGCGACAACGCGGTGGTCAAGGTGCCGCTGATTCCGGACGGGCTGAAGGCGGTGGTGCAGTTCAGCGAGGAGGGCATCAAGACCAACGTCACGCTGTGCTTCTCGGGCAACCAGGCGCTGCTGGCGGCCAAGGCGGGTGCGACCTACATCTCGCCGTTTGTCGGCCGGCTCGATGACAAGGGCCAGGACGGGATGGCGCTGATCGAGGACATCATCGAGATCTACAAGAACTATCCGGAGTACGAGACGCAGGTGCTGGTCGCGAGCATCCGCCACCCGATGCACGTCCATCAGGCGGCGATGATGGGCGCCGACGTCTGCACGATCCCGTTCAAGGTTTTCGGCCAGCTCGTGGAGCACCCGCTGACCGACCTCGGGCTGAAGCAATTCCTCAAGGACGGCGAGGGCGTGAAGATCCCGCGCGCCTGACTCTCCCTGCACGAACAGGTTTGACTATGACGCTCCTCCGACTGACCTCCCCGAGCGGGAAGGACAAGACGTTCGACGGCGCGCGGGTGGCGTGGGACGCCATGATGTGGCTGAACACCGAAGTGCCGCCCAACGGCGAGCAATCGGCCGCGCTGACGGCGTGGATGAACGCGCAGGGCCACAGCAGCGGCAGCACGTACCAGGCGAAGCGCGACCTGTACGCGCTGGCCGTGATCGGCTGGTTCGTGCAGCAAGGCTTGATCAACGTCGAGTGCTACCAGGCGTTCATTGTCGGGCCGATGCACAATGCCGAGGAGCCCGAGAAGACGCTCGACCCGCGCGCGAAGAAGGACACGCGCGACCGCTGGTTCACGCAGGGGCAGATGCTGGTGGCCGACGAGCGGCCGTACATCGACCTGGCGGCCAAGCTGCGCAGCGCGAACGACGACTCGAGCAACACGATGCGCGTGATCGGCGACCTGTGGAAATTTGATCCGGACAAGCACAAGAACCTGATCTCGCATTTCGACACGTGCCAGGCGGTGGGCAAGATCAACTCGCGCCAGCTGATTGTCGTGGAAGGCGCGATGACCAGCGAACGGACGCCCGCGTGGGCCTGGTGCCTGGATGATCCGACGAAGGTGCCGGGTGCCGAGGTGGTGACCGGCGGGTCGTGGCGCACGCACCTGCGCAACCGCCTGCGCAAGGATACGCGGACCAACCCGTTCGGATGAGCCCGGCGCGCGGCGAAGGCAGCCTTGCCCTTGCCCTTGCCCTTGCCCTTGCCCTTGCCCTTGCCCTTGCCCTTGCCGTTCCGCGCCCGGATGGCAGCTTGCTGCGCGCGCGGCTCTGATTCGCACACGAAATCCGCTCGCGTTTGATGCATGGATCAAGAGGTTGATTCGCAGGCGAGAGGCCCTCTGGCCCGCTCCCTCGCGGTCGCGGCTCTTGTTCTGGTGGCCAATGCAATGAGCTTGCCCCCGGCCCTACGGGGCTCCGGTAGTCAGCACCTGCCAGCCGCCCGCCGTGTGCACCATCACGCCCGCTGCATCACCGGCCGCTTGAGGACACACGCGCATTGCATCCGGATCCATCGGCGCGGACACACACCAACCGTGGTGGACATCGCGGACCAGCACCGCGGCGGCCTCATCGCCGGCCCATGCGTCGCACGCGATCGCTGCAATGTGGCCCGCATCGTTGACCGCCACGCCACGCACCCGGGTCGTCACCCGCACGCGATCGGTCGCCGCGCCGAGCGGGCGACCCGGCTCCAGTCGGGACGCGACGACCTCGCACCCCTCGTACGGGGCAAATTCCGCGATTGCCTTCCCCGCCGGCGACCAGGCTACCCGCGGCATCGACGTGCGGCACGCTCGCTGATCACTCGCCAGTTCGTAGAGCCAGCCGCGACTCAACCGCCAGCATCCGTCCGGCGACAGCTGGATGGCACCGGCCGGATGCCACAGGTCGACCGTGTCGATCAGCGCCGGCGCGGCGTCGGGTGCATCGCTCCGCCACTCGCGCAGGCCAGCGCCAATCAACGCAAGCGGCGTGTCGCCGTAGTGGAACACGCACACCTCGCAGCCGTTGCACGGCGCTCGCGCGAGCAGCCAGGTTCGCCGCTCACCCGCCATCTCGTGCAACTGCAACTGCACATACGCGGTCGCGCTGTCGCGACTGGCCGTGAGCACCTGCGAGCCGTCGGCCGACACGGCGCTCGCCACGTACGCCTGCCCGGGCCGCTCGGCAAACTCGTGCACCATTCGCAGCCGCCACTCCGGCTCGCGCTCCAGCCGGGCCAGCACCAGGCTGTTGCCGGCACGTCCGTGCGTGATCAGCCAGTCGCCGTTCAGGCTCCACGTGCCGGCGCAGGCGCGGTCGATGCCGTCGTCGTAGCGCAGCGGCTGCACGCGAATCCGGGCCGTCGTCGATCGCACGATGCCGGCGCCGAGGTCGAGCGCGCGCGGCGCGAAGGCCACAGGTTGCGCGTGCAGGCCCGGCCCCGGCCTGCTGCGGATCGGAGGAGGGCCACGCAGGATGTCGGCCGTCAGCATGGCGACCACGGCGACCACGAACAGCCCGACCAGCAGCCCGTTCAGCCGGTTCAAGTGAGTGGTTGCCCGATGCATGACGCCGCCCCGGGTAGTACTCGCCGCACGCAGTACGCACCGCACGTCGCGCGGTTCGGCATGGCATCGCCCGCCGCGGCGATCGTCCGATCACCGGCATGGCGTTCAACTGGTATGATCGCGCAGCCACCATGCCTGCCGCGACGCGACGCGATGACCGACGCACAGCCGCGCATCGACCTCGACAGCGTTGTCGAGCACGTCGGACTTGATCGCGCCGATGTGGTCGAGTTGCTGCAGCTGTTCTTCAGCCAGGCGACCACGCAACTCGCGCAGATCCGCGACGGCATCGCACCCGGCGGCAACCTCGACAACGCGCGACGCAACGCGCACACCCTCAAGGGAACCGCCGCCACGCTGGCGCTCAACGAACTCGGCGAACTGGCGCGCGTCGTCGAGCAGTCCGCGCGCGAGAAGCGCACGGACGCGATCGCCAGCGAGGTTGCCGCTCTGGCCGCGCGCATTGATGCCTGGCGCAATGCCTTCCAGCAGGCCACGGAAGGGGCGTCGTAGCGCATGGCCGCGGGTCCGTTCATGCCCATCCTGCTGCGCCGGCCGCTCGGCCTGCTGCTTGCCATGCTGATCCTGGCGGCGGGCGCGTTCCTCTGTCGCGTGTGGCTCGCCGTCGGCGATGGCATGACGCGGCTCGACGACCCCGGCCATCGACCGTGGCTGATCGTCTTCGAACGCTATCGCACCGGGCCCGGCAGCACGTTGCCGCGCGACCTCGTGCAGGACCTGCAGCGCACGCCGGGCGTGTCGGCCGCGATACCGGAGGTGCACGCGACCACCGTGGCGACCGGGCCGGCCGAGGCGCTGCGCATCCGTGGCATTGATCCGCGCGACCTGCTCGCGCTCGGCGCCGTGAGCGCCCGCGCCGACGGCACAATCCGCGAAGGGCTCACGCGCGCGCGCCAGGGCGCGGCACCGCCGACCACCACCAGTCCGGAGGTGCACGCCGCGGCGGTGATCGGCCGTCGGCTCGCACGGCGGAGGGCGCGC
>JBFWQT010000218.1:0-10807 GCA_050249295.1 Planctomycetota bacterium
TGCCCTCGCGCAGGCCGGAGCGAGCATCTGCGTCGGCACCTGGCCGCCCGCGCTGGGCATCTTCACCAAGAGCCTCGAACGCGGCAAGCTCGACACTGCGCTGCCGGGCGGCGGCACGATCACGATCGAGAAGACCTACCCGCTCGACGCGGTGTTCGACACGCCCGACGACGTGCCCGAGGCCACGCGCGAGGACAAGCGCTACAAGGACCTCGCGGCCTACACGATCCAGCAGATCGCCGACCAGGTGAAGGCCGACTTCGGCGAGCAGTGCATCGACATTGTCGTGCACAGCCTGGCCAACGGCCCCGAAGTCCAGAACGCGCTGCTGGCGACAAGCCGCCACGGCTACCTCGCGGCGATCAGCGCCAGCGCGTTCAGCATGGTCAGTATGGTGCAGCGCTTCGGCCCGCTGATGCGCAAGGGTGGTGGCGTCGTCTCGCTGAGCTACCTGGCGGCCGAGCGCGTGGTGCCCGGCTACGGCGGCGGCATGAGCAGTGCCAAGGCCGCGCTCGAGAGTGACACCCGCACGCTGGCCTACGAGGCCGGTCGCAAGTGGGGCGTGCGTGTGAACACGATCAGCGCCGGGCCGCTGGCGAGCCGCGCGGCCAAGGCGATCGGCATGATCGACAAGAGCATCGAGCACTACAACGCGAACAGCGCGCTCGGCGGCACGAACAGTGCAGACGACGTCGGTCGCGCCGCGGCGTTCCTGTGCTCGCCGCTGGCTGCGGGGATCACCGGCGAGACGCTGCATGTCGACAACGGGTACAGCATCATGGGAAGCCCCGTCGTGAGTGACGCGAGCGAATGAACGAGCACGCCCGCAGGTGCTTCGTTCAGGCCCACGGGCTGCCCGATCTCTCGCTTACCCACAGGCAGCTGCCCGTGGGCTTGTTCCGGACAAGGACAACGTTCCATGCTTCATCTCGCTGCCCGCATCGCCGTGCTCGTTGCGCTCCTTCTCGTGGTCGCTGCGGCACACGCCCAGGACCCGCCACCCGCGGCGCCCGACTACGCGGCCGACATCGCGGCACTCGCGGCCAACGACGACACAGCGACCGCCGCGATCGCGCACCTCAAGGCGGCACCGGCCGGCGACATCCCCGCGCTGAAGGCGGCCGCCAACGAGTCGGAAGCCGACTTTGCGCGCCGCTTCCGCGCTCGCGCGATCCTCCGCTATCGCGAGGCCGACACCACCGAACAGTGGGTCCGCGAGGCGCAGTACCAGATCGACGTCGCGTCGTGGGACATCCCGGCCGAGGCGCCCGACTTCGTCCGCGAACAGAAGGCTGCCGCGCGAGCCGCGCTGTTGGCCGACACGCGGCCCGAACTGCTGCCAGTGCTGCTCACGACCTACCCGGAGGAGGACTACCCGCGCTACGCGATGGTCCGCGACCTGCTGCGCGAGCGCGGCGGCGACGAGGTGATCGCAGCCGTGCAGCCGTTCGTCACGCACACCACCTGGATCGCGCGGCTGCGCGCCGTGCACCTGCTCGGGCTGATCGGCGGCGAGGCCGCGATGGCGGCACTCGCGCCGGGTGCGGCCGACGCCAACGCCACCGTGCGCCAGCGCGTGTTGCAGGCCTGGGTCGAGGCCGGCGGGCAGTGGTCGGCGAAGGTCGCGACGTTCCTGGCCGACGCCGACGCCGCGGTGCGTGTCGTCGCCCTGCGGGGCCTCTCGCACGACGACGCCGAGTCGGCGGTGAAGGCGGCGGCGCGTATCGGCGACGACTCCTTCTTCGTGCGTCGTGCCGCGGCCGAGGTGACCGCCACGTTCGGCGAGACCGGCTTCCATCTGTTGATGGAGTACGCGATGCGCGAGACACCCGGCGTGGCCACACTGGCGGCGATCCGCGCGCTCGGCCTGATCGACGGCAACATGAAGGGCGTGGCGGTCGATGCGCTGACCAGTCTGGTGCGCAAGAGCGCCGACTGGTCTGTGCGTGCCGCCGCCGTCGAAGGCCTGACACTGGCCGGTCAGACGGATGCGCTGGCCGCGCGTCGCGCCGTCGAGAAGGACCCGTTCGTGTCGTACCGCATCGCGCAAGCGCTCGACGACCTGGAGTCGAAGTGGGAACCGGCCGGTGTCGAGCCGGCCGACCCCTCCGCGCCTGCGCCGACGCCGACCGACCCCAACGACCCGGCAACCACCGGCTTCGACAACCTGCGCTGGCTGCCGGCCGACGAGGCGGCACTCGACGACGCGCTGCGCGCGTTGAAGATGACGCGCAAGGATCTGGAGTTCGATCGCAACATGACGCGCGACGAGTTCCGCTTCCCGTTGGTGCAGACCGCGCTCGACCAGCCGCTGCAACTGGCTGACATCGCGCGCCGCGCGGTGGCTCCGATCCGCGAAGCCATGGCCGCGGGCATGACCGGCAAGCTGCTCAATCGCCTCGGGCAGATGCCGCGCATCGTGTCGCCGTTCGCCCCGTTGGCCGACGCGGGCAAGGCGGCCGGCATGGAGCCCGCGATCGCGGCCGTGCGCGCAGCTCAGCTGCCGACCGGTCTGGCCACGGCGCTCGTCACAATGCTGGAGGGCTCGCACTGGCACGACGGCCTGCACAAGGCATTCGCCGGACTGACTGCCGAGGATCGCGCAGTGGTGCTCTCGCATCCGGACGAGATCGGCTGGGACCTGAAGTTGTTGCCCGTCTGGAAGCGCATGAATCGCGCCGCGCTGATGGCCGCGATCAACGGCTGGTCGGGCGACGTGTGGCTCGTGCTGCTCGCGCTGCAAAGCGAAGGGGTGGCCGCATCGCTGGCGGGTCGCACGGGCACGCTGCTCGATGTGGACACGCCGTTGGGCAAGGTGCTCATCACCGGCCACGACGCGCAGGCGCACACCGGCCATCACCTGCTGCTGATCGACCTCGGCGGCGATGACAGCTACGACGGCCCGGCCAGCGGCTCGGCGGTCGGCGGCGCCGACGTGGGCGCCAACGCGCTCAGCGCGACGATCGACCTCGCCGGCAACGACACCTGGCGCTCGGCCACCGCCTACGCGCAAGGCACCGGCATCCTCGGTGTCGGCCTCCTCTACGATGCGGCCGGCAACGATCACTACATCGCCACGCACAACTGCCAGGGTTGCGGCTGGTTCGGCGGCGGCATGCTCGCGGACCTCGCCGGCGACGATCGCTATGACGCCGACACGGTTTGCCAGGGCGCGTCCGGCTTCGGCGTCGGCGGCCTGATCGACATGGCCGGCGATGACGTCTACTACGCGCGCGCCTACGCCCAGGGCTTCGGCTTCACACAGGGCGTCGGCGCGCTCTGCGAAGTCGCCGGCAACGACCTCTACTACGTGGACGGCAAGTACCTGCAGTACGAGACGATGCCGCACCGCAAGCTGAGCATGGGCCAGGGCATGGGCTACGGCATGCGCTCCGACGCCTCCGGCGGCATCGGCATCCTGTGGGACAAGGCTGGCGACGACGTCTACCGCGTCAACGCCTTCGGCCAGGGCAGCAGCTACTGGTACTCGCTCGGCATGCTCGTCGACGAGGACGGCTACGACAATTACTCGGCCAAGATCTATTCGATGGGCAGCGGCATCCACATGGGTGTCGGCTGCTTTGCCGACCTGGCCGGCTACGACAACTACACCTCGTGGGGCCTGAGCATGAGCGGCTCGCACGACCTCGGCGTGAGCTACTTCCTCGATGCCGGCGGCGACGACATCTACACCAGCCAGGGCAGCAGCGTCGGCGGCGCGATCAACCACGCCGTGGCGTTGTTTGTCGATCGTGGTGGCAGGGATGCGTACATGCTGACCAACCCGAAGCTGATGGCCGTCGGTTCCGGCGACCAGCCGTCGCGGCCGGACCACGACTCGATCGCGATCTTCCTCGACCTTGGCGGCGCGCACGACATCTACTCCGACCGGCGCAAGCTGGATGGCCGCCTGTGGGTCGACGGCGACCAGGGCGCGGGCATCGATCGCTGACACGGTTCGCTCCTTCCCGACCAACGACCACCCGATCACATGCTGCCCGCCACCTTCAAGCTGATCGCTGCGCTGGTCGTTGCGCTGCTGCTGGCCGCGATCGCCGTGGTGTGGCTGCCGCGCGAGGCCGAGCGTTCGCGAATCCAGACCGACCGCGATCACCTGCATCGCCTGTGGGAGAACTACCTGGCCGGGTGCGCGTCGGGCGTCGTCACGCCCGGGGCGCGCGGCTATCGCTTCTGGCCGACACTGATCACCGGCGAGGGCCCGTACCACGACGGCGCCGTGTTGTCGGCCGCGGCCGGCGGTCGCCTGGTGTGCAGCCCGAATGATCCGCTGGCTGACCCCACGGTCGTGGAGTACCTGCTCGGCGAGGTGCGCAGCGGCCGCCGGCTCGACCTCGATGTGCGGCCGGACATGGTCTCGTATGCGGGGCCGCGGCAGAGCGTGTTCGTCACCCAACTCGCCACCCGGCGCGCCGGACGGCTGATCGTCGGCGCGACCGGCACGCGCAATGGAGTCGGCATCTACCCTGGCGGCTACGTGTTTGTGCGCGCCAACCTCGAGACCGGGTTCATGCCGGTGGGCAGTGGCGATGCCGCGCTGCCGGACACGGTTGCGGATATCGGCGACGAACCCGGCACCGAGGATGTGTGTCGCGTCGAGTGGCCGTACACGAGTGGGCGGTGGTTCGGCGATGCAGGTGGCGAGGGCGAGGGCGAGGGTGAGCAAGTGCCGCAGACCGCACCTGGCGGCGAGACGCATCGCATCGGCGATTGAGTCCTTCGGGTTGCCCTGCGGGGCTGACGTTGCCGGCTCGCCCGGCCGCGCGCACTGCGGGCTGGTGGCGATCGGCGGCGCCGACTATAGTGGTGGCGCGCGACCGCGCGCATCCGACTGCCCCCCGCAGATCCTGCCCGCCCGGCGCGCTACCCGATGGTCGATCCCGAGCTCAACCTGCAACGGCCCGCCGAGGAACCATCTTCCACCTCCCCGGCATCTGCCCGCCCGGTCGACGGTCCGATGACCGCCAGCGGCGTGGACGACACCGGCGAGCCGACAATGAAGAAGCGGCGCAAGAAGAAGCGCAAGCGTTCTGCTGCTGCCGCCGCCGCTGCTGCCGCGGGCAACCCGGCCGCGCGCCCGGCAATGCCGCCCGAAACGAAGCTGCAGAAGGCGATCATCTGGACACTCACGCTCGGCGTGCTCGTGCTCGGCGGCGTGGCCGCGCGGATCTGGCTCTTCGACCGGCCGGCCGGCGCCGAGCGGGCCGCGCTCGAAACCGAGTTCGCCTCCCACGGCGACCAGTTCAGCCGCCTGTTCGTCGAATGCTCGCTCGAACTGCGCGGCCTCGACGGCCTCGCCGACTCGCAAGAAGACCTGCAGTTGTTCCGCGCCAGCATTGATCGCGCAAAGGAGCTGATGATCAGCGCGGAAGACCACTATCAGAAGGCGATGGCGTATGCGAACCAGTGGCTCGCGCGCTATGATGCCGACACCCCCGGACACGCCGACATTCTTGCCAACCGCCAGCGGCTTCAGGACGAGTACAATTCGTTCCTGGCCGCGGCGAATGAACTCGACCGCCTCGTGAAGTTGCTGGCCAGCAGGACGGCCGGCACCAACACGGGCGAGAACCGGGCCGCCGGGCCCGGCTGATGTCCCGTCCCGTCTCCGCGGGTGTTGCCCCAGCCGGGCAGCAGTCGCGGCCAGCACTGCCGCCGCCAGCTCACACAGTGGAGTTGCACCATGTCGAACGGACGCCCGAAGCTCGGCCAGATCCTCAAAGCTGCCGGCCTCGTCAACGACCTGCAGCTGAAGGAAGCCCTCAAGACTGCGCAGCAACAGCAGGTGCGCATCGGCGAGGCGCTCGTCAGTCTCGGCCACATCGATGAGGCGTCGGTCTCGAAGGCGCTGGGCAAGCAGCACAAGATCCCGTTCGTGGATCTCGCGAAGTACAAGGACAAGCTCGGCCCGGACCTGATCGCGCGCGTGCCGCAGGCGATCGTGGCCGAGTTCCAGCTGGTGCCGGTGCAGCTCAAGGGCAACAAGCTGATCGTCGCGTCGGTCGAGCCGCTCGACCTGATGGTGCTCGACAACCTGCGCTTCACGCTGGGTTGCGAGGTGCAGTGCGCGCTGGCCACGCCGACCGCGCTCAACGAGGTCATCGACGCGTTCTACACGATTGACGAGGACCAGCAGGCCTGGAACCGGCTGACCGAAGAAGCAACGATCACCGACATCGACTACAAGCGCGGTGACGGCGACACTGGCAAGGACGCCGAGGCCGAGGACAGCAACCTCATCAAGCTGGTGAACATGATCATCACCGACGCGGTGAAGGGGCGCGCCTCCGACATCCACGTCGAGCCGATGGAGAGCAAGCTGCGCCTGCGCTACCGCGTCGACGGCGTGTGCGCCGAGGTCGAGCCGCCGCCGAAGCGCCTGCAGGGCCCGATCCTCGCGCGCCTCAAGATCATGTCCGACATGGACATCGCCGAGAAGCGCAAGACCCAGGACGGGCGCATCAAGATGCGCTTCCAGGACCGCGACATCGACCTTCGCGTCAACTCGCTGCCGGCCCGCCACGGCGAGTCTATCGTGATGCGTATTCTCGACAAGGAGAAGGCGCTGGTCGATCTCGAGGAGCTCGGCCTGCACCCCAATGACTTCGAGCGCTTCAACCGCATCATCAAGAAGCCCAACGGCATCTTCCTCGTCACCGGCCCGACCGGCTCGGGCAAGACGACCACGCTCTATGCCGCGCTGAAGAAGCTGAACCAGACCGACATCAAGATCATCACCGCCGAGAACCCGGTCGAATACAACATCACCGGGCTCAACCAGTGCCAGGTGAACCACAAGATCGGCCTCGACTTCGTGCGCATCCTGCGCTCGATGCTGCGCCAGGCGCCCAACATCATTCTCGTGGGCGAGATCCGCGACAAGGAAACCGCCGACACCGCGATCCAGGCGGCGCTCACCGGACACCTCGTGTTCTCCACGCTGCACACCAACGACGCGCCGGGCGCCTTGACCCGCCTGATCGACATGGGCGTCAAGCCGTTCCTCGTGTCGTCGGCCGTGCAGGCGGTGCTCGCCCAGCGCCTCGTGCGCCTGCTCTGCAAGGATTGCAAGGAGCCGGTGATCCACACCGAGGCCGAGTTGCGCACCGTCGGCCTGCAGCCCGAAGACGTCCGTGGCCGGACCACCTACGGCCCGAACGGCTGCCCCAGCTGCTCGGGCAAGGGTTACCGCGGCCGCATGGGTTGCTACGAGCTGCTCGAAATGACGCCGCCGATGCGCGAGCTGACGTTCAAGAAGTCGTCGAGCATCACGCTGCGCAACGAGGCCCGCATCTCCGGCGGCATGCTCACGCTTCAGGAAGACGGCGTGCGCAAGGTGCTGGAGGGCCGCACCACGATCGAAGAGATTCTGTCGATCACGCACCGCGCCGACTGAGGGGTCACAGGAGTTTTTGATGGGCCGACTCAAGGCAGAGATCCAGCAGCAGCAACCGTTCAACAGCCTGGAGGAAGAGGCCTTTCTCAACCTGTTGCGCACGGCCTCGGTGCTCGGCGCCGGCGTCCAGGAGACACTCCGCCGGGTCGGCCTCTCGCAGCCGCAGTTCAATGTGCTGCGCATCCTGCGGGGTGCGCCAGAGGGCCTGTCCGGCAAGGAAGTCGGCAAGCGCATGGTCAGCCGGGTGCCGGACGTGCCACGCCTGCTCGACCGGCTCGAACGTGACGGCATGATCCGTCGCGTGCGCAGCGAGTCCGACCGCCGCGTCGTGTTGACGTTCATCACCGATGCCGGTTCGCACCTGCTCGACCAGTTGGAGGAGCCGATTCCGGCCGTGTTGATCACGCGGATGGCACACATGACGCGCGAGCAGATCGAGCAGTTGATCGAGTTGCTGGAGTTGGCGCGCGAAGGTGCACCGCCGTTGACGAGCGACGACGACCTGCGCATGCCGGGTGCGAGCGACAGCAGCGCCGCGCTGTAGCACGCGGCCCGCGGAGCACGAGCCGCGACCGTCAGGCAGCGGATGTGAGGCTGTGAGCTACCCGCCATTGCATCAATCTCTCCCGGGGTAGATGCCACACGACCGGCGTTCGTCGTCTCCGCCGGCCGCCACCGCGTGTGGTATACCGCGCCCGGCCCGACCACTCCTCCGCTGCCACGACCGTGTCGCAATCACTCTACGAGCCGCTTCCGCTCGACGCCTCGCCGGCCGCGCGCGACGCGCACTACACACTCGTGCGCCAGACCATCGACGCGCTGCTCGCCAACGAGGACGACTGGATCAGCGCGATGGCCACCGTCGCCTGCGAACTGCATCGCGGCTTCGACTACTTCCACTGGACCGGCTTCTACCGCCACGCAGCCGAGCGTGAACTGCGCGTCGGCCCCTACCAGGGCGGCCACGGCTGCCTGCGGATCAGCTTCGATCGCGGCGTGTGCGGGGCCGCGGCGCGCACGCAGACCACCCAGCTGGTCGCCGATGTGAATGCCTTCGCCGGGCACATCGCCTGCAGCACCACCACGCAGTCGGAGATCGTCGTGCCCGTGGTGACCCCGGCCGGCGAGCTGCTCGGCGTGCTGGATGTGGACAGCGACCACCCGGCCGCGTTCCGCGCCGACGTGGACCAGCGGCATCTCGAGTCGCTGTGTACGATGCTCGGCCAGCGCTTCGCGGCCGCGGCAACGGCCCGCTGAAGGCGACATGTAACCGTCGAAAACGCGGGGATTTTGGCGATCCATCACCCGTGTTGCGCGTACACTCACCGGATGCACCGGCTGGCTGGCTCGTCCAGGCCCGCCCGGCTGCGCATGTCGCGAGGCACGGGCCGGCCGCCGGGCTGCGCGGGCGCTCGCGGACGCCACGGACGCCACGGACGGAGTATCACCGCGATGATGCGGAGCGACGTCGAGTTGATGCTGAAGGCGAAAGCCGGCTCGACCGTCGCGTTCGACTGGTTGGTGAAACGTCATTTCAAGCCGGTGGTTCAGTTCTTCTACTGGAGGCTCTGGGACAAGAGCCAGGCGGAGGACCTCGCGCAGGAGGTCTTCATCAAGCTGTTCCAGAACCTGCACAACTACGACCCGCGCGGGCAGTTCAAGAGTTACCTGTTCAGCATTGCCACCAACCACCTGCGCGACCACATGCGCCGGGTGAAGGTGCGGCCGTCGCTGGTCTCCCTCAGCGGGGCGGGCGGTGATGACGGCGACGACGGCGACCTGCTCGACAAGCTGACCGCGGTGGAGATGCCGCCGGACGCGAACCTCGAGCTCGACGAGACGGCCGCGAAGCTGGCGCAGGCGCTGACCGAGTTGCCCGAGGACCAGTACCTCGTGTTCTCGATGCACAAGCACGAGGGCCTGAAATACGAGGAAATCTCGGAAGCGCTCGGCATCAAGCTCGGCACCGTGAAGTCGCGCATGAACACGGTCTACCAGCACCTGCGTCGCGCTGTGTTCGGGGCCGAGCAGGAACTGCCGGTGCCCGACGTGGTGGATGGTGTCGCCGTCAGCGCGACGACCACGACGGCGACGGCGGCAACCGATGGCGACAACGACGCGCCCACGACGGCCGCCGGGTCGGGCTCGCGGCGTGGCGGGTCGAAGCGCACGAACACCGCGAAGAAGAGCGGGCTGCGTCCGCCGCGCGCCTCGAAGCGCACGAACACCGCGAAGAAGAGCGGGCTCAAGCCGCCGAAGGCCGACCCCGCCGACCCCGATGATGCGCCCGAACCGGTCGGCGCCGCCGACGCGCGGGACAGTGCCGACGGCGACGGCATGGGCGACCCGGCCGACGACACCCACCCGGCAGAGGCGCACAGCAACGGCGTTCGCGGCGACGACACCACCCTGTAGTTGTGCGGGAAGCGAGGTAGCGGTGACAATTCGGTTCGACAAGAGCCGCGACCGCAACGGAGCGGGCCGCGGCTCTTGTTGCACATGGACCGTCTGCGGCAGACCCCCTTTCCGGGGCCGTTCCGTCGCCCGATGTTGGCGACGCGATCGCTGGTCGGTCGGTCATGCAACCACCGATTCCGGCTTGCGAGCCGTGCCGGTCGCCTCCGTATCGTCGGCCGCGACGTCCGTGCCTACGGGCTTCTCCGGGCCGATTGGCTTCGTTTCGTCGTCCTCGATCTCGATCTCCGGCCCCGCCGTCGGCGGCGTGTGTCGCCGCGTCATCCGCTCGTGGTTCGCGCGGATGTACTCGGCCATCGTCATCGCGGCGATCCGCTTCAGGTCCATCGGCTTGTTCAAGAGATAGTTCGTCGTCATCACGTCGGCCGCGTGACCCTCGGCCTGCAGATGCAGCCGCCGGTCGCGGTTCTTCTGCAGCCGATCGAGATCAGCCACGCACTTGTGATACTCGCGCTCGATCGACCCGCGATAGCGCAGCAGGACGTTGAACTCCTCGAGGCGGAAGTCGTCTGTCGTGAAGAAATGCATCACGTGCTTCTCCATCGCCTCCAGCCGACGACGCTTCCAGCTCGCGACGATGATGCGCTCGGCGACTTCCTCCTCGATGTCGGTGGCGAGCTGCATCGAGACGCGCATGTGGTAGCGGTACTCTTCGAATTCCTCGCGATCCTCGTGGTCCATGCAGATCAGGTTCGCGGTCAGGCCATGCTTCCAGGCATTCGTCCGGCTGCGCTGCTTGCCCTTGGCGCTCTTCGGGCCTGTGGAGCGCTGCGCGTTGCGCCGATTGGCGGCAATCTGGGCTTCGGTTGTCATCTTGGCTTGTTTGGGTCCAGGACTCGTTCGGCGGCGGGTGAGCAACACAACACACCCCCTCTGTAATGAGGATTGTCCTATGTCGGGCCCGTTTTTCTGCCGCAA
>JBFWQT010000219.1:0-10781 GCA_050249295.1 Planctomycetota bacterium
GCTCGACCGCGGCGGCGCGCGCGATCTTGTCCTGCTTGCTCTCCTCGAGTGAGCGAGTCGTCGCCTCGACGCGCGTGGCAACCGACGCCAGGTCGGACGTCACCAGCAGCATGCGCGCGGTGATGTCGGCCAGCGCCGCGCGAGCCGCCTGGATGCGCTGATCCAGCGCGTCGGGGCTGGCTGCCTCGGGCAGCGTTACGCCGGCGCCCTCGCCCGCCGCAATGCGCTCGCGCGCAAGGCGGGCGATCACGTCCACCGCGATCGCGCGGGTCAGACTGTCCGCGGCATCGGCCGCCGCTGCCTTCAGCGCCGCGGCGTGCGTGGTCGCGGCAGCCTGGATCGCCTGCAACTGGTCGAGCGTGTTCTGGTGGAACGCCACCGTGGCCTCGGCCAACGCCAGTGCCCGGCGGGCCTCGCGCAGACTCTCGACCTCGTCGGGCTCGACCTCGATCGACGACGGATCGGGCGCAGTGCGCGCGTCGAGGTCTTTCTGCATCGTCTGGAGTCCGGCGGCCGCATCACGGATCGACGCCAGCTGGCCCGCGACCTTCTCGGCGGCGGCGCGCAGGTTGTCGAGCCGGGTGTTGAGCAAGGCCGCCAGGCTGGCGACGTCCGACGCGCCCAGCTCCTTGCGAAGATCGGTCCGGCGCACCGCCTCCTGCACGAAGCCGGCCGCCACCTGCTGGGCCGCCTGGGCCGCTTCGCGCAGGGTGGCCAGCTCCTGCCCGCGATTGGTGGCGTCGGCAAGCACCGCGTCGTCGCGCGACGCCATCGCCTTCAACTCATCCACACGCTGCCGCGACTTCTGCGCCAGCTCGGCCGGGTCGTTCGACTTGAACCACGCGGGCAGCTTGTCTGCCGCCAGTTCGCCGGCCGTCACCCGGCGCTCTGCTTCGGCGCGCAACGGAACCAGCTGCGCCAGAGTCTCGCCGAGCACGCGCGTCTCGGCGGCGAGCTGCAGCACGGCCTCGCGATGCTTCTGCAACGCGGCGGTGTGCTCGGTGACCAGCGTGCGCAACTGATCCAGCCCGGCCACGCGCGCCGTCCACGCGGCGAGGCGTTCGCGCGCCTTGTCCGGATCGCGCTCGGCGACAGGGTCGGCCGCCGCCGGCAGCTCGAACGCGGCGCGCGCGGCGGCCCGCGCATCGGCGGCGGTGGCGACGTCGGCTTCTCTGGCTGCCAGGTCGCTGGCGCGCTGGCGCAGCGCGACCACCGAATCGACCGCGCGCGTCAGCCTCTCGATCAGTGCGTCCGCGGTGAGACGCGTGAGGTCCTCGGTCGCTCCGCCCGGTGATACAGGCGGCGCCGGCTGCGACCAGGCCACCGCGGCCGGTGCGAGGGCGGTCAGCAGCGCGATGAGAGTGAGCGTGCGAATGGCGGTGGGGCCGGCCGGTTGATGCATTATTCCAGGGGTGAAACGTTGATGGCGTCGGAGCGGCTCTGCAGGCCGATTCCACGGCTGCGCCCGCATGGTGCCACCTGTTGCGCGACGTGTCACCCCTTATCGAGCCCGGGTGCGACCCCGGTTGGCCGCGATCACCATCCACCATGTCAACCGATCGCCACGAGCAGCAGCGCCAGCACCACTGCGGCGGCGGCGAGCAGCTTCTGCCAGAACCCGGGGGCGGACAAGCGGCGCGACAGCGATGATCGAATGACCATGCGGACCTCCTGGTGCAACGAGAGCACCGGCCTGGAATGTCGTGTGAGTGATGCAGGCGGCAACGTGCGCGCCAGCCAGCGGCCGATGATTGATCCGTCGCGCCGCCAGAATCGCGGACGCGTTCTGGTTTCTTGCCGCGCGCCGCGCGCCCGTGTGTTGAGCTTGAGCATCCGCTCCGCGCCGCGACCGTCAGTGGCTGTCAGAAACTCGCGCCGGGGCGAGCCGGGGACGGAACTGACCGCCACGTCAGGGAGCCGCGACCGCCAGCCGCTACCAGCCCGGCGTCGAATCGCCGGCCGTGAGCCGCGCGACAAACTCCTCGTCGAGCAGCGAGAAGCGCTGCGCCGAGTCGTCGTAGGCCAGCACCTCGGCACGGCCGATGTCGAACCACCAGCCGTGCAACTGCAGGCGACCGGCACTGACGGCGGACTGCACGGCCGGGTAGGTGCGCAGGTTGGCCAGCTGGTCGAGCACGTTGAGCTGCGAGAGCTGATCGTGCGGCGGCAGGTCCTCGGTGTGCTTCACACGCTCGCCGGCGTTGTAACGCTGCAGCACCGGCTCGGCGAAGCGCAGCCACGCGGCGAGGTTGGGCGCGCCGGGCGGCATCGATCCACCACAGATGGCGTGCATCGCACCACAGCCCGAATGGCCGCAGACGATGATGTCCTTGACGCCGAGCACGCCAACCGAGAACTCGATCGCGGCCGCGTCGGAGACATCGTTGGCCTGGCCGTGACGGCCGCAGGGCGGAATGATGTTGCCGACGTTGCGGACGACGAAGACGTCGCCGGGCTCGGTCGAGGCGAACACGTTGGCCGCGACGCGACTGTCGGAGCAGGCGATGAACAGCGCGTCAGGCGACTGCCGGAGCGCGAGCCGTTCAAAGCGTGCAGCGTAGTCGGCGCGTTTGGTGCGGCGGAACTCGAGGATGCCCTTCAACAGCTTGCGCATGAGGTCGCGTGCCTGGCGGGTGGTCGGAGTCCGGTGTCAGTTCAACGGTTGCCGTCGCCGCTGCCGGCGTCGGGCACCACGCGGTAGTGCAGGATCGCGTTGCGCCCGGTGACCACGACCACGTCGTGCGACACGCGCTGGCTGCCCTCGAAGCGGTAGCTCGAGGTAACCAGCCGGGCCTGATCCCAGGCGGTGGACATGTCGGCCCAGCCGGCGATCGTGTTCTTGTTCCACGCGTCGTAGAGCGTGAACGCCGACGAGCCGGCCGAGCCGGTGAAGACCCAGTGCTTGTCGCTGGTCCACATGCAGGGCGACGGCAGGCTGGTCATCGGCACGGTCGCCACCGGCTGCACGCCCTCGGTCGGCGAGATCGTCAGCGTCTGCACGGCCGTGGCGCTGACCGCGAGGCCCATGCCCTGGCCGTCGTCGCCGATGCCGACGTTGGTCAGCGGCGTCGTGAGGTCGATCGTCTGACCGAGGCGGATCGCGGTGATGTCGATGGTGCTGAGGAACGTGACGGTGTACGGCGCGGGCGCGTCCTTCGAGCGCGCGGCCACGGCGATCGCGGCGTTGCCGGTCGGCGAGAAGGCGACGTTCATGCCGCCGACGTCATCCGGCCCGGCCTCGCCCCACGAGGTGACCATCGTCCTGGCAATCGTGTCCCAGATCTCGAAGGCGGCGCCGGCGGCGCCACGCAGGCCGATCAGCGCCATGCGGCCGTTGGCAGAGATCGCGGCGGCCGAGACCCGACGGCCGTCCTTGACCACGTCGCGCGTGAACTGCGTGGAGTTGGAGACCACGTTGTGCACGGTCACGGTGTGCTTGGTGGTGGCGAGCACGATCGTGCCGTCGTCGGCCAGCGAGATGTCCTCGACCGGCATGCCGCTGGGCAGATGCAGGGCGGGCATCGGCTGCGTGCCGTCGGCAACGGTCACGACGCGCACCGTGCCGTCCTGCGTGCCGGCGGCGATGTGCGTGCCGCTGGTGCACATGTCGAGGCAGGTGATGGTCGCGAACGGGTCGGCCGGCAGCAGGCGCTTGTCGCCGTCGGTGTCGAACACGAAGATCTCGCCGCGGCTGGTGCCCACCACGAGGCGCTCGCCGGTGCTGCCCACCACCGACGTGACGCCCTTGATCACGGTGCCGAAGGTGGCGCGCTCGTTGGCGTTGTCGACGCTGCGGCGACGGAACTTGCCGGTGGCGTCCCACGACCACAGCTCGTGGCCGTTGCGGCTGGCATTGATGCCGACGATCGGCTCGACGTCGCGCGAGGCGAGCGGGTCGCACTGGTCGTTGTAGATCGAGAGGCGCGAGATCTTCTCGTGCAGGATCGTCAGGCGGTGGCCGCTCGGCGTCAGGTCGAGGGCGCGCACGCCGTCGTCACCCAGCGGCACACTCTTGCGGCGCTGCGGCCAACCCGGCGTGGTCGCGACCAGCAGCACCTGGTTGCTGCTCACGCTGACCACCGCCAGCAGCGACCCGTCGGCCGAGAAGCTGGCCATCGTGCCGCGGAACAGGCCGAAGCGCTGCGGCGACGGCAGCGGCAACATGCCGGGTGGCGTCGAGGGCTGCGTCTGGCCACCGGCCGACGGCGAGCCCATGTCCAGTGTGACGGCCACGCCCGCGTCCTCCGCCTTGCGCACCGGCGTGAAGGTCCATTCGAAGGCCGCCTCGTGGCAGACCGCGCCCACGCGCAGCACGTCGCCGCCGAGGTACGACAGCGCCGTGATCGGCGAGTTCGACGGCACCCACCGATAGCGGTTGTAGCCGAGGTGCCACTCGACGATGCGGTCGGCAAAGCCGATCAGCAGGCGCTGGCCGTCGGGCGAGAAAGTCAGGTCGGTGACCAGGCCGACCTTCTGGCCGGGGCACATCATGCGTACTTCGCGGCCGCTGGAGAGCTGCCAGACACGGATCGAGCCGTCCTCGGAGGCGGAGGCGATCCACTTGTTGTCGGACGAGATGCGGACGCGGATCACGGAGCGGGTGTGGCGCAGCGTGTAGCCGTTGAGGATGCGCTGCAACTGCAGCGGGCCGACTTTGCTGAACGGCGCCGCCTGGAAGCCTGCGTCGGGCACCGGGATGGCCGGCGGGCCCGTCGGCGTCGAACTGTTGCTGTTGTTGGTCGCGGGGTTGCCGGAGTTGATCGGCGTCGACCCGTTGCCATTGTTGCCGCCGTTGCCGCCATTGGCGCCGCCATTTCCGCCGTCGGGGCCGGGCGTGTTGACGGGATCACCACCACCGCAGCCGGTGGCAACAAACGCGCAAACGGTCAGCAGGAGGATCGTCGTCGTGGACAACACCACCAGCGACCGGCTGAAGTGGGCAGGTGTCATGGTCGGACTCGATGAGGCTGGGCGGCCGCCGGGGAGCGGCATGAACAAGGGCGCAAGGCGCGCCGGGCGTGTGTGTGCGCGCAGCCTGGCACGGCTGCGATGCACACGCAACCCATATCGTTTGTGAATGCCTGGCGTTGTGTCGTGCAGCGTGTCGCGCGCGGTGCCGTGTCGGACACGCGGTGGACCTGCGCCGATTCGGTATTGCAATGCAGCCCGGGCTGTACGACAAACAGGATTCTCACGCCCGCCCGCCAGCCGCCACACACCGCACTGCGATGCCCATCCGCTTCAATTGCTACGAATGCGGCCGACTGATCACGGTGCCCGACGAGGCCGCCGGCAAGCGGGGCCGCTGCCCGGGGTGCAACTCCCAGCAGCCCGTGCCCCGCAAGTCCACCGTCGGCACCGGCAAGGTCGGCGCCGGCACGGGCAAGGTCAAGACCGGCGGCGCCACCGCAGCCAAACGCAAGACCGGCGGCGCCAATCGCCCCGGCCTCGACGCCGACGAGATCGTCCCCGGCATGGAGGACGACGAGGACAACGAGGACAACCTCCCGGCCGTCGAGCTCGACGACGACCTGCGCAGCCTGATTGACGGCAACGAGGAGGAGACCGGCGCCGGGACCGCGGCCGGCGGGGGCAATCGCAAGAAGAAGCGCAGTGCCCGCGTCAGTGGTGCGACCAGCGTGGCCCTCTCGGCAGCCGAGAAGCGCGAGATGACCCGCGCGGCCACCCGTGCCGCGATGGAGGAGATGAAGAAGAAGCAGACTGGCGGCCGCGCATTCCTGTGGGTGGTGTTCGGCTTCTTCCTGCTGGTCTTGCACACGGCCGGCGCGATCCTGCTGGGTGCGATGATCACGTTGGCCTACGCCGAGAACCCGAAGCAGCACGAGTGGTTCAAGATGCCGGCCGGCATGCTCGGTGTGGACGAGAAGATCCAGAAGCTTCGCGACGAGGCGGGTGGCAGCAGTGCCGCGCCGCAGGGATCGCAGCCGGACGAGAGCGGTGACCCGGACGAGAGCCAGCCGGTGAATGCCGGCGACCCGGACGACAACTGATTGCGACGCATGTCCGGGGCGTGACCATGGGTTACCCCTGCGCGGACTGATGTCCCCGGCTCGACGATTCACGACCGAGAACACAGAGACCACAGAGAGTGGAACCGAGACGCATTGCGCCAACGTGATTGATTGCGCAGCAGCGTCGTTGTTGGGCAGGCGAGCCGGGGACGTCAGTCCCCGGAGGGGTAACCGTGGACTCCGCCCGCTGCTCGCGTTGCGTCGTGCGGTGCGGATTCGGCCGGAAATGGAGAAGGTTCAACACAGAGAACACAGAGACCACAGAGAAGAGGAAGCGAGGCGCGTCTCATCCACTCCGCTTCTTCGTCTGTGTTCTCTGTGCTCTCTGTGTTGAATCTCTTTGTTACGTCCTGCGCAGTCCCGGCACCGTTCAGAGCGTGACCAAGGGTTGCCGTTCACCACAGAGCACAGAGACCGCTTCTTCTCCGTGTCCTCCGTGTCCTCCGTGGTCAATCCTTCTTTCGCTGGGCGTGCGGTCGATGGCGATCGCCGATCGGCGGATTCGTGATCGCGACGTCCACTGGGCCCGCTCGCTTGCGCTCGCGGCTCTTGTTCGGGCGTAGTCGGAACACAGAGAACACAGAGACCACAGATGAGAAGAGGAAGCGAGGCGCGTCTCATCCTCTCCACTTCTTCTCCCTGTTCTCTGTGCTCTCTGTGGTGAATCCCTTCACGTCGTGCTCAGCGGCACGCAGTCCCCCGCGTCGCCACCATGGGCGACGGAACGGGCCCGAACGGGGGTCTGCCGCAGACGGTCCATGGATGCCGGCCGGCCGCGCGCGCACCCTCGGTCATCCGGCCAGGCGGAATGGTATCCTCGTCGCATTGCGTATTGCCGGGCTGCGGGTTGTTCAGTACCTCATGGCACTGTTCGGCCAGCCGGTCCGACCAACACCTCCGCGCGTCCCACCGCACTCCATCCGGAGAACCCGAATGCACGCATCGCGCCTCACGGCCATGCTCGTCGCACTCCTTGTGTCCGCACTCATCATGGCCTGCGCCAGCAATCCGCCGGCGTCGAACACCGGCGGCAACTCCAGCAGCAACGGCGGCGGCGTACTCGCCAACGCGTCCGGCGCCGACGTCGGCATGCCGTCGTGGGTCTTCAACCCGCCGGACGAGCCGGGCGTGTGGTACGCCGTCGGCAGCTCGACGTACAAGAGCATCACGCAGATGCAGCGCGCGATGCAGACCGCCAGCACCGAGGCCCGCCGCAAGCTGGCCGACTCCGTGCGCGTGCGCGTCGAGGGCTGCACCAAGAGCTACTCGCGGCAGATCCTCACGGCCGGCGGTGACATCAGCGAGGAGTCGATGTCGCAGGACGTGACCCGCGTGGTCAGCGTCACGATCCTGGAAGGCGCGACGATCACGCAGCAGGACTTCTGGGCCAACAAGGACGGCACCAACACCTGCTACGCGCAGGCCCGCATCACCGCGGCCGACGTCGCGAAGTCGCTGCAGGAGACGCTGCAGAAGTACCCGAACATCCCGCCGTACGACCAGATCGAGCGCGACCTGATGCAGGGCGTGACGACCGATCCGCGGGAGTCGAACCTGCCCGGCATGACCGGCAACAACGCCGGCCCGGCTCCGACGAACAACAACAATCCCGGCTCGATGGTCGAGGCCAACGCCAACCGCGGCAACAACCAGCCGACCATGAACGGCGGCACCAACCAGCCGGGGATGAACACGGGCAACTCGAACCAGCCGCGCATGAACGCCGGCAACGGCAACCAGCCGCGCTGGACGCCGGGTGGCAACAACGGTGGCGGCAACACCAGCGGCGGCCCGTCCGAAGTGGACCCTGACCGCGCGCGCCGCTGGCAGATGCAGCGTGACGATCCGGAGTACCCGAAGGGCGTGTACCTGCTCGGCGTCGGCCAGGGCACGTCGCAGGCGCAGGCCGAGGCGAGCGCCCGCGCCGACCTCGTCGCGCAGCTCGAAGTGAAGATTGAAGGCGTGACGACGGTCTGGTCGTCGAGCGAGATGAAGATCAAGGGCAGCAAGCTCGACATCAACGAGGTCGTGCGCGCGACCGACACGGTCACGTCGACGGTGCGCCAGACGATCCGCGGGTCGATCGTGGGCGGCATGGCCCGCGTGGATGGCAACTGGGTGGTGCTGGTGGTGCTCAAGATTGCCGACTGGCTGCGCGAGACCGGCGCCCGGATTGACCAGCTCGAGCGCGAGATCAAGGACGCGCTGAACTCGGCGCAGCGTTCGATCGCGTCGGGCTACCACCTGGCGGCGATCCGCACGCTCGGCGACGCGTGGCGCAACGCGCGCGAGGCGATTGCGCTGGTCGGCCTGTGGAACGTGTTCGGCAAGCCGGCCCGCACGGCCGCCTACACGCTGGCGATGATCGACGAGATGATTCTCGACGCCGGGCGCAACACGACGCTGTGCTTCCGGGTGAAGGCCGTGATGGAGTTTGCCGACGGCCGCAAGGAGGAGTCGGGCGAGAGCGACCTGGTGGACGCGATCACGCAGCGCCTGCAGCAGGACCGCACCGGCCTGACGCTGCGCACGCCGTCGAGCACGCTGCAGCAGATGAGCGTCGAGCAGATCGGCTCGGCCGGTCGCGAGCAGCTGGCGCAGTTGCTGCCCGACACCACGCTGCTGGTGCACGGCACGATCACGACGCGCTTCAACGGTCGCGTCGTCGATGGTCGCTTCGCGAAGTACACGACCGGCTGGGACCTGACGATTCTCAACGTGCGCACCGGCCAGGCGCTGCGGCTCGGCAACAGTGCCGGCGTCGCGAGCACCGGCACCGACGACCGCGTGGCGGCGGCGGGTTCGCAGAGCAAGGCGGCATTCGCGATCGCGCAGGCGGTGGCGGAGAAGCTGCGCGGCCGTTGAGTGACGCACGCCGACGAGGCGTGTGAGGGTTCGCGGAGCCCACGGGCGATATCCCCGTGGGCTCCGTGCACCTCCGGTCGGGTAGCTGTCGTCAATGGTTCAGCGCAGGCAAGGAGTTGCGTGTTGACACTCGCGACCGGTTCTGGTCAGATTCCTCGGTCTTTCCGATCCTTCCCCGCATGTTCTGCCCCACCCATTCGAGGGAACGGCTGACCATCCGGAATGGCTTCCCCGCGCCACGCCGGGAGCATCTCGCACCGCACGGAGCATCACTATGACGAGGTTCGGCGCCATCCTGATCGGGGCCGCCATGATGGGCTCGGTGGCCACGTCCACCGGCTGCAACACGGCATCGCCCGAGAACACGCACTTCGGGCGCGGCTGGGTCTATCACAACGACGGCCGCTACGACAAAGCCGAGCTCGAGTACCGCGAGGTGTTGACGGTCAAGGCCGATACGCCCGAGGTGTACTTCAACCTGGGGCAGCTGGCCGAGGCGCGCCGCGACTACCAGAAGGCCAAGGGCTACTACGAAGACGCCCGCCGCGTGTACCCGCCGAGCGCTCGCGAGAAGATTGCCGAGACGCACATGGCGCTCGGCGCGATCTTCTTCCGTGAGGCGCAGTACGCCCAGGCGCTGGACCAGTTCCAGCAGGCCGCGGTGCAGAACCCCGCCGACCACCGGATCTTCTATAACGTGGGCATCACCCTCGAAGCGATGACCGGCCGCGACGCCGAGGCCCTGACGGCCTACGAGAAGTCGCTCGCCCTCAAGCCCGAGTTCGGCCCGGCCCACCTCTCGATGGCCTTCATCTACGAGGCGATGGGCGACATCGAGACGGCCAACCTGCACCACAGCATCGCGCGCCAGAACGGCGAGGACGATCAGGTGCTGGTCAAGAAGCTGATCTGGTGGAACAGCTGGCTCGACGAGGAGATGACGGTCCGCTCGAACCCGGCCCAGCCGAAGTTCTCGCTGAAGCACCCCGCCGACTGGCGCGTGGGCTCGGCGGCGCAGGCCGGCACGACGATCGTGCGCACCTACACCGGCACCGCGGCGATCATCATCGGCGAGAAGTCGTCGGTGCAGATCGTCGGCCCGAACAGCCGCGACCACTTCGACCGCAAGCCGGCCGACCTCGGTCCGCGCGAGTGGGCGGCCCAGCTGCTCAACGGCTGGATTGCGGAGAACGTGCCGGACCTCGCCAAGAGCATCACCGATGGTGGTGACGGCGGCGACGGCTCGGGCAGTGGCGACGGCGAAGCGCCCAAGGCTCGCTGGCGCTACGAGGGCGACGCCACGGCGTTCAGCTACCGCAACGGCACGACCGGTTCGCAGCAGCTGGCGACGTACACCGACGCCAACGGCCGCGTGAGCCACATCGCGTTCCACTTCTACCTCGGCCAGGAGAACTCGTACGTGATCGTCACGACGCGCGAGGACGACGCCGAGATGCGCATCACGCACGGCCTGCGCTACGTGGTGAACTACTTCAGCGAGCTGCTCAGCAACACGCAGTGAGCGAGCACTGACAACGCGAACGGCCCCGCACGAGAGTGCGGGGTCGTTTGCAATTGGAGCCTGGTTCCGGCGAGCCATCGCGCCAACGTGGACACGAGCCGCGAGCGTGAGAGCGTGTCCGGGAATCGCACTTCAAGGCGAGCCGCCGGAAGTCCCCGGAGTCAGATTCCGGGACCAGCCTGCAAAGGGATCCGGATGGGATCGGGACGGCTCGCCCGGAATTGCAATTCCCGGACAAGCTCGTGAGCCAGCGGGCCGATGGACCTTGCGCCCTCGAATCAGCCATGCACCAGGTGCGATGAACGCGACGCGGACTCGCAATCGAACCACCCCCACCCATCACCCAGATGGGCGCTAACATA
>JBFWQT010000220.1:0-10762 GCA_050249295.1 Planctomycetota bacterium
ACGCTCTTCCGATCTCAGCTCGCGCAGCATGTCGGCGCGCGAGCCGGGTGCACCGGGGGCGGCACCGGGGGTGGTGGGAGGCTGATTCACAGTCGGTCGGGTCCGTCGGGTGGCTGCCGCGCGCGGCATCTCGTCGGTTTGTAGCACGCGCCCGATGCGCGCGCAGTATCCGGCAACGCTACACCGTGGCCGCCGCGCCGGTATGGTCGCAGTGGCGAAGTCCGCGCGATGTGGTGGCCTACGTCAGTCGCCGGAAGCCTTCGTGCGCCACCGGTCCGCGCAGCAGTGTCGCCGCATCCGTGCCTCCGCGCACGCACCGGCCCATCGCCGCGAACGCCACATCGGCGGCGTGCAGCGCGGCATCAATATGTGCCGGCTGATGCGCGAACGTCGCGTAGAACGCGCCGGACGCCAGGAACCCGGCGTCGAGCATCGTCTGCGTGTACAGCGTGACCAGCGGCTTGTTCTGGGCGCCATGATCCAGCGCGAAGGTGCTCAATGGCGCGATGCCCTTCGTCTTCAGCTTCAGGCCGTGCGCAGCGGCCAGGCGCGTCCAGCCGTCGCGCATGCGCTGGCCGATGGCGATCAGATGTGCCGGCACGTTCTGCGACTGCAGCTTGCGGATGGTGGCGATCGCCGCAGCCGGGCCGATGCGGTCGGTCCAGTAGGTGCTGCTGATGAACGTGCGCTGCGCCGCCTCCATCACCGCGTCGCGACCAATGATCGCGGCCATCGGGTAGCCGTTGCTCATTGCCTTGGCGAACACCGCCATGTCGGGCTCTACGCCCAGGCGCATGTGCAGGCCGCCCACGTTCATGCGCCAGGCCGACGTGATCTCGTCGATGACCAGCACGGCGCCGATGCGCGTGGCCGTCTCGCGGATGTGCGCCAGGTAGCCCGGCGCCGGCTCGCTGTAGCGCATCGGCTCCATCACGATCGCCGCCAGCGTGTCGCCATGCTGCGCGATCAGCGCGTCGAACGCGGCCACATCGCCGTACACGAACGGCACCGCGGTGCCCGCCAGGCCGCGCGGCACACCGGCCGGATCAAGGCCGGGCAGCAGGTGGCCGTCGAGCGCCGCGTCGTCGGCAAGGTTCGCCGCGAGGTACCAGTCGTGCCAGCCGTGGTAGCCGCAGAACGCGATGCGCTCGCGACCCGTGGCCGCGCGCGCGATGCGCACCGCCATCGCCATCGCCTCGCCGCCGCAGCGCGCGTAGCGCACGCGATTGGCCCACGGGTGCAGTTCGCAGAGCAGCTCGGCCAGTTCCACTTCCTCCGGCGCGTTGAGCGTGCTCATGCTGCCGTTGCGCACCGCCGCGATCACGGCCGCGTCCACGTCGTCGTCGGCGTAGCCCAGCGGACACGCGCCGATGCCGTTGATGGTCACGTCGGTGTACGTGCGGCCGTCGAGGTCGGTCACCTCGCAGCCCTTCGCGCGCTGGTAGTACGCCGGCCACTGCCCCGGCAGGAACATCTCGGGCCGCTTGCTGAGCAGTTGTGTGCCGCCGGGGATCAGCGTGCGACCGCGTTCGTAGAGGGCCTGCGTGTGGTTGGTCGTGGTCATGTCGGAATGCGGTCGGGTTCCTGGCTTCGCAAGAAACTCCGCGATGCGGCCGCGCCACATCGCGCGCTCGTTGTCGGTCACCTCACTCCGCCCGGCGATCAGGATCAGCTCCGGCCGGCGCACCAGCAGCCGCATGACGTCGTCATGCGTGAAGGCCGCGTTCGTCGGGTGCAGCTCATCGAAGATCGCTGCAATCACGGCGTAGTCGGCCGGAGTGTCCAGCGTGAGGCGGATCGGCGAGAGGTCCACCTCCTGCGCGACGGGCACCTGGCGTGCGTGCCGGCGCACCCACGGCAGCACGTGCTCGCGATCGAATGCGGCGGTGGCGGTGCGGTGTGCCTGCAGCAGGATGTCGCGCGAGACGACCTCGACATCAAAACCGTCGGCAAATGTGCGCACCACCGCGTTGGTCACATACTGCGCGAACGGCTGCTCGGCGATGAAGCGCGCGATGTGCGCGTCGATCATCGCCGGGTCGATCAGCGGGCAATCGCCGGTGAGGCGCACGACGATCTCCGCGCCGGCCGGCAGTGCGGCCACGTAGCGGCCGAGCACGTCGTCGAGCGGGCCGCGTACGCAGTCGATGCCGGCCGCGGTGCAGGCGGCGGCCAGCGGGTCGTCGCTGGTTTGGTCCGATGTCGCCACGCGGATCCAGCGCGCCTGCGTGACGCGGGCGACGCGCTGCAGCATGCGCACGATGGCGGGCTCGCCGGCCAACGGCCTGTGCACTTTTCCCGGCAGGCGGGTGCTGCTCATACGGGCCTGTACGATGATGGCGACCGGCGGCGGCGTCATGCGGGTGGCACTCCCCAGCGGCGCGGATCGATCACGTCGATCGGCACGTCGGCCAGTTCGCGTTCGATCGCATCCCGCAGGCCGGCCGGCAATGGGCGATCCACGGCCGCTGCGTTGGCGCGCAGTTGTGCGACCGACTCGACGCCGACGACGACATGGTGAATACCCGGCGTGGAGGCCACGAACGCGAGCGCCACGTCGGCCGGCGTCACGGCGAAGTCGCGCAGCAGGCTGTGCAGGCGGCGGAGCGTCGGCGCAGCGTGGCGCACGTTGGCGGGCAGCGCGTCGGGGTCGAGCACGAACAGCCCCTGCAACAGCGCACTGCGCGCGAAGCAGGTGGCACCCGCGGGCGGCGTGATGCGGCGATCCAGCAGGTTGTACGGAAACTGGATCGCCGAGAGCGCGGCGTGCGAATCCAGCAGGGCCGCTTCGTCCGCCGTGTACACGCTGATGCCGGCCGCGCCGATGTGACCGGCGGCGTGCTCGGCGGCGAGGTGATCGACGAGTTGTGCCGTGACGTCGCCGGCGCGATGCACGAGGTAGTAGTCGATGCGGTCACGCCGCAGCCGCCGGCGCGATGCCTCGACGGACGCGCGCACGTCGCCACCGGGCGGCAACTTGCTGCAAACAACCGCGTCGTGCGGCAGGTTGATGCGGCCGATGCGTTCCTCGGCGTCGCCATACGCAGCCGCGGTGTCGATCACGCGCACGCCGAGCTCGAACGCGGCCGCGAGGATCGCCGCGACCGTGGCGTCATCCAGCCGGCCAACGGAGTTGGCGACGCCGTACGGTGTGCCGAACTGCGCGGTGCCGAGGGCGAGAGTGGCGCTCACGTCGCCGGGTCCTCGGGCCACGGGAAGTCCGGCACCAGAAAGTCGTCGATCACCCAGCGGTTGTCGCGGCGCGACCAGATGGCCGGGTTGCGGAACGACTCGACGATGCGGTGGTACTCGGCCACGCCGATGCCGAGGTACTCGCTGAACGCGCGGATCGATTCCGTCGGCGTCTCGTCACCGATGTCGCGCAGCTTGTTGATTGCCGCGTCGCGAGTGATGCGGCCGTTGCGGATCTCGATGGAGAGGTTGTCCCACGAGCGCGTGATGCCGAACTTGTGCCACTTGGGGTGGTGGTGCACCGGAATGAAAATGTCGTCGATGTTCACGTAGTCGTACGTGCCGACGAGCGCGCCGTCGGGCTTGCCCTGGAAACCGTGCGCGAACGCGGTGCGCGCCGAGGTCTCGACATCCCACGGGAAGTAGTAGCCCATGAAGATCGCGCGCGTGCCGGCCGCGGTCAGCTGTGCGTCGGTCGGGTATGCCAGCGGTCGCAGGTCGCCGTGCGTGAGGCCGCCATGGCCGATCCAGTCGTGGGCCTCGGTGCCTTCGGTGACGCCGAACTTCTTGAGCCAGGCGCGGTCGAGCAGCGCGCCGGTCAGCGCGTCGTCACTGTCGCCGTACTCGAAGGCGGTGTTCTCGCCGTACACGACCAGCGGAATGCCGTACGCGATCGCCATGTTGAGCGGCACGGTGAAGATCGCCATGTGCGTGACGAGCCCGCTGATGGCGGTCTTGCGGAAGGCCTGCTCGATGAAGGTGCGCTCGACGCGCGGATTGAGATGGAAGTCGAAATGATCGACGCCGATCGCGATCAGCTTCTGCAGGTTGCGCCGGCCGTGGTCGTTCTGGCCGGGGTACGAGTAGGTGATGCAGAGCGGGCGCAGGCCGTGCTCGAGGCAGGTGACGACCTGCCAGAAGCTGTCCTTGCCGCCGCTGACCGGGATCACGCAGTCCCACGCGGCCCGCCCGGTGTCGTGCGCCTTGACGTTTTTCACCAGCTCGACGAACGCATCGTGCCGCGCGGCCCAGTCGATGGCCGACTTGCCGGCGACGTTCTTGCAGGCGTTGCACACGCCGTCGGCGTTGAGGTGCACGCCGGGTCGCGTGTCGGGCAGGATGCAACTCTGGCAGTAGCGCGGCATCAGGGAACCCTCGCGAGTGCCTGCGTGATCGACTCGAGCCACAGCGGCACGCTGCCGTTGAGGTTGCGGTTCTGCGTGGTGGGTGCCACGGCCACGATGTTGCCGTCGTCGCGGATCAGCCCGGCATCGGCCTCCACACGCGGCTCGCCCTCGGCACCAAAGCTGTTGAAGTTCATGCGGAAGTTGCGGAAGTCGAACGACTCGACGGTGTGGCGGTCGTCGATCAGGCCGATGCGGCGCAGGTTGTCGAGCCAGCGCTCGCGCCAGAAATCGGCCTCCAGCGGCAGGCCGAGCCGTTCGCCGTCGGCCACGGGGAAGGCGTACTCGCACTGCAGCTGCGGTGCGCCGGAACAGTTGAACTTGCCGGGGTAGTTCACGCGGTCAAGGTGCAGCGCCGGGTCGCCGACGATCAGTTCGTTGTAGTCGCCGAGCGCCGGCTCGTTGAAGCGGAAGCTGCCGAGCAGCAGGTTGTCGTGCGCGAGATTCTGCGTGGGCAGCCCGAGCAGGCCCAGCAGTTGCGGCCAACGCGCGCACCAGAACCAGCGCCTGGCCAGCAGCCGGCCGCCGTTGGCGACGGCATGTGTGACGCGATGCGTGCCGGGCTCGACGACGAAGTCGAGGTCCGGAATGTCGCAGATCACCTCCACGCTGTCGGCCATCTTCGCGAGGAACGCGCGCGCGAAGCCAGCGAAGCCGTGCTCGTGCGGGTAGAGGATGTACTGGTCCTCGCCGCTGCGCAGGCGGTCGTGGAACGGCCGCGACTCGCCGTCGACGATCCGTTCGCGACGCGCGCGCGGGAAGAACCACGGGTAGATGTTGGTCAGCAGGCGGGACTCGTCCACGCCGAGCGTCTTGTGGCGCAGCTCGCACGGGTACGCGGGCAGCACCTCGTCGTAGATGAAGTCGGCGTACGCGCCGTAGGCCTCGCGCAGCCGCTTGCGAGTCGGCAGCTCGGCGCCGATGGTGTCCACCAGGTCGTCGCCGGGCAGCAGCTTGCGCAGCTCGTCGGGGAACTGCGCCGGCGGCGCGTTGTACGGAATGACGTGGCCGCGCAGGACCATCGCGCGGCGCAGCAGCACCTTGTGGGCCTTGCCGTCGATCGCCTTGAGGAACAGCCGCGTGGTGACCTCGGAGCGCATGTAGTCGAGCACATGCATGCCCATGTCGAAGGTGCTGCCGTCGGCCGTGCTGAACGACGAGTTCGCGCCGCCGAGTCGCTTGCCCTTCTCGACGAGCGCCACACGGAAGCCGAGCTCGCCGAGCAGCCATGCGGAGACGATGCCGCAGAGATTGCCGCCGACGACAATGGCGTCGAAGGTCCGGTCGCCGGATTGCGTCATGACGACTTCCTTTCGGCCGGGCGGGCTGGTTCGCACGGCGCCGGGCTCGTAGACTGCGCGGAGGTGTAGGGTAAACGTACCATCTGCCGGGCGCCTCGCCATGCACGTGCTGTTCTTCGGCGGGTTCGCGCGCACGCCGCACATCGAGGCCGACCTGGAGCTGATGCAGCGGCACCTGGATGCCGGCGACGACGTGACCATCCTGCGCTGCCACGGCGAGATGGTGGCCTGCACGAACAACCTGCGCGGCTACGCATCGGTGTGCTCGCAGTGCCGCGGCCGCTACGCCGATGCGCTGAGCCGCCTGACGAAGCGCGAGCGATTCCGCGAGCGGCCGTTCCTGCAGCTGACGGCCGACGACCGGGCTGCGTTGCGCGCGCTGCCGAAGGTGTTTGCGAGCAGCGACGAGTTGCGCGCGCTGCGGCTCGGCGAGTTCGACCTCGGCACCGCGGCGCTCTCCAGCCTGATCGCCGAAGTGCGCGACCCCGAGCCCGACCTCGCGCACCACGCCGACCTGGTGCGGCGCCTGCTGGTGACTGCCGCGGCCGTGTATCGCTCGGTGCAGAACCAGCTGCGCGAACGGCCCGCGCAACTCGCCTACGTCTTCAATGGTCGCGTCGCCGAGAGTCGTGCGTTCATGCGCGCCTGCCAGCACGCCGGCATCCGCTGCGCCGTGCACGAACGCGGCTGGCGGCCTGACGTGTTCAGCGTGTTCCCGGATGACCTGCCGCACAACTACGAGTACCTCGGCAGGCTGATCGCGCAGTGGTGGGACGACGCGGCCGACACCGACCCGCAGCGCGAGCGCATCGGCGCCGAGTACTACGAGCAGCGCTTCGCCGGCAAGTCGAGCGGCGGCGTGCACTACATCGGCCGGCAGCAGGATGGCGTGCTGCCCGACGGCTTCGACGCATCGAGGCACAACGTGGTGATCTACAACAGCTCGGAGTACGAGTACGCGGCGATCGCCGACGCGCAACGCATCTCGATGTACCCGACGCAACAGGACGCGATCACGCGCATCTCGGCCGACCTCGCCCGGCTGCACGAGGGCGCGCATCTGTGGGTGCGCGTGCATCCGCATCTCGTCGGCGACGACAACCGCCAGACGCGCTTCATGCGCACGTTCACCGCGCCACGCACAACGGTGATCCCGGCCGAGAGCCCGGTCTGCAGCTACACCTTGATGAAGGCCTGCCAGCGCGTGGTGTCGTTCGGCAGCACCACCGGCATCGAGGCGGTCTACCACGGCGTGCCGTCGATCCTCGCGGCGCCGGCCAACTACGGCAGCCTCGGCGGCAACGCGCAGCCGCAGTCGCACGACGAACTGATTCAGATGCTCGTCGGCCCGCTCGAGCCCGGCCCGCGCGAGGCGGCGCTGAAGTACGGCTACTTCTTCAAGACCTTCGGTGACGCATGGCAGCACTTCGCGCCGCGCGGGTACTTCAAGGGCAGCTACGACGGCCGGCCGATCGCGGAGAGTCGCGCGTCGAGGGTGCGCACGCGGGTCTACAAGATGTTGCCGGGCGTGGTGAAGCGGGCGATGCGCGCGAGGCGGCTTGCACGGCTGCTGCGCGGCTGACGTCGCGTCGCGTCAGTCGGCGCGCTTCATGTGCCACGGCATCAACTCGCCGTTGGCGTCGAACAACATCGCCACCACTTCGGTGTCCGGATCAAACGCGCCCATCATGCGGTCCACGATGTCGGCCAGTTCCGGGGCGGCCTTGCGCGTCGCCTCCAGCACGCGGTCGCGCGGCAGCATCATCACCTGCAGGTCGGCACCATCCAGCGCCTGCTTCATGTCGGCGAACGCCACACACACCGCGGAGCGGCCCTCGGTGGCAATCGCGCCACGCGACGCCGCCAACAACGCGGTGCCGAAGCGCTGCAGGAACTCCAGCTGCTGGCCGTGCGACTCGGTGGCGCCCGTCGAAGGCGACACCTGCCCGGCGGCAGTCGGATCCGTGCCTTGCGGATCCGTCAATGTCCTGAAATGGCGCATGCGCCACGATCCCGCCGCATCCGATCGCATGGCAGTTCCGTTCCGGTTCACATCGCGGCCGACCGCGCGACCTCGCGGGCCAGCTCCTGCACGCTGCGCTTCGCCACAGTAAACACCTTCGTGCCGGAATACAGCGTCGACACCTTGTGCGCCAGTTGCGTCGATCCCCAGATCACCACGCAATCCGACCAGTCGGTGTCGTCGCGTGCCTGCTTCTTTGTGCGCGCCACCGTGCCGTCCACCAGCCGCAGGTCCAGCTCGCGGCCAACCAGCGTGCCGAGTTCCTGCCGTGCGTTCGGCGAACCGCCGATCACGCAGACGCGCCGCCAGCCGCGCTTGTGGCACGCGCTGATCATCTCCTGCACCGAGCGATCGTTGACCGACCCGCCGCACACGCTGCACGCATCCGCGCTGGCCGCGGCCACCGTCGTCCGCGCGTCGCCGTCACGCGTCATCTGCGCGGCCGTGGCATGACAGTCGCCACGATTGCAGACCATGATGAAGCTGCGCTTCAGCGCCTCGCGCACCGCCTCGGTCTTGCTCTCGCTGATGCGTTCCTTGCGCGGATTGGACAGCCCGGCCGCTTCGAGCACCGGATCGGCCAGCGCCATGTCACCGCCGAACCCCAGCTGCCGCAGCAACTGCGCCTTCGGAACGCCCTGTTCGCCCTTGCCCGGCTTTGCCATGGGTGCTCACAATGCGCATCCGCGGTCCGCATCGCAATGATGCTAACGACCTCGCGTCATTTGTCGCAAGTCGTTGATAGTTGTCATATTGCGCGTTTTCAGCAAGCCGTTGTCAGACACGATGCTCGACGAATAACCGCCGCATCGTCGTTCGCGTACCGTCTGCACGTCCTGTTTGTGCTTGCCGGGCGCGAGGCGCAAGATTAACTTCTTCCCCACACCACACCGGCGTGCCGTCGCGCACGCCGTCCGCTGCATGTTGCAGCGTTGAGAGCGGCTGACGCATGGCAGTGTTCCTGGTGCCCGGATACACAGGCCTGACGTCCTACAAGGAGGGCGGCGGCTCGTATGTCCTCAAGGGTCAGCGCAAGGCCGACGGCGAGATCGTCGCGGTCAAGGTGCTGAAGCCCGAGGCCGCCAGGGACAAGGAGCAGATGCAGGCCTTCACCCAGGAGGCCGACATCCTCTCGCAGTTGCGGTGTCGCTCGGTGATCCGCGTCTACGAATACGTCTCGTCGGCCAAGCCGCTCCCGGCGATCGTGATGGAGTACTTCCCGTCGGAGAATCTCAAGGTTCTCATGTACGAGAAGACCGACTTCGTCCGGCAGCACTGGCACCGCATCCTCTACGAGATCTCCGGCGCGCTGATGTACATCCACAAGCGTGGCATCGTGCATCGCGACATGAAGCCCGAGAACGTGCTGGTCTCGAGCGACGGCCTCGCCAAGCTGATTGACTTCTCGCTGGCGATCACGAAGGCGCGCAAGCCGCGCAAGATCCAGGGCACGCCGAGCTACATCGCGCCCGAGCAGATCATGCGCGGCAAGGTCACCCCGCTGACCGACATCTACTCGTTCGGCGTGATGATCTACGAGTTGCTGACCGGCGCCGCGCCGTTCGTCGGCAAGACCACCAACGAAGTGCTCGACCAGCACCTCAAGACGCTGCCGATCCACGTCAGCAAGCGTTGCAAGGGCCTCGACCCCGGCCTCGCGTCGATCGTGATGCGCATGCTCGCCAAGGAGCCGCGCAACCGCCCGCCGGACATCACCGAACTGCTGGCCCTGCTGAAGACGACCGACCGCGCGCCGCTGGCGGGCTGATCGGCGGCCGCGGGTCGCGACGGCCCTTGCGGAGTGACGGCCGGCAGGGCACACAGTACGCCGCGCGCACGAACACCCGACCCGACTCCACCATGAGCCATCGACTCGCCACCCGCGTGATTCACGCCGGGCAGCAGCCTGACCCCACGACCGGCGCGATCATGACGCCGATCTACCAGACCAGCACGTACGTGCAGGCCTCGCCGGGCAAGCACCAGGGTTACGAGTATTCGCGCAGCCAGAACCCCACGCGCAACGCCTGGGAAGCCTGCATCGCCGACCTCGAAGGCGGCGCGCGCGGCCTCGCGTTTGCCAGCGGCATGGCGGCCGTCGACACGCTGATGAAGCTGCTCGACACCGGCGCGCACATCGTCGCATCCGACGACCTCTACGGCGGCACCTACCGGCTGTTCGCCAACGTGCTGCAGCGCGCCAGCGGTTTGTCGTTCTCGTTCGTGGACATGACCGAGCGCGCCACCCTCGAAGCCGCGATCCGCCCCGAAACGAAGATGCTGTGGGTCGAGACGCCGACCAACCCGATGCTCAAGCTCGTCGACCTGGCGATGGTCGCCGCCGTCGGCAAGGCGCGCGGCCTGCTGACGGTCTGCGACAACACGTTCGCCAGCCCCGTGTTCCAGCGGCCGCTCGACCACGGCTTCGACATCGTGATGCACTCGATCACGAAGTACCTCAACGGCCACTCCGACGTCGTCGGCGGCGCGGTCGTGCTGCGCGACGCCGAGCTCGGGCAGAAGCTGTGGTATCTGCAGAACTCGGCCGGCGCCGTGCAGGGCCCCCAGGATTCGTGGCTCGCGATGCGCGGCGTGAAGACGCTGGTCGTGCGCATGGAACGCCACGACCAGAACGGCCGTCGCATCGCCGAGTGGCTCTCGAAGCACCCGCGCGTCGAGCGCGTGATCTACCCCGGCCTGCCGAGCCACCCGCAACACGAGCTGGCGAAGAAGCAGATGAGCGGCTTCGGCGGCATGATCAGCATCTGGGTCAAGGGTGGCCTCGACGAGTCGCGCCGCGTGCTCGAGCGCTGCGAACTGTTCGCGCTGGCCGAGAGCCTTGGCGGCGTCGAGTCGCTGATCGAGCATCCGGCGATCATGACGCACGCCAGCGTGCCGCCGGACAAGCGCAAGGCGCTCGGCATCGACGACAACTACATTCGCCTGAGCGTGGGCATCGAGGATTGCGACGACCTGATCGCCGACCTGACGTTTGCGCTGGAAGCGTGAGGCTGGCGCGCGGTACGCTGGGGCATGCCGTCAAACAACCGTCTGCTGCCGGA
>JBFWQT010000221.1:0-10759 GCA_050249295.1 Planctomycetota bacterium
GCCGCGGCCCAGGCGTGGCCGTACTCGTGCACCACGCCGCCGACGAGTATCGCCAGCAGCATGAGCAGCAGCTGTAGAAGGTAGAGGACGTTCATGGCGTTGTGGTGCCAGCTGTACCCGGCGGCGCACCGCTTTCGTTTGAATAGTTGGCGTCGCCACCCGCGTCCAGCCCGATTCGCCGACACGCCCGGTTCCTGTGGCGTCGCGCAAACCGCACGGTAGGATTGGCGGACTCATCCGCCTCCGCCGCTGTCTGCCGCCGCCCTCTTGCCCCGCCTCCGCAATGGGAGAACTGACCCGCTACCAGATCCAGCTGGAGGACTCTTCGGAGGTCGGCGGCCGGATGCAACTGTTGCGGCGCGTGATCTCGCGCGGCGGCCCCGGTGCGGCCCTCGTGCCGGTGCGCTACCTGCGGCGGATCCAGCGCGTGCGCCACGCGTCGGTGCCGGCAGCCGGTTCGGTGCCGCACGAGCAGTGCCTGGCGCTGTCGCTGGCCGACCTCACGCAGCTGATCGAGAGCGAGCAGCTCGTGATCGACACGCGCGGCATGTCCGACCCGGCCGTGCTGGTGGCCGAGCCGACGCTGACCGAGCTGGAGTCGATCGGCGATGACGCGGCGCGCCGCTGGCTGTTGTCGTTCGAGTATCACGCGCGCATCGACCACGCGCTGGATGGGTGGCAGGCGAAGGCCGGCGACGATGCGTGGACGCCGGTGCTCGACGCGCTCGGCGCCGACACGGTGGAGGAAGCGCGCAACGTGCTGCGCAACGAGGCGCGGCTGGTCGACGCCGGCAGCGATCATGAGCTGATGCGCGAGCTGGTTGCCAGCGTGCTGCAGTTCCGCGTGTTCGAGCCGGCGCTGCTGCGGCCGTGGTTCCCGGGGCTGGATGCCGACGCGCTGGTGGCCGCTGTGGAGGCGTTGCCGGGCGTGCCCGACCTCTCGCTGAAGACGCTGATGGGCGAGAGCGGCTTCGACATCGCCGAGCCGTGGACGGCCGGCAAGTACCACCCGGTGGTCAACAACGACGGCACCGACATGACCGTCGGCAAGCCGGTCGCGCCGACCGACCGCAGCGGCACGCGCACGCAGCGCCGCGCCGATCATCAGGCTGCGATCGGCAACCTCGCACGGGCGATCCTGCTGCGGCAGCGCGTGGCACGCAAGCAGGCCGGGCCGGATGCGCCGCCCGAACTCGACCCCGAGGCCGCCGCGCACCTCGACACGTTCTGCAACCAGCTGGTCGCGGCGTCGGGTGCGACCGGCGGCAGTCCGACCACCGATGAGTGGCGCGCCGCGCTCGGCCCGCTGGTGATGCGCATCGGCGACGCGGTGTGGCCCGAGGCCGCGAAGCTGCTGTTCGACCTGCAGAAGGCCTGCGTCGACTTCACCCGTCCCGGCTACCGCTTCTCGCTGCTGGACGGAATCTTCACCGCGTTCCGCCAGCCGATGATGCGCGAGCTGACGTGGCAGGTCTCGGCGCGCGTGCACGGCCATCTGCGCTCGGCGCTGCATCGCGCGCATCGCATCAAGCCCGACGAGACGCGCCTGTCCGACGACGAACGCAACCGGCTGGAACACACCATCGACGCCGCGCGCGAGGTGGCCGAAAAGCGCCTGCGCAGCGCCTACCGGCCGGTGCTGATTGCCACGCTCGGCGAGTCGGGCTTTGTGCCGAAGAGCGTGCCCGAGACGGTGGCGCTCGAGAAGCTGGTGGAGTGGTTGCTCGATCGTATCGCCGAGCGCGACTACATCGGCTTCGGCGACCTGCGCGACGCGCTGAGTCTGTCCGACCTGAAGATGACCGACGTGGACACCGTGCGCGAGGCGGTGTTCGGCGACAGCCTGCTGATCGCCGACCGGCTGCTCAACCAGCGGCTGCCCGGCGTGTACCGTCGCGGGCCGGTGTACATGCGCCTGCTGCAGCGCACGAGTTCGATTGCGTTCGGCACGCCGCCCGGCCGGTTCATCACGCGGTTCTTCGCGCTGCCGGTGGTTGCGGCGTACGTGCTGCTCGAAGGTTCGCAGCACATCATTCACCTGTTCACCGGCGGTGGCGGCCATGGGGCGGCCGACGCGGTGCCGGCAGAAGTTGCAGGCGGCGCGGTTGATGCGGCGCAGCACGTGGCGCAGACGCAGCCCGACATGGTGGCGGCCAGCGCGGCAGGTGTGCACAGTGCGGCCGGTGCGGCCGCGCACGGCGCAGATGCCGCGCATCATGCAGCCGCATCCGGCATCGACTTCGTCAACTACTGGTCGATCGGCATCACGGCCGTCGTCATCCTCGCGCTGATCGAATCGGCCACCCTGCGCAACCTGGCGTGGCAGGGCCTCCGCTACGTCGGCATCGCGCTGAAGTTCATCACGTGGGACTGGCTGTCGGCCGTGTTCCACCTGAGGCTCGTGCGCTACCTGATGGTCAGCCGGTTTGTGCGGGTCGGCCTGCGCAACATCGCCATCCCGGCGATTGTGGTCTGGGGTGCGTCCGCGCCGATCCGCCGCGACGTGCATCTCGAGGACTGGCAGTTCGTGCTCGTGCTCGTCGGGATCTACACCGCCACCTGGCTGCTGCTGCATGTCCGCTTCGTGCAACTGATCGAGGCGCTGGTGCAGGAGCAGATGAGCGTGTGGTGGGAGCGCGCGCGAAAGCACCTGCTGCCGAACATCATCCGCTGGATCTTCGAGGTGTTCCGCGCGTTCATCCAGGCGTTCGAATACCTCACCTACACGGTGGACGAGGCGTTGCGCTTCCGGCGTGGCGACAACCGCGTCGCGCTGGTGTTCAAGGTTGGCACCGGCATGCTGTGGGCGATCGTGATGTACGTCATCACGCTGTACGTCACGCTGCTCATCGAGCCGCAGATCAACCCGATCAAGCACTTCCCGGTGGTGACCGTCAGCCACAAGATCATGCTGCCGATCTACCCCGACCTGATCCGGTACGTCACGCCGCTGTGCACAAAGGTGCTCGGCGACTACATCGGCTATCCGTTCGCCGCGGCGACGCTGTTCCTGCTGCCCGGCGTGTTCGGGTTCCTCGCGTGGGAGCTGACCTCCAACTGGCGGCTCTACGTGGCGACGCGTCCGCGCGATCTGCAGTCGGTGCTCGTCGGTTCGCATGGCGAGCGCGTGTCCGGAATGCTGCGGCCGGGGTTCCACAGTGGGCCGGTGCCACGGCTCTGGCGCCGCATCCGGCGTAGCGGCATGCAGGACTACCACCACGGCCGGCGCGTCGAGCCGCGACACGCCGACCTCGAGCACCTGCACCACATCAGCGACGCGATCGAGCATTTCATCAGCCGTGACCTGCTCGGCCTGTTGCGCCGCACGCAACACCTGCACGGCCTGCGCCTCCGGGTCGGGCATCCCACGATCACGACGTCGATGGCGCGCGTGCCGATTGTCGAGCTGCCGCTCGAGGCCAGCGGCGACAGCCATGCGAGCGCGTCGCACGACGCGCATGGCCACGGCGAGCATCCGCTGTTCCTCGCGCTCACGTTCGTCGAGCGCGCCGGCCGGCTCGTTGCAATCGTCGAAGCTGGCACCGCGGGCGAGCTGGCCGGCGAGTCTCGCGACGAGCTGCGCGACGCGCTGGTGGGCATCTGCCGCAAGGCTGACGCCGACGCGGTGGCGGGATCGCCGGACGTGGCCGACGAGCAGCCGATCGACGAGCTCGACCTGCCGTGGCTGCGCTGGACCGAACGCTGGAAGGCGCCGGTCGGCAGCACCGCGAAGCCGCAGGCGATCGCACCCACGACGCTGGCGCTGCTGCGCTGACCCCGCTGATGCTGCCGCCGGACACCGGTCGCCGCCGCCCTGCAAGCCCCGAAAGCGTTGTCGCTGCGGGCGGCAGGTGGTATCTCACCGCCGCCTTCGACCACGCCTCTCGCACATTCACCGGGACCGAGCCACCGGAGCCGCCATGCCGTTGCAGGACATCGGGCCGTACACGATCAAGAAGCTGCAGATCCTCGACGAGAAGGGCAACGTCGACAAGGAACTGATGCCCGACCTGTCGGACGCCAAGCTGCTCCATCTCTACAAGAGCATGGTGTTCGCGCGCGAAGCCGACGACCGCATGCTGAAGCTGCAGCGCCAGGGCCGCATCGGTACGTTCCCGCCGTGCGTCGGCCAGGAAGCGGCCGTGTGTGGCCCCGCGATGGCGATGGCCGACGGCGACTGGCTCGTGCCGGCGTTCCGCGAAGTCGGCGCACGCATGATGCGCGGCGAGCCGCTGCACAAGCTGCTGCTCTACTACAACGGCTACGAGGAAGGCTGCTACACCGAGGGCAAGCCGCGCGTGCTGCCGGTCTACGTGATCATCTCGAGCCAGATGCTGCACGCGGTCGGTATCGGCTACGCGCACAAGTATCGCGGCGAGAAGGACGCCACCGTCTGCTTCTTCGGCGACGGCGGCACCTCGGAAGGCGACTTCCACGAGGGGCTGAACTTCGCGTCGGTGTGGAAGACGCCGAGCGTGTTCATCTGCCAGAACAACCAGTGGGCGATTTCCGTGCCGCTCGAGAAGCAGACCGCGAGCCGGACGATTGCGCAGAAGGGCCTCGCCTACGACATGCCGTCGTACCAGGTGGACGGCAACGACGCGCTGGCGATGTACCAGGCCACGAAGTGGGCGCTCGAGCGTGCCCGCAGCGGCGAGGGGCCGACGTTCATCGAGGCCGTGACCTACCGCCTGAAGATGCACACCACGGCCGACGACCCGACCAAGTACCGCACCGAGGCCGAGGTCCAGCCGTGGCTGCAGCGCGAGCCGCTGACCCGCTTCCGGCTGTTCCTCACGGCGCGCGGCGTGTGGTCCGACGCGAAGGAAGCCGCGCTGTGGGAGGAAGCGAAGAAGCACGTCGAGGGCGAGGTGAAGACCTTCGAGGACTTCGTCGCCGCGCCGCTGAAACTCGACACGCCGTTCGAGCACGTGTGGGGCACCGGGCACGAGGTGCTGCGCCGGCAACACGAGGAGTTCAACCAGTACCTGGAGTGGCACCGCAAGCAGCAGGCGGCCGCAACCGGCCAGCACGGCTGATCCATCCACTTCACGCTCACGACGAGACCGAGACGAGACTGACTCATGGCAAAGCTCAACATGGTCCAGGCCCTGAACCTCGCCCTGGACCAGGAGATGGCGAAGGACAAGTCGGTGATCCTGCTCGGCCAGGACATCGGCCCTGACGGCGGCGTCTTCCGCGTCACCGACGGCCTGCACAAGAAGTACGGCGAAGACCGCGTGATCGACACGCCGCTCGCCGAGTCGGGCATCCTCGGCACCAGCATCGGCATGGCGATGAACGGCCTGCGCCCGGTGTGCGAGATGCAGTTCTCCGGTTTCAGCTACATCGCGTTCGGCCAGCTGGAAGGCCACGCGGCGCGCATGCGCAACCGCACGCAGGGCCGCATCACGCTGCCGCTGGTCATGCGCATGCCGTACGGCGGTGGCGTGCGCGCGCTGGAGCACCACAGCGAGAGCCACGAGGCCACCTATGCCCACGTGCCCGGCGTGAAGGTCGTCCTGCCATCCGGCCCGCGCAACGCGCGCAGCATGCTGGTGGCCGCGATCCGCGACCCCGATCCGGTGGTCTTCATGGAGCCCAAGCACTCGTACCGCGCCTTCAAGGAGGACGTGCCGGACGACGAGGAGTGCGGCGTGATCGGCCAGGCCGACGTGCTGCAGGAAGGCACCGACCTCACCGTGATCACGTGGGGTGCGATGCTGCCGCGCACGCAGAAGGCCGTCGCGAATGTCGCGAAGGCGCGCGGCTGCAAGATCGAGCTGATCGACCTGATCACGGTCGCGCCGCTCGACGTGGTGACGATCGCCAACTCGGTGAAGAAGACCGGCCGTTGCGTGATTGTCCAGGAGGCCCCGCGCAGCTACTCGGTCGGCAGCGAGATCATCGCGCGCATCAACGAGGACGTGCTGATGCACCTCGAGGCGCCGGTCAAGCGCGTGGCCGGCTACGACACGACGATGCCCTACTTCTCGCGCGAGCAGTTCTACATCCCGCCGCAGGAGAAGATCGAACTGGCGCTCAACGAGGTCCTCGATTTCTGATGCGGAAGATTGGACACAGAGGGCACAGAGGAAACACAGAGGTCACGGAGTGCCGACCGACGTGCGAGAGGAACCCGCATGGCGAGGGGTGAGGTCATGCAATGAACCAGGCATCTCTCGAGTTGACCGAGAAGGTGATCGGCGTCGCCATGGATATCCACACCGAACTCGGACCCGGCCTGCTGGAGCACGTGTACGAGATCATTCTTGCGCGCGAGCTGGAACGGATCGGGATGCGTGTGCAGAGACAGCTTGCGATGCCAGTGGAGTGGCGCGGCGAGAAGCTCGAAGCCGGCTACCGTATCGACCTGCTCGTGGAGGACGTGCTGATTGTCGAGGTCAAGTCGGTGGAACGCGGCATCCAGCCGGTGCACGTATCGCAGGTTGTCACGTATCTGAAGTTGTCCGGCCTGCGAGTCGGGTTGATCATCAACTTCAATGTCGATTCGTTGCGACGCGGACTGAAGCGGGTGATGGTATGACGATGCCATCGCTGATCGGGGGCCTCTCCGGAACCTCTGTGTTTCCTCCGTGCCCTCTGTGTGAAACCCTTTCCGGGCTTGTCTGAAGGAGCAAGACAAACGTGTACGAGTTCAAGCTGCCGGACCTGGGTGAAGGCATTCACGAGGGCGAAGTCCTCAAGTGGCACGTCACCGAAGGCGGCCCGATCAAGGAAGACGATCCGCTCGTTGACATCGAGACCGACAAGGCGGCCGTGACCATTCCGTCGCCGCGCGGCGGCATCGTCGTCAAGCTCAACGGCAAGGTCGGCGACATGGTCCACACCGGCTCCGTCATCACCGTCATCGACGACGGCAAGGGCGTCGGCGCAGCAGCGGCAGCGGCCAGCACGCCGGTGCCGAAGACGGTCGCCGAGCCGCAGCGCAAGCCCGAGTCGCTCCACGCCTCGATGGGCAACCGCGTGCCGTCCGACGTCTCGGCGCTCGTGCCGGCCGGTCGCAAGGCGATCGCCACGCCGGCCACGCGACGCATCGCGCGCGAGCGCGGCATCGACATCAACCAGGTGGCCGGCACCGGCAAGGGCGGCCGTGTCACCGAGGAAGACCTCGGCGCGTTCGCCGGCGGCGGTGGCGGCAACTCGCGCGCCGCAGCGGCCAGCGCCCACGCGCCTGCGGCCGCCGCGCCCGCTCCCGGCCAGCCCTGGAATGCCAACTACGACGACAGCCCGCCGCCGAAGTACGAAGGCGGCAACGCCGGCATCCCGCTGCTCGACGTCGAGGGTCTGCCCGACTTCACGCGCTTCGGCCCGGTCGAGAAGGAAGCGCTGCGCAGCATCCGTCGCAAGGTCGCGCGCAAGATGGTCACCAGCATGGTGCTCATCCCGCACGTGTGCCACATGGACGAGGCCGACATCACGGTCCTCGAAGACCTGCGCAAGGCCGAGCGCGAGCGCCTGACGAAGGAAAACCACCCGGCCCAGAAGCTCACCACGCTGGCCTTCATCATCAAGGCCGTGGTGCTCGGGCTGAAGGAAAACCGCTGCTACAACGCCAGCCTCGACGCCGTGCGCGAGGAGATCGTCTACAAGCAGTACTACAACATCGGCATCGCGGTGGACTCCGGCAACGGCCTCGTTGTGCCGGTGCTGCGCAACGCCGACCAGCTGAGCATACAGCAGATTTCGGCCGCCGTGTACGACCTCGCGACGCGCGCGCGCCAGGGCAAGCTCGACGCCAGCGAGTTCCAGGGCGGCACGTTCACGATCACCAATCAGGGCGCCCTCGGTGGCACCAACATGATTCCGTGCATCAACTACCCCGAGTCCGGCATCCTCGGCGTGGCCAAGGCGCGCGACCAGGTGGTGGTGCGTGACGGCAAGATGGTGATCCGCACGATCCTGCCGCTGACGCTGGCCTTCGACCATCGCATCGCCGACGGCGCCGACGCCGCGAAGTTCGTCGGTGGCATCGTCGGCCGCCTCAGCAATCCCGGCCGCCTGATGATCGAGGCCTGAGGGTGTGGGCGCGTCTCACTCCTCGCTCCGCAAACCCGCCACGGAGATCACCATGAACCGTTTCACCATCGCGATCCTGGCGCTCGGCGCCGTGCTACTGTTCGTGTTCGGCTGCGACCCGGGTTCGCCTGCCGCGGCACCCGCACCGCAGCCCGGAGCCGGCGGCTCGGCGGCCGGGGACGCCGCGACGTGGGCCGAGGCGAAGGACAACGCGCAGCGGATCAGCACGGCGCTCAAGGTCTGTCGCGCCGAAGGTAGCGGCACGCTGAGCACCTACGGCGGCAACAACGGCCCGATCTACTGGATCGATCTGATGCTCGAGGAGGCAGAGTTCAACACCGCCCACTTCAACTGCAACGACTACCGCCTCGAGAACCTGGACAAGGCGGCTGGCACCTGGACCGTGGCGGTCGGCCCATCGTCGAAGTCGGGAGGCCCGAAGGCGGTGTATCGCCTGTCGTCCGACGGCACGGTCAGCGGCAACGCTCCCTGATGCTGCGGCGTGCCGGCAAGTGCATATGCTGCTGATCGCAGCGCACCACCGATCCGCGCTTTGCGACCGCTGTGGAGACGAACGACCCGGCAGCTGACCCGGCAAGCCCCGACGCTCAGCCCTCGGGCATCGGCCACAACACATGATGCTGCCGGGCGAAGATGCCGCGGCCGTGCTCGCGCACCGTCGCGACGTCCATCCCGTCCTCGACTCTCGCGATCGCCACAAACCAGCCGTCGGTGCTCATCAAGGCACAATCCTCGCCGGGCACCAGGTTGTCGGTGAAGGCGATCACGCCGGGCAGCGCCATCGGCGACCCGGTGGAGATCGGCACCAGCGCGCCGTCGTCCACCCACACGCGCGGCAAGTCGTCATCCAGCGCCGACTCGGCCGACTGCAGCATCGCGCGTAACGGCGCTTCGTTGCCGTCGCGCTTCCACGCGGCCATCGCCTCGGCCAGTTGCTCGATCGTGACGGCGTCGTCGAGCGTGTAGCCGCCCGCGTTGAGCCGCCGCAGCCACGCCATGTGCGCGCCGCAGCCGAGCTGCACGCCGACGTCGTGGCACAGCTTGCGGATGTACGTTCCAGCCTCGCACTCCACCGTGAAGCGCACATTGCGCCGGCCGATCGAGGCGATCTGCAGCGAGTGGATCTCGCGCTCGCGTTCCACGCGCTTCACCCGGCTGCGCACCGGCGGCAACTGCGTGATCGTGCCGACCTGCGACTCCAGCACCTCGCGCACCCGCTCGGCCGGCTCGTCGGCGTGCAGGTGCATCTCGCAGTCGTAGGTCTTGCCGCTGGCCAGCAGCAGGCCGAGCATGCGCGTCGCCTGGCCGAGCCCGATCGGCAGCACGCCGGTGACTTCGGGGTCGAGCGTGCCGCTGTGGCCGACGCGTTTGCGCCGCGTGATCCGGCGGACGCGCACGATCACATCGTGCGAGGTGCACCCGGCCGGCTTGTCGATGATGACGAGCGAGCGCTGCATCAGCGCCGTGAGCGGACGGGCAGCCACGTCCGGCTCGAGCCGGATCGGCACCTCGGGGTAGCGATGGATGATGCCGGTCGTCACGGCGCGGAGCATAGCAGCGGTTGGCGAAGATGGCCGGGGCGACCGGCGATTCCGGGCCGGGGCGGATGTGCCGGCGTTTTTCGCTCATGTTCGGCGGGCCTCGCTCCGATAGCAGTTGTGACGATCACCACAGCAGGATGGCCGCGGAACCGCTCCCGGCACGGCCAACCTGCCTGCAGGTGCGACCACGCGAACCAGACGAACGTTCGTCCGGTCGCACCCGCACCACCGCTGGACCCGCCGGCCCACCCAACGGGGGACGCCGGCACCCGGGAGCAAGGAACCCGATATGAAGACTCCGATCGAACTGTGGCAGGACCTGAAGCAGCTGGTGCTCTCGGCCGAGAAGGATGCGAGCAAGTCGACGCGCGGCATGAAGGCCGGCGGCGTGCGCCTGCGCAACACGATGCAGGAGATCCGCGGCCTGGCGATGGAAGTGCGCAAGTCGGTACTCGAGTACCGCAGCTCGCGCAGCAATGACGCCGACGAGAGCATGGACGATGAGCCGATCGTCGAGCTGGACGAGACCGCGATCGTCGAGGACAACGAGGTGGCGGCCGGCGCGAGCGAAGTGGACTCGCTGCAGGAAGCCGAGCTGGAAGAGCCGGTGCACGCGAAGAAGCCGGAAGCCGCGAATGGTGGCAACGCCGCGCCCGGCAACGGCGACTCGCGGAACATCCCGTTCTGGTACTCGAGCTTCAGCTACTGATGCATTGACGCATTCCGCTGTGGCGGAACGCAGACCCCCGCGCGCGACTCCACCCGGAAGGGTGGAGTTGCGCATTGTGGTGCATGTGGTGGTGTGCGCGTCAGGGAATGCCTGTTCCGGGCGAGCCGGGGGTGTAAGCCCGATGGGCGCTAACATAAGAGCCGCGAGCGCAAGCGAGCGGGCCCCGTTGGGGTCACGCCAGCAAGCTCACCGTTTGAACGCTGACAATCGCGTTCACGAAACTCCGACGGTTTATCCGTAACCCGGGGTCCTCGGGGCCCGCTCGCTCGCGCTCGCGGCTCTTATTACAGCGAATCACAAGTCATCGTCCCCTCAAAGCAGCCCTCCGGGCGAGCCGGGGGTGTAAGCCCCCGGAGTCTGGTTCTGGGACCAGCACATGTCTCTGTTGGTGGCGCGGCGCGGACCTGGTGGGGCCGAACGCTCGCCG
>JBFWQT010000222.1:0-10710 GCA_050249295.1 Planctomycetota bacterium
CCCCGGGTTGGTCGCCGAGATCTCGGCAATGAACCCCACTGTGTAGAGCATTTGCGCAAACGACGCGGCACCGAACCAGCGCGCGGCCGCGTTGCGATGCGTCCACGAGTACAGGCCAATGGCGGACGAGACGATTGCCGACGCAAGGTAGGGCAGCAGGAAGACCAGCGCGTCCAGCACCGCGCCCTCCTCCAGACCACGATTCGCGATCCAGTCTCCGGCGGCTATCATGTGCGTCCGTTCTCGCGCGGAGCAACGCGGCGATGGGCAAGCACCGGATCCTGTTGATTGACGACGATGCGTCTGTCCTGTCCGCCGTGTCGCGAATCCTGGCGCGCGGCGGTGCGACGATCGAAACCGAGAACAGCGCGACCCACGCGGCCGAGCGTCTGCGCACCGACAGCTTCGACCTCGTGCTGTGCGACATCCGCATGCCCGGCATGTCCGGCGTAGACCTGCTGGGCGTGGCGCGCGAGCACGACAGCGAAGTGCCGTTCATCCTGATGACCGGCCATCCGACGCTGGAGACGGCCATCGACGCGGTCCGGCTCGGCGCGTCGGGCTACCTGCTCAAGCCGTTCAATGCGGACGGCCTGCGTAGCCAGGTGGGACAGGTACTCGAGACCGTGCAACTGCGCCGCGAGAACCGCGCCCTGCGCCGGCAGATCTCTCGCCGCCTCGATGGTGCCGAGTTCGTCGGCGAGGCCGACTCGATGCAGGCCGTGCGCACGCAGGCCCTGCAGTTTGCGCGTGCCGGTGTCGACGTGCTGATCGTCGGCGAAACCGGTACCGGCAAGGAACTGGTCGCGCGGATGATCCACCAGGCGGGACCGCGTGCCGGTGGCCCGTTCACGCCAGTGGACTGCGGCGCGCTCCCCGAAGCGCTGTTCGAGAGCGAACTCTTCGGCCACGAACGCGGTGCATTCACCGGCGCGAACGCGCGCGCGACCGGTCTGCTGGAAATGGCCGAGGGCGGCACGTTCTTCCTTGATGAGGTGCTGAGCCTGCCGCTGGCGTTGCAGGCCAAACTCCTGCGCGTGCTGCAGCAGCGCCAGTTCCGCCGCGTCGGCGGCAAGGATCTGATCGACGTCGACGTCCAGGTGGTGGCCGCCTGCAACCGTGACCCGGCCATCGAGGTGCAGCAGGGACGCCTGCGCGAAGACCTCTACTATCGTCTCAACGTCGGACGGATCGACCTCCCGCCGCTGCGCGAACGGGCTGCGGACATCCCGGCGCTGGCGAACCACTTCCTGCGTGGCGAACTCACCCGCACCGGCCGGCACGTGAACGACCTGTCGGCCGACATGCTGGAGGTGTTGGCGGCCTGGGCGTGGCCGGGCAACGTGCGCGAGCTGGAGAACACGATTCGCCGCGCGCTGGCGCTCACGCCCGACGGCAAGGATGTCACGCCCGATCTGCTGCCGCGCGAACTGGTCGAGCCGCCGCAACCGACCGACACGCCCAGCCACCGCGAGAAGGGCGGCTCGGGCAGCGACGACAGCATCGCGATGGAAATGGACAACGCCACTTTTTCGCAGTTGCGCGACGCGCGTCTGGCGTCGTTCGAACAGCGCTACCTGGACACGCTGCTGAGGCGCTGCAGTGGCGATGTCATCAGCGCGGCCGGCCGTGCCGGAATTCCGCGTGCCACGCTGTACCGGATGCTCAAGCGCCACGAGATCGATCCTTCGACGTTCCGTGCGGACAAGGGTTGATTCCGCCCCGCTCATGCGAGGCCCGTGTACCAGACGTCGTCCCGCATCAACTCCAGCTGCGCCGCAACCTCGCCCATCGCGGGCCGGCACTCGGGGCGCACCGCGCATGCTTCCTGCAGCAGCGCGTCCACCGGCTCTGGCACGAAGGCCGGCAGTTCGGGCAGCGCCAGCGACACGCCGGACTCGAGCAGTTCCTGGACGCTGCGGCCGCCGAACGGCTTCGTACCAGCGAACGTGCACCACGCCGTCATGCCGAACGAGAACACGTCGGCGCGATCATCGACCTGGCTACCGAGCTCGAACTGTTCCGGCGGCATGAACTGCGGCGTGCCGACAATCTCGTCCGGCGATGTGGTGCGGTCGCGTACGTTGTGCGACGTGGACGGGCCGATCGATGTCGCCAGGCCGAAGTCGGCCACGCGCACGATGCCGTTGGACCCGAGCAGTACGTTCGCCGGCTTCACATCCCGGTGCACCACGCCGGCCGCGTGCGCTGCTTCGAGACCGCGCGCAGCCTGGCAGAGCACGTCGAGCGCTTCCCACGCGGGCAGCGCGCCATGCCGGCTGATGCGATCGCGTAGGCTCGCCCCGTCAACCCACGCCATCTCGATCCACGGCAGACCGTCCGGCAGTACGCCGGTGCGATACACCTGCACGATGTTGGGGTGATCGAAGCGGGCCAGCAGTCGGGCCTCGGCGCGGCATCGCCGCAGGTTGGTGGTGTCCGCGCTGTGGTCGCGCGGCACGATCTTGATCGCCACCGGCCGTTGCAGCGATTCATCGTACGCGCGGTACACCATGCTCAGCGGGCCGTCGTGCACGATGTCGAGAATGCGGCAGCTGCCGAACATGGCGCCCGGCCGGAGCAGGCGGGCAATGCTTGGCCGACGCGGTTCTGGCGTCATCGTTTCCGGACCTGCGTAGGAGCTTCGAGGCACGTTGGCGAACATGGCGGGTGTGGATGAGTGAGGGGATCCTGATCACCTGGTCTTCGCAACGTCCGTGCCACGCGGTGTGCAATCTTCAGTCCTGCGACCACCGGGCCTCGCGCGTCATCGCCTCATGCAGCTGTCAGTGTGGTCTCCCGGTCGGGACGCGCGCTGATCCGCTGTCTCGTGCATGAGATGCGCTCGCTCATGACACCCCGGCGATCGCCCAGCTGCCGCCGCTGCTGCTCGCGGCGCCGCCACCGTGCGGTTCGCCGACCATGTCGCCGAGCGCGATCAGCACCTCGTCCATCGACTGGTAGCGCTGGTCCGGCGCCTTCGCCATGCACTGCGCGACCAACTCGTCGAGTTCCAGCGGCGCGCTGTCGACCAGGCTGCGCACCCGCGGCGCAGGCTTCTGGATATGCGCGATCAGCACGTTCATCAACGAATCGCCGGTGTACGGCACGCAGCCCGTCACGGCCTCGAACAGCGTGCAGCCGAACGAGTACACGTCGCAGCGATGATCCACCTTCTCGCAGGTGCACTGCTCGGGGCTGATGTAGTCCGGCGTGCCGACGATGCGCTCCTCGATCGTCATGCCCTTCACGTGCTGGCCGGTGAGCGAGGCGATGCCGAAGTCGAGCAGCTTCACGCGGCCGTCGTCGTCGATCAGCACGTTGTGCGGCTTCACGTCGCGGTGAACGATGCCGAGCTCGTGCGCCGCCGCAAGGCCACGGGCAACCGGAATCATGGCGCGCACCGCGTCTTCCCACGTCAGCCGGCCGCGCTGGTCGATCAGCGAACGCAGGTCGCGACCCTCGAAGCACTCCATCGAAAGCAGCGCGAGCCCGTCGATCTCGACGAAGTCGTGCACGCGCACAACATTCGGATGGCTGATCCGGCGGGCGATGCGGATCTCCTGCTTGAAGCGCGAGACCGCATTCGGGTTGGCATTCAGGAACTCGGCCTTGAGCACCTTGAGCGCCACGTTCTCCTCGAGCTTGAGATCGAACGCGCGGTACACGGCCCCCATCGCGCCATGGCCGATCAGGTCGTCCACGCGGTAGCGCTCGCCGATCACGGCGCCGACCAGCTCGTTCATCGAGTCGCGGGTGATCAGGCGGGTGCCGTTCGAGGTGCGCTCCAGGCTGCGCGCCACCTCGGCCATCGTGTGGTAGCGGTCCGCGGCATCCTTCGCCAGGCAGCGCATGATCACCTGCGCGAGCGATTCGGGCACGCGCGCCTCGATCTCGCGCAGCGGCTTCGGCTCTTTCTCCACGTGTGCCTGCAGCGCCGCCAGCACCGACTCGCTGTGGAATGGCGGCCGCCCGGCGAGCAGTTCGTAGGCGACGCAACCGAACGAGTAGACGTCGCTGCGATGATCCGGCGCCTGACCACGGCACTGTTCCGGCGAAATGTAGTCGAGCGAACCGAGTACGACCCCGCCGCTGGTTGTCCGGTAGTGGCCGCCGAGCCGCGCCAACCCGAAGCCGGACAGCTTCACGCGGTTCTCTGCATCGACAAGTACCGACTGCGGCTGGATGCCCGAATGCACCAGCCCCTCCTGGTGGCCTGCATTCAGCGCGGCGGCCAGTTGCTGGATGATCGACACGGCCGCCGGCAGCGAGACCGGCTGCGAGGCACTGCGCATCCGGCGACTCAGCGGTTCGCTACCGTCGAAGCACTCCATCACCAGAACCGGCAGCCCGCCGATCTGCTTCACCGGCTCGGTGTGCAGCACGTTCGGATGCCGCAGGCGCGAGGCCTTCAACACGTCCTGTTCGACCTGCGAGAGCACGCCCTCTTCGCGGTTCAGCACCTCGGTGCGCAACATGCGCAGGAATACGGGCCGGTTGGAGTTCAGGTCCGTGGAGCGGTAGGTCATCGACGACGAGTCGGAGTCGATGAACGCCTCGGTGCGATACTGCTCTCCGACCACCATGCCGACGGCGATCGACGCGCCGAGGAACGAACTGCCGCCGATCGACCAGACGCGGCTCGACGACTTGCCCTGGTGCACATTGGTGCTGCTGAGGGCATCGTGCACCGACTCCCAGTCGCGATACCGCTCGTCGGGCCGCTTGCTGAGCAGCCGCATGATCACGTCGGACAGTTCCTCGTCGAAGTACGGATCGACTTCGCAGATCTCCTGCGGTTCGTCGTTCACATGCGCCAGCAGCATCTGCGTGACGTCGCCGCGCGGGAACGGCGGATGGCCGACTGCGGCGTGCCACAGCGTGGCGCCGAGGCTGTACATGTCGGCACGGTGGTCGATCGTGCCGGACTGCACGACCACTTCGGGGGCCATGTAGGCCGGCGTGCCCACGATCTGCCCGCGCGCCTCGCGGTCGTGATCGCCGAGCAACGCCAGGCCGAAGTCGGCGAGACGCGGCTGGCCGTCCTTGCGCACCAGGATGTTGGCCGGCTTGATGTCGCGATGCAGCACGCCGAGCTTGTGTGCGGCGCCGAGCCCGGCCGCCAGGCGCGCACCGATGCGCGCTACGCGCCGCGCGTCGAGTCCACCGAACGCGCCGACGGCTTCCTCGAGCGTCATCGCGCCGACGTACTCGAACACGATGTACGGCGTACCGCCGTCATGATCGACGTCGATCACGCGCACGATTGCCGGGTGGTCGATGCGCGCCAGCAGTCGCGCCTCGCGCACGAACTGATCCACCACGCCCGGCATGTTGCTGCCGCGCTTGAACACCTTGACCGCGACCGGCACGCCAAGCGCCGGGTGGAACGCGCGATAGGTGATCGACGTCGCGCCCTCGCCGAGCGCCTCGTCGAGCATGAACCGGCCCATCTTCGTACCCACCCGAGGCGCCTCGCGTTCGATAAACGCCGCGGCGGGCGCCATCACCGGCGCAGCGGGAGCAGCCGCCGGGGCGAGCGTGGCGGGCATCTGCAGCTTTCCGACCGACTTCAGCTTGCGCAGGATGTCGTCGAGCGACACATCCGACGAACCTTCCTGCGCCGCCCGGATCACGCGCGCGCCGAACGCGTTCAGGAAGCGCACCTCGATGAGGTAGTCGATGAACGACGCATTGCCCGACTTGCGCCACGCCGCGACGAGCCGTTCCACATCGGCGCGCGGCACACTGCCGGCGTCGATCAATCGTGGGGAGAGGAATGTGACCTCGTCGCTGCGGCTCGCACGGCGGGTTTCGGTGTCAGTGCGGTTCATGGCGTACCTCGATCCAGGAGTTCATCACGCGGTGTGTTCGTCCACCATGTCGGGCACCTGCGGCGCGCGGGTGCTGGTTGAGCTGCGGTGCCGCGGCGGCCGACCAACCGGAATCGGTTCGGCGATACTGTTCGGCGTCGGATGATCACGACGGATCGCCGTGTCGCGATGCGAGCCGATGCCGGTGAGATCGCCGATCATCTCGTCCACGGGTATCGGCTCCTCGCCGACCGCGGCCGCAGCGATCTCGGCGGCTTCCTGCGCCACCTGCAGTTCGGCATTGAGTCGCGCCACTTCGCTGTGCAGGCGCTCGAGCTCGGCCGCAACTTCGTCGACTTGCAGCCGCAACGCCTGACGCTCCTCGGCCATCGCCTGCTCGCGCCGGTACGCCGCGACGTGTGCGCGGATGCGTGCAATGAACTCCGTCTTCTCCGGCAGCTTCACCAGGTAGTCCGTCGCGCCGGCCTTGAAGCCATCCACCTTGTCGCGCGGCGTGTCCTTGCCCGAGAGGATGATGATCGGCACGGTCTTCGTCGCCGGATGGTTGCGGAAGAACCGCACCAGCGTGATGCCGTCGATCTCCGGCATCGTCAGGTCCTGCAGGATCAACGTGGCGTTCACCTCGCGCGCCTTGCCGAAGGCCTCGCGCGGGTACTGGCAGTAGTGCAGCACGATGTCCTTCTCGCTGCCCAGCAACTGGCGCACACCGTGCGCGATGATCGGCTGGTCATCGACCAGCAGCACATTCAGTTCGGCGGTAGTCGCGGCAGATCGCGTCATCGTGAACCTCCCGCCCGCACCGGCGACGCGCAGTACACGCGGCGCAACTCGTCGGGCATGTCGTGGATGGAAAGCACTTTCTGTGCCGCGCCGAGCTCGACCGCCGCCTTCGGCATGCCGTAGACCGCGCACGTCGCCGCATCCTGCGCGATGGTCCGGCAACCCGCCTGTCGAAGCTCCAGCAGGCCCTGCGCGCCGTCGCGACGCATGCCGGTGAGCAGCAAGAAGGTGCTGTTCTCCAGTGGCTTGCGCGCGCAACTCTTGAAGAACACGTCGATCGACGGGCGATGCACCAGATGCTTTGGCTCGGTCGAGAACTTGAACAGGCCGTTGCCACCGAGCATCAGGTGTTGCGTACCGGCGGCGATCAGCACGGTGCCGGCGGTGGGCTGGTCGCCGGGTTCCACCGCGCGCACGGTCATCTCGGTCTGCTCGTCGAGCCACTCCACCAGCCCGTCCATGAACTGATGATCGAGGTGCTGCACCACGACGAAGCCGGCCGGAAAGTCTCTCGGCAGCTCGGCGAACAACGTGGCGAGCGCCGCCGGTCCACCCGCCGACGCACCGACGCCGATCAGTGGCGCGGGCCCGCCGGCGGGCATCCGCCGGGCCGGCGGCGGCGTGTCGTTGCGCGGCGGAGGCAGCGTGGGCGGGCCATCCAGGCCGGCGAGCAACTTCTCGATCCGGCTGATCTTGCCGAGCAGCGTGGCGGTCGTCTCGGTCTGGTTGCTGCCCGAGAGCGTCGGCGTGCGCACCGCATCCAGCGCGCCATTGCCGATCGCCTCGAACACCAGCGACGAGTTGATGCGGATCGACGCAGTGACGATCAGCACCGCGCAGGCCGACTCCTCCATGATCCGCCGCGTGGTCTCGGCGCCGTTCATGCCCGGCATCACCATGTCCATCAGGATCATGTCGGGCCGGTCGTGCTGCACCATGCGCACGGCCTCTTCGCCGCTGCGCGCGATCCACGCGATCTCGTGCGGCGACTCGGCGAGCGAGCGGCGCAGCACTTCCACCGCGGTGGCCATGTCATTGACGATTGCGATTCTCATGCCGGGGCTCCGATCAGGTCACGGACGGCCTCGATCAGCGTTTCGTCCTGGAAGCTGCTCTTGGTGAGGTAGTAGTCGGCGCCCGCCTCAAGGCCCGCGCGGCGGTCTTCCTCGCGATCCTTGTAGGAGACGATCAGCACCGGCAGCTGTCGCAGCACCGGGTGGTTCTTGATGTTGCGGACAAACTCGATGCCGTTCATGCGCGGCATGTCGATGTCGCTGATCACCATGTCGTAGTCGTGCGTGCGCACCGCGTTCCAGCCGTCCATGCCGTCCACAGCGACCTCCACGTCGTAGCCGGCGGCCGTCAGCAGCTTGCGCTGCACCTCGCGCACGGTGATCGAGTCGTCCACCACCAGGATGCGCATGCGCTTGCCGCCGTGGTGCGTGGTCTGCTCCTGCGTGACGTGGTCGAGGCGGGCGCGCGAGACCAGCAGCTCGATCGAGCGCAGCAGGTCTTCCACGTCCACGATCAGCGCCGGCGATCCGTCGTCGAGCAGCGCGGCCGCGCTGATGTCCTTGACCTTGCCGAGCCGCGTGTCGAGCGCCTTGACGACGAGTTCGTGCTGGCCGACGAGGCGATCGACGATCAGGCCGAACGAGCGCTGGCGATCGGAGAGGATCACGATGTTGAGGTGATCACTCGTGCTCGGCACGCGGCCGAGTTCGAGTACCTGCGTGCCGGGCACCAGGCCGACGTGGCGTTCCTGCTGCTCACTCTTGCCGCTGGCCAGCGTGATGTACTGCCGGCCCTCGAGCTCGTGCACCTCGCTCTGCGGCACGCGCAGGGTGCGCTCGATGCGCGACAGCGGGAACGCGTACGGCTCGCCGCCAACCTCGACCAGCAGGGCGCGCAGCACCGAGACGCTGATCGGCAGCAGCATCTCGATCTCCATTCCCTGGCCGGCCGTGGTGTTGCAGCGCAGGCTGCCGCCGATCTCGCGCACGGTGTCCTGCACCACGTTCAGGCCCACGCCACGACCGCTGATGTCGGTGACGGTGTCGCTGGTCGAGAAGTTGGGCAGGAACAGGAACTCGAGCAGTTCCTGCTCTTCCAGGTCAGCCGCGATCTCGCGACTGGTCAGCCCGCGCGACGCCACCTGGTCACGCAGCCAGTCGAGGTCCACACCGCGGCCGTCGTCCGCCACCACGATCTGCAGCATGCCGGCGCTGTGCCGGGCGATCAGCCGGATCCGGCCGTTGGTCGGTTTGCCGAGCCGCTGGCGCACGTCGGGCGACTCGATGCCGTGGTCGATGGCGTTGCGCAGCATGTGGTTGATCGGCGCCTCGATCTTCTCGAGGATCTCGCGATCGACCAGCGTGGTGTCGCCGTCGATTTCCAGCTGCACCTGCTTGCCGAGCTGCCGCGCGACGTCGCGCACCATGCGCGGGAAGCCGCGCGTGCCATCCGAGAACGGCCGCATCCGGCTGTCCATCACCTCGCGGTGGAAGCGGTCAGCCATGCCGGTCTGGCGCTGCGCGAACGAGTCGATGTCGCCGAGCCGGTCATTGAACAGCTCGCGACAATCACCGAGCAGACGCCGGCTCTTCTTCAGCGAATCCTCGACCTTCTCGCCGAGGTTGCTCTGGTTGCCGAGCAGTCCGAGCAGGTCGTGGACCATGCCGAACAGCTCTTGCTGGCGCTGCTTGTAGCGCAGCATGTGATCGTTGAACGCGGTCATGCGGCGCGCCTCGACCAGCGACTCGCCGGAGAGCGCCATCAGCTTGTCGAGATGCTCGGAGGTCACGCGCAGGTAGCGTTCGCGCACCTTGTCGATCGACCGGCGGCCGAAGTCGTTGCTCTGCTTCGTGGCGCCGCCGCGGCGATCGCGCGTGTCCAGACCGGTGCTGGCGCCGCCGGTGACGTGCCCGATGGTCGATGACGTGCCGACCGGCAGTGGCGCCGGCGTGGCGAACGGCTGCATGATCGCCCTGGTCAGGTCGGCCAGCGCGCTGCGATGCGTGCGAACCCACGCGGGGACCTCGCGGGCCTCGAGGCGGCGGAAGTTGTCGAACAGCCGCGTCATCGACTTGAGGCAATCGCGCAGCGCTGGCGTCATCGGCTGACGGCCTTCGTGCACGCGACGCAACTGCTCCTCGAGGGCGGTGGCCGGCTGCACCATTGGCTCGACGCCGAGAATGCGTACGGTGCCCTTCATCGAGTGCATCGCGCGCACCAGCGGCTCGAACGCGCTGCCACGCAGCGATTCCACATCGCGCACGTTGGACAGCACCTCCACGTTGGCCTGCAGCTCGCCGCGTGCGAGGTCGAACATCGAATGATCGACTGCGAACTCGTCGTCCGCCGCGCCGTCGGCCGCGTCGCCGTTGGTGATCGCCAGCGTGGTGCCGGGCACGTCGATCGTCGCCTGCATCTCGTGCACGCCCACGGGCGGAGCCCCCTGCCCGGCCGCTTCGCGGATCGCCGCGGCAGCCTGCTGCGCGTCGTCCTTGTGCTGGTCCACCCACAGGCCGAGGTCGGACGAATCCACGCCGGCGATGTGCGAGAAGAAGTCCAGGCCGCGCAGCATCACGTCGATCAGATCGTGCTCCGGCTTGATCGCGCCCAGCTGGAAGCCGCTGAACACATCCTCCAGCACGTGGGCAAGCGCGACGGCAGGCTCCAGATCAACCAGCCGGGCCGCTCCCTTGATGCTGTGCGCGGCGCGCATCAGCGTCTCCAGCAGGTCGGCGCGCGCACTGCCCTTCTCCAGATCGATCAGCCCGTTGCTCAGCGTCTCCAGCTGGTTCTCCACTTCCACGCGGAACAGCTCGAGCATCGGGTCGTCCGCGGCAGCCGCCGAACCCTTCGGCGCGGCCTGCGGGCGCGGCACCGTGCTGCCGCCACTGCTGGCCAGCGCGCGCACGCCAACCACCAGGCGCTCGGCCTCGTCGTCGTAGGTGCTCATCCACTCGCCGGCCGAGTCGGCCGTCAGCTTCGCGAGCCGCGCCAGGAAGTCCACCGCGGCCAGCATCGGTTCGACCCGGCCGGTGACATCCAGCCGACCCTGCTGCATCGCCACGAACACGTCTTCAGATCG
>JBFWQT010000223.1:0-10671 GCA_050249295.1 Planctomycetota bacterium
TTCCAGCCCAAGCCGGCCGTGATGTGGCGGCCCGACGTCGAGCGCGGCGACGCGCGCGACTTTGTCGGCGACAACCCGCCGGACGGTGCACAGTTTGCCTGGAGCCTGGCCGCCGACGCAAAGACCGTGGAGCTGAAGGTGGAAACACCCGACGGCACGCTGGTCCGGTCGTTTGACGAGTTGCCGCTCAAGGCCGGCCTGCACCTGATCGGCTGGAACCTGCGCGGCGTCAGCAGCGACGCCCGCAACCGGGTGGGGCCGCGCGTGCAGCCGGGCAACTACCGTCTGACGCTGACCGTGGACGGCACAGCTGCACAGCGGACCGTGGTGGTCACCGGCGACCCGGCCCACCCCGACAACAGCTGGATCGCAGCCGAGAACGCGGCCGAGGAGGAGGAGGCCGAGAACGGTGGCGACGAGGAGGAGCGCGAACGGCACGGATCGCGGGGTGATGTGATCCGCGATTGATCCGTTGAACGCACACGTCGCCATATGCGAGTCGGGACGAGGCGGCTACTATCAATGTGGTTCAATTTGAACCCGCTGGTCCTGGCTCGTCTTCACGATTGGTTCCCCGGCGCCCCACGCCATCCGAGCATTGTCGTCGTTTGCCCGTAACGGATCGTTATGCCGATACTGCATTCTCTCACCCGACGCGCTCTGTCTGTTCGCCGTCTCGTACTGATGGCGCTGCTGGCGGGCACGCTGGCCTCCACCGGGTGCAGCGTGGGCATCGCGCTGGCGATCATCGAACTGACGAAGACGACGCCGGGCACGACGACCACGCCGGTCAACCAGGCGCCGAGCGTGCAGGTCCAGGCGATCACGCGCACCGACGGCCAGGTCGAGCTGAAGATCACGGCGTTCGACAAGGACGACCCGACGGTCAACATCAACGTCACCTACAACGTCGGCGCCGGCGCGCTGGGCGCCACGCTGAGCCAGACGGTGATCCCGGCCGACGAGTTCGGCAGCGTCGAGACCAGCGTGTTCTGGAACGCGCCGCTCGACCTCGGCAGCACCGCCTACGTCTCGCCGGTCAACCTCCAGATCTCGTGCGACGACGGCAAGGCGTCCGGTCCGATCGTCTTCCCCGCGGCGTTCGCATTCGGCAACGACGCGCCGGTGGTCACCTCGGTGGTGGTCGACACCGACGTCAGCAACCAGGTCGCCGGCATCACCGCGATCCGCTTCACGATCACCGACAGCACGCCCGACCTGTGCGACGTGACGGCGATCGAGATCTCGGCGGCCGGCGACTTCAGTGACGCAGTGGACATCCCGCTCAACACCGGCGTGAACGAGAACTTCCCGACCGGCTCGCTGACCGGCCTGACCGCCAACGGCACCGAGCACAGCGTCAGCTGGGACACCGAACTGATCGCCAACTACAACGCCAGCGGCGTGAAGGTCCGCCTCAAGGTCCAGGACAGTCCGTCGGGCAGCACCACGCCGATCGAGTCGGCGTTCGTCGAATCGAACGCGTTCGACATGGCCAATCTCGACCAGAACGAGCCGTTCGCCGCGCTCTCGGGTGTGAAGCGCGCCGACGCCGGCGGCCTGCGCACCGGCGCGATCTTCATCGACTTCACGCTGTTCGATCCCGAGTCCGATCCGTGCGACGTGCGTGTCGAGTACTCGACCGACGAGAAGGCGACGTGGAATCGGTGCACCGAATACGCCTCGTACGACAGCGAAGGCCACTACGACCTCGCGTCCTCGGAGGACGGGATCAAACACCGCTTCATGTGGGATGCCGCGGCCGACCTGTTCATCCTGTTCCCGGTGGTGCACATCCGCGTGATCCCGGCCGCTACCGACGGCATCGGCCCGCCGGCCGAGACGTTCATCGAGATTTCCGTCGGCCAGGACGCGTTCGACCCGGCGCAGGTCGCCAACCTCCAGTCGCGCTGCAACGCCTGCGCGACCGGCGACCTCAACGGCGACAACCTTGTCGACGTGGTGGTGGTGGCCAGCGCGCCCGCCAACTTCATGTACGTGCTGCTCAACAACGGCACGACGATGATCAAGCAGCCGGACATCAGCGTTCCGGGCGGCTCACAGGATGTCGTCATCGGCACGTTCAACGGCGACGCGTTTCCCGACGTCGCGATCTGCTCACCGCTCAGCAACAGCGTGACGGTCCTGCTCGGCACCGGCGGCGGCGCGTTCGGATCGCCGACCCCGTTCCCGTGCGGCGGAACGACGCCGCGCCGGCTCGTCGCCGGGCGGTTCGATGCCGACGGCTTCACCGACCTCGTGGTCTCCAACGCATCGAACACCATTGCGTTCCTCAAGGGCCTGGGCACCGGGGCGTTCAGCCCGCCACTGACCACCGCGGTCAGTGGCGCACCGGCCGGCCTGGCCGTGCTCGACTTCAACGCCGACAGCCGCCTGGACCTGGCGGTCTGCCTGCAGGCCAGCGCCAAGGTGCGCCTGCTCAGCGGCAACAACGACGGCACGTTCACAATCTTCCAGGACGTCGACACGTCCAATGGGCCGTTCTCTGTTGCCGTCGCCGACCTGGACCTTGATGGCCATGTCGACGTCGCCGTCGGTTCGGGCTCGAACAACGTGGACGTCTCGCTGTTCGATCCGGTCGGCAACGCCTTCCTGGCGGCGGCGCAGATCGACATCGGCGCGCCTGCGCAGCACCTCGTGGCCGGCGATTTCAATGCCGACACCCGGCCCGACCTGTGCGCGATGCGCTACACCAACAACGACGTGATGTTCCTGCTCAGTTCGACCACCGGGCCGCCATCGAAGATCGCGTACCCGGCTGGCATCAACGGGCCGTTCTACTGCGCCACTGGCGACTTCAACCGCGACGGCCAGCTGGACCTCGCGATCGTCAGCGACCTCACCGCTGGCAACAACTTCAGCGTGCTGGTCAGCGCCGCCGAGGGCAAGGCAGCCCCCGCCAACGCCATCGCGGTCGGCATGGCGCCGAGCACGGTGCTGCTGGTCGACCTGAACCGCGACGGCGCGCTCGACATCATCACGGTGCACGCCGGCGACCAGTCAATCGAGATCCGTCTCGGCGGCGGCAACGGGCGCTTCGAGTACCTCGACACCGTGGATGTCGGGCTCGGCAATCCACATGCGATGTGCGCCGGCGACTTCAACAGCGACGGCTTCATGGACCTCGCGGTCGCGAATCTCGACAACAACGAGATCCGCATCCTCTCGGGCGACGGCTCCGGCCTCCTGTTTGTCGAGGACACGTTCTTCAGCGGGCCCGGCGGCGCGCCGTTCGAGGAGATCACGTGCATGGCCTGCGCCGACATCAACGGCGACACGATCCTCGATCTGATTGTCGGCAACCGCAGTGCATTCTCGGTGTCCACGCTGACGGGCAACGGCGATGGAACCTTCAACACCGCCACCATGGTGGCGCTGAACGGCGCCAGTCCGCGGCCGTGGGACCTCGCTCTCGGCGACTTCAACAACGACGGCGAGATCGACGTGGCGGTGGTCTGCACCAGCACCAACGACGTGCACATGCTGTTCAACAGCGGCGGCGCGCTCACCGAGGCCGGGGCGGCGCAGACCGTGGTGGCCTTCCCCGAGGGCATCGTGGCCGGGCACTTCGGGCCGGACGACGACCTCGACCTCGCAGTGGCCTGCTCGCAGGGTGTCGGCAAGATCACCCTCCTGACCAACACCGGCGCCGGCGACGGGACGTTCACACGAGTGGACATCGACGCGGTGCCCGGCCCGACCGACATCGTGACCGGCGACTACAACCGCGACGGCATCCTCGACCTCGCCGTGTGCGGCAACGGCACCAACGTGGTCGCGGCCTTTGCGGGCCAGCCCGACGGGACCTACCGTCCGGCCGTGAGCACGCCGATCCCGGCGGGCCCGGTGACCCTCGCGACCGGCGACGTGGACAACGACGGCGCGATGGACCTCGCGGTCGCCTGCATGACGCAGAACCAGGTGGCCACGCTGCTCGGCCGCCGCACGCGTGCGCGCTGGTCGCGCAACGTGTTCGCGTTCAACGAATCCAACCTCAAGGGCCAGCTCGTTGGCGCGAGCACGATCCCGACCGGCCTGGACCACTTCGGGTCGCCGCGCGCGTTCTCGGTCGGCCAGCGCAACTTCCACGGCACCGGCGACGACGGCGTCGACAACCAGCTGACCGGCTCGCCGGTGCAGGTCAATGACTTCCGCCAGTTGCTGCGCAATGCGTTCGCGGACACGCTGCCCAAGGATGGCGAGGCGCTGACCGCGGCGTGGGTGCTCAGCGGCGACGTGCGGCTGCACCACGAGCTGGACTCGACCAGCACCGACACCGGCGAGCGGATCAAGCCGCTCAACCGCTACGGCCGCCGGCGCGACAGTGCCAGCAAGACCGATCTGCAGCGCAACGGATTCGACCTGAGCAACCCCACGTTCTCCAGTCAGGCCGGCATCGTGATCGACCTGCCGATCATGTCGATGCGCACGCAGGCACAGATCCAGACCCAGTTCAGCAGCGGCAAGATCCACGTCTACGCCCGATTCACCGACTGGACGCGCGCCGACGCCGAGCCGCTCGACCCATCGATGGCTGACGGCAACGCGGCGGAGTTCCTGCCGCGGATCGACCTCGGCGCGGGATACCGCGGCGTGTACGAGGAGCACTACGCCTTTGTGAAGATCGCGCCGTGCACGAACAACGATCCGGTGAACCAGAACGAGAGCGGCGTGCGCTTCTTCCTCGATTTCAGCAATCCTTCCAACCCCCGCGTTCGCGTACTGACGGATCGCCTCGGTGTGTTCCAGGCGTTTTACGAACCATGACCCGACCCGACGACCCGCGGGCCACCACGCCCGATCCGGAAATCTTCCTGGCTCATCAGGAGTCGCTGGGACACCAGGCGATTGCGCTGGGCTACGTGCCTGCGGGCATCGTAACGTCGCAGTGGAACGTGCTGCGCCGGCGACACTACCGCGGCCACCTGCAGTACGGCCTGCTCGACCTGCTGCTCCAGCGCGGCGACATCACGGCGCAGCAGAAGCTGCACATCGAGCAGACCGTCGCCGGTACGACTGGCGGCAACGGCGGGCATGCCGGCGGCGCGGAGGCCGATGCCGTGCCCTCGATGATGGTCGACTCGCAGGCGCTCGGCGAGCTGATTGAAGCCGATGACGCCGCCAGCCAGGACCAGGTCGACGCGCCGATGACCGAGTTCGCGTCGCTCGCCCCGTTCGGCGGCCCGGACCACAATGCGGGCAACGACGACGACGGCTCACCGATGTCGATGATGGTCGACACCAACGTGCTCGAGAGCGAGATCGGCGACCTCACGCCGAGCCTCCAGCCGGTGTATCCCGATCAGCCGGCCGCACCCCCGCCGCCGCGTGGGCAGGCGCCGATCCCGATGACCGTGGCCGATGTCGCCGACGACGTCTTCGACGAGCCCGAGGCGATGTCGGCGGCCGAAGCGTCGCTGATGCTCGACACGAATGTGCTCGAGAGCGAGCTGATGCAGCCCGAGTCGCCGTCGCACATTTCGTTCAACGAGTCGGGCAACCTGCCGATGCCCCCGCTGCCGCCGATGGGCGTGCATGACGAGAGCCTCGGCATCGAGATTCCGCCCGAGGGGTTTGCCCCGGCCGGTGGTGGCGCGGCAGGCGGCACGCTGCTCGACATGGGCGCCGTCGCCGGTTCGTCCACGCACGCGCCCTCGCCGTTCGCAAGCAGCAACGACAACGACGACGACGACCAGGTCTCTGGCGGTGGTGGCGCGACGCTGCTCGACATGGGCCCGTCATCGTCGTCATCGTCGCCGGTCACGCGCAGCGGCTCGATCACGCCATCCGAAATCGAAGGCGCGTTCGGCTCGAAGTCGGCATCGGGCGTCGGCCCGACCATGACCGCCGGTGGCAGCCGTGGCCCCGCCTCGCAGGGCCCGCCCTCGCAGGGCAGCGGTGTCAGCGGTGTCGTTCCGCCCACGATGGTGCCGGTCTCGGCCAGCGGCTCCGCCATCCCTGCGAAGATGGGCCTGCAGGCGCGCATCGACGTCAGCCACCACTTCGGCGAGGGCAAGGACGCCGGCAAGCGCATCGGCCGCTACGGCATCCAGACCGTCATCGGCAAGGGCGGCATGGGCGAGGTGCTCGGCGTGCGCGACCGCGACCTCAACCGCGACGTCGCGCTCAAGCAGTTGCTCGCGGGCCGCGGCGCGCGCCAGAGCCAGGTGGACAAGTTCCTGATCGAGGCCCAGGTCACCGGCCAGCTGGAACACCCCAACATCGTGCCGGTGCACGAGCTCGGCCTGCAGGCCGACGGCAGCCTGTACTTCACGATGAAGTTCGTGCGCGGCCGCTCGCTCAACCAGATCCTCAAGGAGCTGCGCCGCCGCGAGACGAAGGAGGGCAAGGACAAGGAGATGCGTGACTACCACGTCACGGAGCTCCTCGAGATGTTCCTCAAGGTCTGCGACGGCGTCGCGTTCGCGCACTCGCGCAACGTGGTGCACCGCGACCTCAAGCCCGACAACGTGATGGTCGGCGAGTTCGGCGAAGTGCTCGTCATGGACTGGGGCCTCGCCAAGGTGCGCGGCGTCGCCGACAAGGTCGAGGACAGCGTCAAGATCGACCTGCACGGCTCCGACATCGGCCAGGCGGCGCGCGGCGGCAGCGCCTCGGGCGACGTGGTGAAAACCATGGACGGCATGGTGCTCGGCACGCCGTCGTTCATGCCGCCGGAGCAGGCCCAGGGCGAGATCGACCAGATCGATCAGCGCTCCGACATCTACTCGCTCGGCGCGATCCTCTACCAGACGCTGACGCTACAGCTGCCGGTGGAAGGCCGCTCGCCGCTTGAAGTGCTGATGAAGGTGGCGAAGAGCGAGATCACGCCGCCGACGCAGCGTGCGCCGCAGCGCCGCATCTCGCCCGAGCTCGAAGCGGTGGTGATGAAGGCGATGGCCTTCGAGCGCGAGAAGCGCTACCAGACCGTGCTCGAGCTGCAGGACGACATCCGCGCGTGGCTCGAAGGCAAGACGCTGAGCGCGGTGGACTACTCGCTGCTCGGCCGCCTCAGCAAGTTCGTCAAGCGCAACAAGGCGATGGTCGGCGCTGCGATGCTGCTGGTGCTGGTCGCCGGCGGCCTGATCGGCTTCTTCATGTGGAAGAACCAGCAGGACGAGTTGGCCCGCTACGAACAGACGCAGCAGCAAATCGCGAAGTTGCTGGACGAGGCACGCGACCTCATGGATCGCGGTGCGCGCCAGCACGAGACCGACATTGCGCTCGAAGACTACAGGTCGGCCGAGCAGAAGTTCCGCGAGGCGTTGTTTGCCGACCGCACCAACACGGATGCCGAGAAGGGGCGCGACGAGGCTACCAAGGCGGCTCTGACGATCCAGGCGAAGAAGGACGCCGCCGAACAGAGCAAGAAGGAGCAGGAACTGCAACTGCGCGCGCAACGCGATGCCGAAAAGCAGGCGGAGAAGCTCAAGGACGACGCACTCGCGCTGGTCAAGCAGGGCCAGCAGATCCTGATCGACAACGGCCCGAAGCTCTCCTCGATGTCCGACGCCGAGCGCGGCGCGCTCGCGCAGTCGCTGGTCGGCACGTTCGACGAGGCGCGTAGCAAGATCAGCCTCGCGCAGGAGAAGGGCAAGACCAACGGCGACTTGCTCAAGCTGCTCAACGTGGCGGCGCAGGAAGTTTCCGACAAGCGCGCCGACGCGATCAAGGGCTGGGAAGAGAAGATCAACAATATCGCCCGTCGCGACAACGCCACCGCCACGGCCGCGCAGGCCAGGGCCGAACTCGGCAAGGGCACCACGGCCTGGGACGGCGCGCGCGACCACCTCAAGTACATCCGCAACAACCCCGGCGAAGACCACACCGAGCGCCGGGCCGAGCTCGAGCACCTGCAGTCCGACACGTTTGCCGCGCTGCTCAAGGCCAACGACCTGTACGGCCGCGCAGTGGCGATCCTCAACGATCTGCCGGATGTGAGCACCGAACTGGCGACGATCAATGCCGAGCGGCTGCAACTCGCGCTGCTGCTCTGCGAGGGCGAGATCTGGTCGGGCGCGTTCCAGCGCGCCGACTTCTGGCTCGGCGAAGCCGCCGGCTACTCGCCGCAGGGCACCGAGGACCCGGCCGTGAAGGACATGGCCGCATTCTTCGCCACCGAGAAGGCGATCGCCGCGGGCTACGGATCGGCCATGGCGGCCGGTCGGCGCGAGTCCGACGCGGGCAACCACGAGGCCGCGATCGGCCACTTCGAGCGTGCGCTGCAGGTGCTGCAGACCGACGAGGCGCGGGACGAGATCACCCGCGCCCGCTTCGGCTGGAAGTTGCAGCTGGCCCGCGAGGCGCGCGAAGGCAAGCGCTGGCTCGACGCCCGCCAGCACTACGCCGACGCGGGCGAGTTCGCGAAGCACAACGACGAGCGCAACAGTCAGATCGACCTGCTGACCAAGGAGGCCGTTGCGCAGGGCACGGCCGACCTCGTCGCCCGCGCGAAGATCGCGCTCGACAAGGGCACCGAGGCCGGCACCACCGAGGGCGCGGCGCTGCTCGACGAGTGCCTCCAGCTCGACCCCGACTCGCCCGAGGCGAACACGCTGCGCACGCGTCTCGTCGCGCTGCAGGACACGCCCGAGGGCTTCGTCTACATCGCTGGCGGCCGCGTCACGCTGGGCAGCACGCGCACGTCCGACCGCAACCCGGCACGCACGGCCACGCTCGCGCCGTTCTACATGGCCACGCGCGAGATCACCGTCGCCGAGTACAAGCTGTTCCTCGATGCCGGCGGCATGGACACCGACAGCTACTGGAGCGAGGCCGGCCTCGGGTGGCGCGACGCGCTCGACACCACCACTGGTGCGCGCAAGCCCCAGCAGTGGGACATCCAGCTGGCCAACCCCGGCTTCCCCGTCACGGGCGTCAGCTACTACGAGGCCGAGGCGTACTGCGCCTGGTTCGCCACCGTGAGCGGCAAGCCGTGCCGCCTGCCCACCGACGCCGAGTTCGAGCTCTGCGCGCGCCACGAACCGACCGACGCGCTGGCCGCGGGGCACGAGTATCCGTGGGGCAACGACTGGGCGAAGGCCGGGCTCGACGACATCAACGAGTTGCGGCCGGTCGGCTCGAACAAGAACGACCGCTCGTCGTTCGGCTGCCTCGACATGGGCGGCAACGCGGCCGAATGGGTCACGCGTGCGCCGACCGAAGCCGAGCCCGATGCCCCCGGCGTGGGCCTGCGTGGTGCCTCTGCAGCGATGCGCGCGGCCTGGCGCCAGCGCTTTGCCGCCACCACCAAGCGCGGCTTCGCGCGCCCCTCTGATCGCCTTTCCACCGCGGGCTTCCGCGTCGTGCGTCCTACCGGCAGCGGAAAGTGACCCGCCATGCCGTTCGAACTGCCACCGCCCGAACTCGTCGACCTGCGCTACGCCGTCATCTTTGACGGCCGCGCCGGTCTGCCCGACGAGCGCACGCTGAACGACGAGATCAGCGCGTGGCTGACGATGCGCGCGAGCCACGGGTTCGGCGAGGCGGTGCGGTCGTTCCTCGACAAGGAGTTCGTCACGCACGAGCTCGTGCCGGTCGGCGAGCTGCCGTTGCCGGACCGCGACGCGCTGGAGTTCTTCGGCCTGGGCGAGGCGGAGGCGAACGTGCTCGACCGCGCCACGCACGCGTACCTCATCAGCGGGCACGATCTGCCGACCTCGCCGCGCGTGGGGTTCTGGACTGCGCAGGCGCTTGCGCGCAGCCTCGCCACGGCGACCAGCGGCGTGATCCTCGATGTCGATTGCCAGCGCATCCTGCCCGAAGAGGCCTGCTCGCGGTCGTTGCCGGAGAGCGGCGAGATCCGCATCACCGAGCACACGCTGGTGATCACCTCGGCGCAGGACGACGGCCGCTGCTGGGTCACCACGCTCGGCATGCAGCGCTTCGGCCTGCCCAACCTCGAGGTGCGCGGCGTGCCGATGAGCATGACGTCGGTGATGGCGCCGCTCGTCAACGCGGTCAGCACCGAGCTGATCAACATTGTGTCGGCCCACACCGCGGCCGCGCCCGACGAGCCGATCCGGCTGGATGCAGTGCGCCTGACGATCCAGAGCCTCAGCGGCGTCACCGGCGAACCCGACAGCGACGAGGACAACAACAGCGACGACGAGCTGACCGGCACCGCCGACATCGGCCTCTCCTACACCGAGGAGACCGATCTCGAGCCGTTCATTCGCCTGCACCCGCCCGGCGAGCCTGATGCCGACCCCGGCCCGTGGATCAACGCCTGCGCCGCCTCGCTGTTCGGCCAGACTGATCAGCGCCTGCTGCACGTGCCCGGCGACAGCGCCGCGCTCGACCGGGCAAAGCAGCGTGCGATCGCCGAGTTGCCGGCCGTGCGTGACCGCTATCGCAGCGGCCTGCCGGGCGGCTCCGAGCTGTACGTCAAGGTGGGCTTCGCGACGGACTCCGCGACGCAGCCGGATGACGACGACGCGGACGACGCGAACAACCTCAGCGAGTTCATGTGGTTGTTCGTCGAGGCCTGGTCCGACGACACCACGCTGAGCGCGCGCCTGGCAAACGACCCCGTGTACCGCACCGATCTGCGCGCCGGGCAGGCGTTGCAGGTGCGCACCGACGAGATCTGCGACTGGATGATCAGCCACACCGATGGCTCGCGCGAAGGCGGATACACGATCGCCATCG
>JBFWQT010000224.1:0-10641 GCA_050249295.1 Planctomycetota bacterium
CTTCGCAGGCTCCGGAGGGAATTGTGCGGCGCCGTGCCACCCCGGGTTCTCGCCGCTTCGCGGCTTCACCCGGGGCTAGCGAAAGAGCCGCCTGCTTCGCAGGCTCCGGCGACGAGGGGGCCCTGCCGTTCCACCCCGGGTTCTCGCCGCTTCGCGGCTTCACCCGGGGCTATCGAAAGAGCCGCCTGCTTCGCAGGCTCCGGCGACGAGGGGGGCCCTGCCGTGCCACCCCGGGTTCTCGCCGCTTCGCGGCTCCACCCGGGCTATCGAAAGAGCCGCCTGCTTCGCAGGCTCCGGCGACGAGGGGGGCCCTGCCGTGCCACCCCGGGTTCTCGCCGCTTCGCGGCTTCACCCGGGGCTAGCGCAAGAGCCGCCTGCTTCGCAGGCTCCGGAGGGGCCCCTACAGGCAACGAAGAATGCGGAAGACCCACGCCGCCAGCTTCCCCGGGGCTCACGCCCCGGGCTACTGCGGGGCCGCCCCTTCCGGGCTCCGGCACCACCGCGTCCTTGCCTGTCCCCCATCACATCAGAGCCGCGAGCGTGAGTTCTCCCTGGCGCCGAACGGCGTGCACACAACAAACGCCGTTTGCTGCGTCTGACATCGGTCCAATTTAGCTAAACTATTTTCTAGTTCAATTGAGTCAGACACTTGGGGCGAAAAACGGGGCCCAACATAGGACATTCCTCTATATAGAGGGGGATGTTGTGTTTCGAAAGCAGGATTTATGCCGTTTGAATTTCTCATTTATGCCGTTCTTGCCTGCACAATTCTCCAGCATGTCGCGCTGGCCACTACACGGCACACGATGCTGGCTGGCGGGGCTGCAACGTGCATGGAGAGCCCGTGCAAGGCCGGCAGCCAGAGTCCGTGGATGCAGCAACGCCGCGTGGTGTTCGCCGGCGAATTCATCCGATCAGGCACGCTTCAATCGACGAGATTCCGCAGTCAGCCGGAATTCCGCTGGTCACAAGCGGGCAGCGCCACCGAGGGTGTGGAATGAGCCCAATCTGGATGCAACTATCTTCCGCACATAGAGATGCAGACACCGCCGCCGTCTGTCCCGCTCGGGTTATCGGACAAGACTGCCAAACTCCTCGGGGACGGCCGCGGAGCCCCTTGAATGCGGGGTTCTTTTGGAGAGAAGTGCAGTGAAGCGTCGTGAAGTGGTTGTGAAGCGTCGTAAACCAGGTCTTGCCGCCAGGCATGAATCGAGTGAACCGTGCGTCAACGAATCGACACCCGACATCTCTCATCGGAGAACTCTGGTCGCTGCGCCGCGCGCGCTACGGCGTGACGATCAACAACGTCGCCTCGCCCGCATTGCTGCCCTCGTCGCCGCGCGGGGCGACCTGCAGGCGCATGCCGTGCGTCATCACCGATGCCGGCACCACGCGGCAGTCGCCAACGACGAGCCGATCGTGGGTGCTGTTGCTCCACACCAGGTCGGCCGGCGGGCCGCCGACATGATGCACCAGCGCGACGGTGTCGCCGCCACTCCTCGCGCCGAGCGAACCGTCGGCCGGCAGGCGCACGCGCCACAGGCGGAAGTACGGGCTGCTGACCAGCGGTTGCGCATCCGGGCCGGTCAGGCCGAGGCGCGCGGGCGGCAGACTGGCGGGCGCCGGTCGCTCGGGCACGCCGGCTTCCAGGCGCATCACCTCGATGGCCTGCTCGACATGCAACGGCCGGCCCGTGCGGCCGAAGTCGTGGAGCCGGTAGGTCGTGTCGCACACCTGCTGGATCTCGAACAGGCAGATGCCACGGCCGATTGCATGCACGACGCCAGCCGGGTTGTAGATCACGTCGCCGGCCTGCACCGGCACCGACTGCAGCAGCCCGGCCAGCTGGTTGGCGGCGACTGCCTCGCGCACCTCGTCGGCCGTGACGTTGCGCGAGAACCCCTGGTAGATGCACGCGCCGGGCTCGGCCGAAAGCACGACCCACGCCTCGGTCTTGCCGGGGAGGCCGTCGCGGTCGGGCGGGTGGACCTGCACGCTGAGCCACGACTGCGTGTCGAGGAACTTGGCGAGCAGCGGGAAGCGCCACTCCCAGGTGTCGCCGACGCGCACCGGCACGGGGTTGCGGCCGGGCCCGAGCAGCCACTCACCCCACGCAGTCATCACCTCGTTGAGCGTGCGGCCCGCGAGCGGCCCGTTGCGGACGATCGACGGCGCGTAGGGATGGCCGGAGACTTCCCACGACTCGCCGATGGACTGGCCGGCCGGGGCCTGCTTGCCGAGCGCGCGCAGGTGGCTGCCATCGCCCCACGGGCGGACATCCAGGTGCGGCACGAGTTGCAACGGGTAGGGCGCGATGTGTCGCGGGTCGGGCGGAGCCGGCTGGCTGCCGGGCGTGGCGGACGACGACGCCTGCGCCTGTGCCTGCATCGAGGCCCCGTGCGCCATGTGCGCGGCATGCCGCTGGCGCGCCTGGTGCGCGGCGGTGGCGGCCGCGGTGGCCATCTCGCGCATCGATGCGACGCGCTCCGAGTAGAAGCGGCGCACGACCGATGGCGCCGAGAGCAGGCCGATCAGCGCGACGCCGGCGGCGAGGTTGTCGATCCAGGTGATGAACGGATGGCCGTCGATCATTGCGAAGCGGATGAACAGCGCCATGTTGACCCAGCCGAGGATCACCAGCAGGAAGCGCGCGCCGAGGCTCAGTGCGAGCAGCCGTCGCGCGGCCACGGCGTAGAGCGTGGTCATTGTGCCGTAGAGCATCAGCAGCATGAACGAGAGCTGCGACGGCTCGATGGGCTGCTGGTCGGGCATCTGCGCGGCGAGGTTCTGCATCAGCGTGGCGAGCAGTTCCTCGTTGGTGGCCACGTAGATGCCCTCGACCGCGAACCACGCGGCGAGCACGAACGCGACGACTGCCGCGGCAATCAGCGGACGAGGCAGCGGACCGCGCGCGGTGTCGGCGGCGCCCGTCGGCTGCGTGGGAAGCGGAACCGGAGGGGCAGATGATGATGCCGGCGGTGGGGACGATGTTGCGTACGGTGCCGGCGCCGCTGCCGCGGGTGGTGCCGCGGGTGTCGCATGTGGCGCTGGCTCAGGTGCCGGAGCGCCATCCGGCTGCCAGTTGCCGAGCAGGTAGTCGTCGGGGTGCACCGTGGAGTGACCGCCAACGCCCGCAGGCGTTCGCTCGGTGGGCGGCGCGCTCTCGCCCGGTGTCTGGTCCTGCGATGGGGTCATCTCTCGTCAGGGGGCCGGGCAACCAGCGGAATGACACTAAAGCGACACGGCGAGGCGTATGCCGGTCAACGACGCCTGGCCTTCTTGCTGGTCTTCGCCCTGGCCTTTGCAGTCGGCTTCGGCTTCGGCGTGGCCTTGCGTGCGGCCGGCTTCTGGCGCGTCTTCGGCGCGGGCTTGGCCGGCTTCTTCGCGGCCTTCTTCTTCGTGACCGTGACCTTCTTCTTCGCGGCCTTCTTCGTGACGGCCGCCTTCTTCTTCGCCGACGACTTCGTGGCCGTCACCTTCTTCTTCGTGACAGTCTTCGACTTCGAGGTCTTCGACTTCGAGGTCTTCGGCTTCGTCTTCGACTTCGACGCCTTCTCCTTCGCCTTCTTCGCGGCAGCCTTCGCGGCCTCTTCCTTCGCCTTCTTTTCCGCGGCCTTGCGGTCAATCTCGGCCTGCTTCGCTTCCTCGGCGGCGCGCTTCTTGTCCTCGGCGGCGCGGTTCTTGGCGCGCACCTTCATCTCCTCGGCCAGCCGCTTCTGGCGGTCCGGCTCGGGGCAGAAGGTGCGCATCATGCACGCCTTGCAGTTCGGCGACTTCAGGGTGCAGGTCCGCTCGCCGTGGTCGATCAGCAGGCGGCAGAACTTCTCGAGGTCCTTCGCGGGCACCGAGTCGGTGATCGCCTTGCGCAACTCGTTGCCGTCGGCGCTGTGCTCGGCGATGCCGGTGCGCTTGGCCACGCGCGCGATCGGCGAGTACAGCGGCACCACCGCGTAGTCGAGCGCGAACAGCAGCACGCCGTCGACCACGTTGGGCGACACGCCGCGCAGGCCTTCCAGCATCTGGCGCGCGTCGGCTTCCTTCTTCGCGTCCTTGAGGAAGTCGAGCGTGATCTTGTGGTGGTTGTTGTAGATGTCGAGCAGGATGCGCTTGACGTTCTTCGCCTTCTTCTCGGCGTTGGGCGCGCCGGCCGTTTCGAGCGCACCGGTGATCTCGGTCACGGGCGAGATGCGCACCTCGTTCCAGTCCACGAAGTTGCGGCGCAGCTCGTCGAACGCCTTCTGCGAGCCCACGCGCGTCCAGTTGCGCGCAATGATGTTGAACATCAACTGCGACAGCACCGTGCGCGGCTCGTCCTTGAGCCCCGACCCGAGCTTCTTGTTGAGCGCGTCGTAGACCTGCTTCGCACGCTGCTGGGATGAACGCTTCGCGACCATGAATCCTCGGAACTCGGCCCTCGGCCTCGGAACGGCCCCCGAAGGGACACACACAATCGTCAATCAATCGGTCAATCAATCGGCAGTCGGCGCCCCGCTCTCGCTCAACGGTCGAGCGAGCCGGGCAATTCCGTGCGGAAATCGGAACGGGAGGCCGGAACCATCCGCACCAGCAGACTGGCCCAACGGGCTATCTGCAGCTGGCGCTGGATCGGACCGGCCGTGGGGTTGTACCCGGCGAACTCGCCCGTCATCAGTCGCAGGCAGTGCGCGGCACGGCTGCGCACGCCGGGCGACGGATGCTCGAGCATGCTCCACACGACCGCGGCACCGCGCAGCGCAGCGCGCGAACGGGCCGCGAGATGGTCGAGCGCGGCGTGCCAGACCGGCGAGCGCGACAGCGTGCGCGCACGCAGCTCGGCCGTCGGATCGAGCAGGCCCTGCAGGCGCAGCTCGCGGGCAGCCGGCCGGGTCATCAAACGTGCGGCCAGGCTGCCCGGTATCGACGGCCAGTCGGTGTCGGTGCGGAACTCCGTCGCGGACTCGTCGGCCGGCACGGCGATGCCGACGATGTGGATCGTCAGCGCCTCGGCCGCGAGGGCAGCCGTCACGGCGTCGCGATCACCGATCGCCTCGGCCAGCACGGCCGCTTCGTTGCCGGTGTAGACGCGGGCCAGCAGGCGCAGGGCCTCGGAGCGCAACCCGGGCGCAACGGTGCCGACGCCGGACGAGGGCCGGGCGATGCGCGAAAGGACGGCAGCCAGTCGCGCGCTGTCGTCGGTGCTGATCGCCAGCGTGGCGGCGACGTCGAGCATCTGGCCGGCGCAGCGCAGCACCTGCAGCATCGAGCTGGTGTCGATCGTGGACGGCGGGCCGGTCTGCGTCACCACCTGGTCGAGCCACGCGAGCAGGGCGTCGAAGCCGCGGTGCCCGGCCGAGAGCAGGTCATCGTGCCGCGCGACGGCCGTGATCGCGTCCGGCGTGGCCAGCTCGGCCACCCAGTAGACCTCGGGCACCGGCCCGCGGGGGGCGCCAGGCAGCCGCGCCGCGCCGGGCGCGGACTCGAACGAGGGCAGTTCGTCGACCGTGGACGCCTGCAGCGGGGGCACGAAGCGGTGCCCGGCAAGCTTTCGTTCGGAGAAGCGGTCCTGCAGTTGCTTGTCGCGCTGGGCGTCGCGCTCGGGCGCGCGGGTGCATCCGGCCGTCGGGCCGATGATGGCCAGCACCGGCAGTGCAAAGCAGACCGCGCACGAAACGCCCCTGCTCAGAGCGCGTGCGCAGTTTGCGGAATGGACCGGACTGGAGATGTCGCGCATGCCGTGTTGCCCGCAGGTATCCCGGGTGTGGTGACCTGCGGTTGCACTCACTTGGCCGCAGCGCCGCCACCGTCGGTGGCGAACACACCCTGCTTGCGGAAGATCTGACGCACGGTTTCGGACGCCTGCGCGCCGACCTTCAGCCAGTGACGGGCGCGCTCGACGTCGAGCCCGTACTTCTTCGCCTCGTCGGCGACGTAAGGATCATACCAGCCGATCTTCTCGATCGAGCGACCGTTGCGGCGGACGCGCTGATCGAAGACCTCGATACGGAAGAACGCGCGATTACGACGACCGAAGCGCGACAGGCGAATGCGAACCATGAACGTGAATCCCGACGGGTCTGGAATCTTCCAAAGCGATGTCGCTCCGGGCCTTGCAGCGGTGCCGGGAATCGGGCACCAGCCGCCGGGCCGGGCGGAACGCGGAAGACTAGATTCTGTGCGGGGCCTGGTCAACCCGAATCGTCGACGGCGGCGCAGGTGGGGCGGTTCGGGGCCTCCGGGAACATCGCGTCCGACCATGGCCCCGGGAACTTCCGTCCCTGGCTCGCCTCTGCCCGACTCACACGACGCCCGCCTCGCGGGCAATGCGGTGCGCGTCGTCGATGCTGATGCTGCCGAGGTCGACCAGCGCCTCGAGCAGGGTCGGCGCGTCATCGCTGCCGGCTTCCTTCGCCACCGCGGCCAGCCCGTCGGCGATCTGCGCGTCGGTCAGCCGGTTGTTGGCGCGCAGCCAGTCCGCGACACGCTGGTTTTCCTCGGCGCCGCGGGCCTCCGGCGCGTCGTCGTCGACATCCTCTCCGTCGGCCGCTTCGTGGCCGGCCTCCGGTGTACCGGTCACCACCGCGCGAGTGAACGAGCCGGGATCGACGGCCGCCGCCGGGTTGGCCTGCAGGCGCGGCGAGCCGACAGGCTTGAGCTCGCCGTCGTTGCCCTGTTTGAGCGTCGGGAAGGTGCTGCTCTGCGCCGCCAGCATCATCAAGCGCAAGCCGGGGATCGGCAGCATGCACCCGGCCAGCGCCCGCCGGGCGTGTGCGGCGTCGATGATCCGCCGCTGGAAGTCAGGCCACCAGAGTTGCAGCAACGGTTCCGTCGGATCCATGCCGGCGGCTGCGTTGTAGTGCCAGTTGGCGCGGGCGGTCTCGCCGTCCGCCTCTTCGCCGGCAGCCAGTACCAGGTGCTTGATCACGCCATCGGGCCAGCTGGCGGTCTCCTGCCGGGCCCATTCGAACGCCGAGCCGCGCGGCTTCTGGAGCGCCAACGATTGCAGGATCTGCGCGACGGTCCGCTCCGACCAGCGGATCGCCTCGGCATCATTCGTGGCGACGCTCAGCCGGTGCGAGCGCTGCGCCGTCGCGTAGGCGCCGGGCAGGTCTCCGCGGCGCCGTTGCACCAGCGCCAGCATGTTCAGGCTGTCGACGTCGTCGGGCGCCAGCGTCACCGCGTTGATCGCGGCCTGCAGCGCACCGTCCAGGTAGTTCAGCTCGAGCAGCAGGTGAGCATGGAAGCGCTGGATGGAGGCGACCTCGGGAACCGCGGCCATCAGCCGTTCGGAGTGCGGCAACGCGAGGTCCGGCCGATCCATGCCGAACTGCGCACGACACGCCACGAAGTGCGCAGCGAGCAGGTCAGGGTCATCCTTCAACAGGGCGTCGGCGATGATCAGGGCTTCCTTGTGCTTGCCCTTGCCGAGCCAGGCCATGGCCTCGACCATCGGCCGGTGGAGCGGGTCACCCTCCGGCGGTACCCACCGCGCGGCTTGCTTGTCGTCGAACTGCTGCATCGGGCCGGTTCGGTAGGTTCGGTTGCGCGCGGGCAGGCGTGGATGGTGGCCGATGCGGCGCCCGCGGGCAACCGAAATGGCGGACTACATCGCACGGGCCGCCGCGGCCTCGGTCTGCATCAGGCGCCAGGCCGGGAACAGCGCGCCAACGAGGCCGATCGTGCCGGCCGCGGCGAGGCCGATCAGCAGGTCGGACCCGCTGGCACGGAACGCGAACGCACCCATCGGTATCTTCAACGGCACGGCGCCGATCGCGGTGGCCAGCGAGAGGCCGATCATGCCAGCCATGCCGGTGAGCAGCAGGCCCTCGACGATCAGGCCGGTGACGACTTCGAGTCGCGTGTAGCCGAGGATCTGCAGCGCGGCCAGTTCGCCGGTGCGGGCGAGCGAGCTGGCGTAGAGCGTGTTGGCGCAGCCGATCACGCCGCCGACGAGCACGAGCAGTGCGAGCGCCTGCGCGATGGCCGCGATCGGATCGATCAGACGCAGCAGCGACGCGTACCAGGCCTGCTCGGTGACGAACAGGAGCTGCAGGTCGACGACGCGCTCGTCGATGTAGAGCATCGCGTTGTCCATGCCGGCCTGGTCGCGCAGCGTGGCCGCAACCAGCGTGACGTCGGTGCGGCGCGTGGCGACCATCAGATCGTTGAGCGGCACCCACAGTTCGGATTCGAGCGGGGTGCCGGGTGCAACGAAGTGGCCGGTGATGGTCCACTCGGTGTTCTCGATCCAGAGCTTCTGGCCGATGTCGAGCCGGCTGGCGGGCACGCCGAGGCGCGACGACGCGAGTGCGCCGACGATCAGTTCGTTGTCGCCGCGCGGCTCGCGACCATCGATGACGTGGACGCGATCGTGCACCAGCCACGCACCGGCCGAGACACCGCGCACCATCACCAGCGGCGGCTCGACCTGGTCGCGGGTCGTGCCGACGTTCATCATCTGCATGACCTCGATCGAGACGTAGCGGCCGCTGGCGTCCTCGCGGATGCCGGGCATGCTGGCCGCGGCGACCTCGGCCTGGCGCCGGTCGACGGCCGACCGGACGGGGTCCTGCTCGGCGCCGAGCGAGAGCAGCATCACGTTGAGCGGGTTGGCGGCGTGGCGCAGCGTGCCGACCAGCCCGGCCGCGAAGGCCGTCATCATCACGATCAGTGCGGTGGCCACGGCGATGCCAGCCACCGTGAGGCTGGTGCGCAGCGGGCGTCGCGCGAGGTTGCGCATCGAATAGGCGAACGGCAGCACAGGTTACTCGGGTCGGAGGGCGTTGCTGACCGACGTGGTCGCCGCCTGGGTGGCCGGACCGACGCCGGCCGCGAGACCGATCAACAGGGTGAAGGCGAGGCCCTCGAGCATCAGCCCTGGCGTGACGACGAAGTCCACCTGGTAGCCTTCGACGCCGAGGCCCTGCGGCACGATGGCGAGCATCGCGGCCACGGATCCGACGCCGATCACGCCGCCGACAATCGCAAGCAGCATCGCCTCGCCGAGCATCACCACCGCGAGGCCGGTGCGCGTGACGCCGAGCACCTGCAGCACGGCCAGTTCGGCTCGTCGTGCCTGCGCGCTCATGAACACCGTGTTGGCCAGCACCAGCGCCATCACGAGCACGGCCGCGTAGCCGAGCACCTGGGCGAAGCGCACGAGTTCGCTGAGTTCGCTGAGTGTGCGGCCGACGAAGTCGCCGATGCGGCGGGTCTGCGTGGCGCGCTGGTCGCGCGAGAAGAGTTCGTCGATGCGCCGCGCCAGCGCGTCGGTGTCGGTGCCGGGCGCGACCTGCACGAGATGCTCGGAGACGATGCCGAGCTTGCCGTCGGTGGAGAGTTGCAGGTGGTCGAGGTGCGTGAAGACGACGTTGTCGAGGAACGAGCCGCCGGTGTCGAAGATGCCGACGACGCGGGCCTGGACGGTCGCCACCTTGATGTCGTCGCCGACGTGCCAGCCCTTGCGGCGGGCGAGTTGCGCGCCGACCATCGCGCCGTCGGGCCGCGACTGGAAGTCGCCGATCGTGCCGGGCGCGGCGTGCAGGGCCGGGAAGAACGTCGCGACCTCGTCAGCCGGGACACCATAGAAGGTGGCAAGGTCGACGTTGACCTGGCACGAGTTCATGTAGAGCTTTACGGGCAACACCTGTTGCACGCCGGGGAGCTGTTCGACTTCGGTGGCGTACCGCACGGGCAGCCGGGTCTGGAACGGTCAGAAGGTGTTCCGTTCGAAGACGATCAGCATGTCGGACTGGTTGATCGACGCCTGCAGGCGCGTCATGCCCTCGTCCATCGAGCGCACGAAGGCGAACAGCGCCATCGACACGGCGACGCCGACAACGGTGAGCAGCGAGCGCATGCGGGCGCGCGTGATCGTGCGGAAGACGTACGGCCAGAACGAGACGCTGGCGGGTCGATAGACGTAGCTCATGGCGTGACGGCGAGGGTAGTGGAGGTGGCGTCTTCGCGGATGCGCCCCTGGTCGAGATGCAGCGTGCGCTGCGCCACGCGCGCGGCCGCGGGATCGTGGGTGACCATCAGGAGCGTCTTGCCGAACTCGGTGTGCAGCCGTTCGAGCAGCTTCAGCGCACCCGTCACCGACGTGCGGTCGAGGTTGCCGGTGGGCTCGTCGGCGAGGATCAGGTCGGGGTCGGTGACAAACGCGCGCGCGATCGCCACACGCTGCTGTTGGCCGCCGGAGAGCTGCCCCGGCAGGTGCGTGGCGCGATCGGTCAGGCCGACCGCGTCGATCGCGACCTGCACACGTTGCCGGCGTTCCTTGCGCGAGAGCTTGCGCAGGCGCAACGGCAGTTCGACGTTCTCGAACGCGGTGAGCACCGGCACGAGGTGGTACTGCTGGAAGATCACGCCGAGGTGCTGGTTGCGCCAGCGCGCGAGTTGCGAGCGGCCGAGCGTGCCGACGTCGACGCCGGCCACTTTCACGCTGCCCGACGTGGCGCGGTCGATGCCGCAGAGCAGGTTGAGCAGCGTGCTCTTGCCGCTGCCCGAGGGGCCCATCAACGAGACGAACTCGCCGGTGCGCACGATCAGCGAGAGGCCGTCCACCGGGCGGATTTCGGTGCCGCCCTGTGTGAACACGCGCGTGACATCGTGCAGTTCGACCATCGGGGCTGCCGACGGAGTGCTGGTGGTCATGGCGTCGGT
>JBFWQT010000225.1:0-10625 GCA_050249295.1 Planctomycetota bacterium
CCGATCCTCAAGAGCGAGCTGCTGACAGGCAAGGTGAAGGTCACCTTCCAGTTGCGCGTCGGGTCGCGCGCGTTCTCCGATTGGGCCGCGCGCGTGGCCGGCAACTGAGCGGCACGACCGGCAGCGAGGAATGAATGACGACGGGCCCGGATTGCGCGACAGTGCGATCCGGGCCCGGCTCGTTTCGCCTGTGCGGTGGAACCCGGTGGAACTCAGCGCGGCGTCGCTGGCGAGCCATCCGGCAGTGACCAGTTGGCGACCGACACGAGGCGGGTCGCGCCCGTGGCGTCGGCCTGCAGCACCTGCGACGTGACCTTGCCGGCTGCGGGGCCGCCAACCACGGTCGCGCGATGGTGGAAGCCAAGCACCGCGGCGAAGAGCTCGGCGGCCGAGGCGCTGCGTCGGTTGATCTGCACCGTGATCGGCGGGAATGCCTGCGGCGAGTCATGCCGCGCGAGGTGCGTGATGCAGTCGCCGTCCGAGTCCTGCTCGATGGCCATCGTGGTACCGGCGGGAAGGAAGCGAGCAGCTGCGGCCAGGGCGGCATGGGCGTCGCCGCCGGGATTGTCACGTAGGTCGAAGCGGATGTGCGTCGCACACGAACCGCGCAACACGTGGCTGAGGCGCGCGGGAAGGTCGGATGTGAACTGCGCGATGCGAATCGTCAGCTCGCCATCGCGCACGTCGGCCTGCAGGCCGCAGTCGGCGGTCAGGTCGGCAATCACATCGGCGGTCACGTCGCGCCGCCACGGATCAGCCGTCGTCGCAGCCCCGGTTCCGCCGGCCTCAGCGGGCAGGTCGCGCGTGAAGAAGACGTTCACGGCGCCGGGCACCAGCACGGCGCCCATCGGGTTGTTGAAGTTGTTGCCGTTGGTCGGGCACATCAGGTTCACGCCCGGCTTGCCCTCGATCGACACGATCGGGTTGCCCATGTTGTAGCCGCCGCGCTGCTTCAGCGAGCTGTGCGCCGACCCCGCCTCCATGCCGCTGGTCATCGCCACGGCCGACATCGCGTTGAGCGCCGGAACCGAACAGACCCACACGAACACGGCGGCGCCGGTGCTCTGCGCGTGCGCTGCGAGGTCGGCGTACGGAATCGGCGCGGTCACTGGCCCGACCGGTGTGAGGCACACGTCGGGGAAGCCGATGTTCATGCCGGCTGCGGCGTTGGATGCGGGGAACATGTTGCCTCCTTATTGTGTGCCGGCCGGCCTGTAGAGTTGCGCGTTCAGTCGCGCGATGTGGGTCCGCTTCGCGCCGGCCAGGTTGGCCTTGCCCCAGCGGGTGCCGGTGTCGAGCACCGCGTGCAGGTCGCTTTGCGAAAGGTCGGCGCCGTCGAAGTCGGCGAGCTCGATCGTCGCGTTGGAGAAGTCGGCGAAGCGCAGCGTGCAGCCGCGGAACGACGCGGCGCGCAGGTTCGCCTTGCTCCACACCGTGTCGTGCAGGTTGCTCGCATCGAAACGCGCACCCTCGGCCGTGGCAGTGGCGAACATCGCGCCGCGCAGCAGGCTGTCGCGCAGGTCGGCGCCGGTGAGATCGGCGCCGTCGAACGTGGCGGTCTTCGCGGTCACATGCGTGAGTCGCGCGTTGCGCAGCAAGGCCGCGTTGAACTTCGCCATGCGCAGGTCGCAGCTGTCGAGTGACGCGTCGTCGAGCTTCGCGGCGGTGAACGTGCTGCACGCGAAGTTGCAGCCGTCGAGCGTCATGCCGCGCATGTCGCTGCGCGAGAAGTCGCAGCTCTCCATCGACAGGCCTTGCAGGCGATGCGGACGCAGGTCGAGATCGCACAGGCCGACGCCCTTGAAGCGCGCCTGGTCGAAGTCGGCGCCGGTCAGCGTGGCGCCGTCGAGTATCGCGCGATCGAACCAGGCGTCGCCGAAGTAGCAGTTGGTGAGGTTCGCACCGGCCAGCACCGTCTTGTCGAACTGCGTCGCGGCAAAGCTGGCGGCCGTCATGTCGGCCTCGCGGAAGTTCACCGCCTCGAGCGACAACCCGCCTAAATCCACGCCGCGCAGTGTGGCCTGCAGGAAGTTCGCATAGCGCAGCGCGGCGCCGGCGAACTGCGCGCCGGTGAGGTCGCAGCCGGTGAAGTCTGCCGCTTCGAGCGTGCAGCCGGAGAAGTTGACGCCGCGCAGCGCCGTGCCGCTGAACGACGCCCACGAGAGGTCGGCCCCGGCGAAGCTCATCCCGCTGAGATCGAGCTCGCCGAGGTCGGCGTGCTGCAGGTCCAGCCCGGCCATCGTCGCGTCGCCGAACACCGCCTGGTTGAAGATGCAGCGGCGCAGGGCGGCGGGCAGCGTGGCGCCGCGCAGGTCGGCGCGCACGAACACCACCGCATGCAGCTCGGCGCCGGTGAAGTCGCAGTTGCGCAGGTCGGCGTTGGCGAACACCACATCCTTCATCGCGCAGTCGCGGAACGACGCGCCGGACACGTTCGCGCCGGTGAAGGTCGTCCGGCTCAGGGTGCTGCCGTCGAAGCGCGCGTCGGTCAGCGTCGAGCCGTCGAGGGCCGTGGTGTCGAGCGTGCTCTTGCGCATGTCGGCGCCGTCGAGCGCGCACTGCGGCATCTTCGCGCCCGAGAGGTCGGCGCCATGCATGTCGCAGCGGCGGAACCGGCAGCCCGAGGCGACGGCGTCGCGCAGGTTGATTTCCACCAGCGACGAGTTGGCCAGGCCGCAGCCGAGCAGGCGCGCGCCGGTGAGCGTGGCGCGGTCGAGCACGCTGTCGCTCAGCGAGCACATCGTCAGGGCGGCGCCGCTGAGGTCGCTGCCCGACAGGTTCGTGCGCGTCAGGTCACACTCGCTGAAGGCGACGCCCTGCAATGGTGTGTCGGGCAGCTTCTGGCGCGAGAGGTCCAGCCCGCGCAGGTGCAGGCCCTCGCCCGGGTGCTCGCCGGCCAGCAGCTTCGCCAGAATCACGTCGCGATTGATCCGCGTCATCGCACGGCCTCCCCGATCACGGCGTGCTCGAGCGTGGTGCCGGCGAATGTCGCGCCCGCGAGGTCGCAGTCCAGCAGCGCGGTGCGCCACAGGCTGGCGCCGTCGAAGCGCGCGTTGCGGCACGACGCGCCGGCCAGCGACGCCTCGTAGAGCTGGCTCCCGGCAAGATTCGCATGGTCGGCGATCGCCTTGCGCAACGCGGCCTGCGTCAGGTCGCAGCGTTCGAGCGTCGCGCCGGTGAGCATGGCCTGCTGGAAGAACGCGCGCTCGAGTGTGGCGGCCGAGAAGTCGGCCGAGGTCAGGTCGGCGTGGTGCCAGGCGGTGTCGGCGGCCTGCGCCAGGCCGAAGCGCGCGCCGGTGAGCGTGGCGGCCTCGAACGTCGCAAACGCGAGCGTGGCATGCTCCGCGTTCAGCTGTGGCGCCTGCACGCGACGGAACGACGCGCGCTCGCACGTCGCCGACGAGAGGTTGACCCCGGGCAGCTTCGTGTCGTCGAAGATCGCCTTCGGCGCGCGCAGCCCGACCGCGCTGGCGCCGGTCAGGTCGGACTTCGCGACAATCCATGATGCTGCCGACGCGCCATCGAACGTGGCGCCCGTCGCGACCACGTTGCTGAAGCCCGACTCGTCGAGCGTGGCGTTGGCGAACACCGCATCGGTGAGGGTCGCCCGATCGAACAGCGCGCGCGCCGCCGTGCTGCCGCTGAAGTCGCAGCCGGTGAGAGACGCACGATAGAAGTTGGCCTGCGTGCAATCGGCCCCGGCGAAGCTCACGCCGTCGAGCGTGCTGTTGGCGAACACGGTGCCGACCAGCGCGCAACCGCGGAAGTTGTGCCCGCGCAGGTCCATGTTGCTGAGGTCGTAGCCGGACAGATCGCGCGGCTCGGTCAGCGGTGGTGGCGGCTCGCGGCGTGGCGGCGGCGCGAGCACATCGTCCGCGGATGGCTTGCTGGCGCGGCGCGGCGGCGGTGGCCCGGTTGCCGCCTGTTCGAACGACGGGTCGAGCTGCGCGATGTCCGGGTGCCTCGCGAACTCGTCGAGCCGTTGCAACGCCGGGCCGTCCACGCCATCGGCGATCAGGTCGGCGCGCAGCTTCGACACCGCCGTGGCCATCTGCTGCAACTGGAACGCCGGGACCACCCCGGCCATCGGCGGCGCGGCGAGCGGCACGTTGCCGATCGCATGGCCGATCGCCTGGTTGAACGGCGGCAGCACATTGCCCGCGGCGGTGGCGTAGCGCTGCGCCGAGTCGGCCAGCGCCTGGCTGATCTGCGCTTGCTCAGGCGCGGCGAATGACCCGACCTGGTTCTGGATCAGTTGCGAGATCGGGTTGCCCGCGCCATCGGCCGGCACGTCCGGGCCCATCAGATCGGCTGGCGACAGACCGGCTGCCTCCGCTGCCTCGTTGCGTGCTGCGGCGTCGGCAAACTCCGGCGAGATGTGCTCCTTGAGGCCGACCGGATCGTCGATGTGCGCGTCGAGTTGCGCATGATAGTGCTCGGCCGGCCGCGGCTCGCTGTCCATCGGCTCACTGGCCACCAGCAGGCCGGTCACGTCGGTGAGGTCGATGTCGGTCACGGGCGTGAGCCCGCGCCACAACAGGATCACCCGCGGGCCGTGCGTCGCGTCGTCGAGTTGCAGGTGCAGCGTGTCGAGCTGCATCTCCATCTCGCTCCGCGCATCGCGCGTGTGCACCACCACGCGCAGTCGCAGCGCCGGCAGGCGCGTGTCGAGCACGGGTACCTGCGGATGCAGGTTGACCAACCGCACCGCCTCGTCGCCGCGCAGGTAGCCGGGCAACTGCTGATCGGCCGGACCCGCGCAGTACCACGACCAGTCGAAGTCGTCGGACACGAACGGCGCGCGCGTGCGCTTCCATTCCTTGCCGTAGTTGCGACCGATCTTCCCGGCCCGCGGCGCCCACGCCGGGCTGATCGGCGAGAACCCGTCCGGCGACGCCTTGTCGCCGCGACGACGCACCAGCTGTTGCGGATGCTCGACGTTCGGCAGATCGCGGCCGACCGGGTTGCTCGCCACGCCTGGCCCGCCGGACGCGCGCGACCAGCGCAGCGGCATCTGCGTGAACGGCTGCGGCGTGCTGGGCGCGTGGCCACCGGCGGTGTCGAGCCACTGCCGATCGCCGAACACCGCGAGTTGCTTGCCCCAGGTGCCGACCTGCACGCCCACCGGGCATTGCGTCATCGGCTTGCCGTTCGGCGTGTGACACGTCGCGGTCAGCAGCACCTCGGCATTCGGCTTGAAGTGCGCGAGGTCGCTCGCGTGCACCAGTTCGCCGACGCGATCGTCATCGTCATCGGCCCAGCGATCGCCGCTGAGGAAGCCCTGCGCGATCGTGTCCTCGATCGGCTCCAGCGGCTGGCCCGGCGTGAGCGCGAACACGCCGCGCACGACCAGCGAGAGCTCGAGCTGCCCCGGCTGGCGCGACGTGACCTGTGGGCCGAGCTGGAACGTTGTGAGGTTCTTCTTCAGCATGTTGGTGCAGTGGATGCGGATGGAGCCCGGTGAGGTTGATCGTCGCGACGGCCGATCATCCGAGATCCAGCTTCGCGCCGATCCAGCGGCATGTCGGAGCGATCCACGCGACCGTGCTCAGCGACTTGAAGTCGGCCCACGTGGTCGTCTCGCTCGTGCCGCCGAAGTGGCTCTTCACGTCCGGCCCGTTGGAAATCTCGTGCCGCGCCTGCGCGTGGTAGTGCACATCGGTACCGAGGAACAGGCCGAGCTTGCCGGCGATGTCCACCTCCATCGAGAGTGCGATCCGCAGCGACGTGTGCAGGCCGAAGAAGAACTCGCCGAACGCCGCGATCCAGGCCTCGCCGCTGCCGGCGATCACGCGGTTGCCGTACTCGAATGCGTTGACGTGCGTGATCACCTTGTCGGCGTCGATGTCGGTGAACATGTCGCCACAGAAGATCTTCTCGCGGATCTCGCCGTTCGCCAGCGACGCCGCGTCGGGTTCCTGCGTTCCTTCGTCGTCGCCGCGCCGCTGCAGCACGGTGTACATCCGGTCAAAGCTGGTCTTCTCGTTGATGAAGTGCGCGTCGGTGCGGCTCTCCATCACGCCGTTCACCGTCGTCGTCTCGTTCATGTCGAGCGTGGTGGTGGTGCTCGTCATGCCGGTGGTCACGTTGGTGGTTTCGACGATGGTGTCGGCGGTGGTGGCCTCGCTGACGTTGCCGACCTGCTCGCTGACGACGTGGCCCTCGGTGCGCTCGCTGACGTTGCCGCGCTGCAGCGAGATCGACGGGCCGATGGTGACGGACGAGACGGTGCCCTCGATGTACTCGCCGCTGTGGCCGAAGTTGTATTCGAGCTCGTCGCCCTCCACGACCGAGTAGGTGTCGATCGTCGCGCTGAAGGACCCGGCGGCCGTGCGGAAGGCCTCGCCGTTGCCCTGGATCGCTGCCGGGTCTTCGGTCAGCGGATTGCCGCCGGGCCGGACAATGTCGAGCGCGCGACGCAGGCGCGCCTGTGCAGCCGAACCGCCGTTGGCCGCGAAGAACATGTCCTCGGCTGTCTCGGGCGCGTCGTCGCCACCGGTGGTGTCGGCGCCGGCGGTTGGAGCGCCACCGCCCGGGCTGAGCTGCAACGCTGCCGGAGCCGCCGGCAGCAGCGCTTCGCCGCCGACGCTCAGGTTGGCCAACGCACCCGCGAACAGGCCGACACGCGACGAGAACGTCGCTGCCGGTGACGACGGCACGGCCTGCGTGACGCGTTCAGCCTCGTCGTTTGCATCGCGACGGTTGATCGGCGGCAGCAACCCGCCGGGGCCGCCCGAGCCGCCGGCACCGCCTGCCGTCGTGTTGCGGAACACCTGGATGCCGGACATCGATCCGTTGTACAGCGTCAGGCCTTCCTGCCCGCGCGTGTCGTCGAGCTCGAGCATGTTGCCGGCGGCCGAGCGGATCATGTTGCGCGAACGGTTCGCGATGTTCACCGGGCTCGGCGTCGCGCGATTGTGCAGCGCCCCGGCGATCACCGGCCGGTCCGGATGGCCGTCGATGTGCGTGAGCAGCACCTCGGTGCCGGGCAGCAGCGGGAAGTTCGCGCCGAAGCCCGCGCCCGCGTACGGCGTGGCCAGGCGAATGTGGCGCGACGCGGCACCCTGCGGATGATCGGCGCCGGCCACGTCCCACGGCAGGCGCACTCGGTACGAGCCGTCGGCGTCGATGTCGGCGTACGTCGGGTTGGTCGTCGACGAGTCGATCACGGCGTGGATCGCACCACGGATGCGCGGCCACGGCGTGGTACGCGCGGGGCGAAACGGCGCCGCGGCCGGCACCGCCACAAACTCGTTGGCATAGAACGCCGTCACGGTGTTGCCGGTCTCGGCGGCGACTGTCTGCGTCGCGCGGTGCCGCACCTCGATGATCGCCGTGTCGGCGTTGAAGTCCGGCCGGAAGTGGTCGGCCACGCGGAAGCGCACGCCGGGCCGGAACGCGCGACAATCGCTGCGGCCGCGGGCGATGCGCTGGCTCGCGCGCAACTCGTCGGCCCGCAACGCCGCCAGTCGGGCGCCATCCTCGCTGGTGCGGTAGTTGGCGTTGTACTCGCGCCACGTGCCGTGCAGGCCGTCCTCCACCGGCGCTGTCGCCTCCAGTGCGTCGGCCGGATTGCGCCAGTTGTAGTCCTTGAGCTGCACGCGCTCCGGAGTGCAACGGCTCTCGTAGCGCAGGCTGGTCACCACCTCTTCGCCGAGCCACTCCTCGGGCGTGCCCTCGCTCTCGCCCATGTTCGCCTCGCTGGCGCCGGGCCGGTAGTTCAGCGTCTCCACGCCGGGCACGTCAATCCACGCGGCCGATGCGTCGGCAAAGATGATCTTCTCGCCGGTCTCCTTCTGGTCGAAGAAGAAGAAGATGCCTTCGTGCTCGAGCCACCGGCTGACGAAGTCGTAGTCGGTCTCCTCGTACTGCACGACGTAGTCGCGCTGCGGGTAGTCGGCCGAGAGGCGGAACTCGAAGTCCTCGCCTTCCACCAGGCCGTGATCCTGCAACGCACTCGCGACGATCTGCGGCACGGTCTTCTGCAGGTACACCTCGCTGGCGCGCCGCTGCGTCAGTCGCCACATGCGCGGCACCAGCGTGGCGCGGTACGTCGAGAGATTGTTGATGCGGTCGCCCTGCTCGAAGCGGACGACGATGCCGTGGGTCAGCAGCTGTCGCACACCGCGGCCCGAGCCGCCCTGCAACGCGATGCCCTCGCGGATGCCCACGCTGGCCGGTTGGCGCAGCACCGCCTGATGATCGACACCGCTGACCGGCGAGACGAGGTCGAGCTCGAAGCGATACAGCGACGAGACCGACTCGCGCGCATCGAGCCGCGTGACCAGCAGACTGTCGGCCGCGTCGGTGCGGAACGAAACGAGGGCGTGGCGATTGTCAGGCATGGAAGTGGCGGGAACGCGAGTGTGCGAACGTCGGCAGGTGATGGTGCGAGCACGAATCTGACCGTGCGATGAACGCCGCGGGAAGCGGATTTATTGCCAGGCTTTCCCGAATTCCTTGACAACCTCCGGGCCTGCAATCACTGGCTTCCAAGCAATTTGTGCGCTTGCATTCCTGCTGTTGCCAGGTCCTGGAGTTGTGCCCGGTGCATCTCGATCCGCAGCGGCAACAGGTGCGGGATGTCGGCCAACTTGCCGACGTTCGCGATGTCGATTTGTTGCGGGTGCAGATCGTGGATCGCGGCCAGGTGGTTCGCGTCGCATGCCGCGAGCAGCCAGGTGGCGCGCGACGATTCGTCGGCACCAGGCTCGGTGGCGAGCAGTTGCGGCAGCAGATGCGCTGCCGCTGGAGTTCCGCGCGCGGCCAACCACGCAATGCCAGGCTGCGCGGAGTCGCGCGGTGGTGCGAGCAGGTGACGCAGCCATGCGTCGGTGGTGTCATCGCCGGCGGCGTGGCGCGCGAGCGCATCGAGCACGCCGGCATGGCCCGCGGGCAGCGGGGTGGCCTGGCGCGACAACCAGGCCGCGACGTCGGCAATCGAGAGCGTGCGATTGGCGAGCAGCGCATCGATGTCTCGCGCGACGCGGGTATCGTCGCCGCGCGCACCGGCAAGCGCCGCGTCAATCGGCCGGTCGAGCTGGCGCAACAGGATCGCCGCCTCGAGGCCGCGGTCGGCCAGCAGCAGCCGGGCGGCGCGCGTGGCGGGCGTGGGCTCGTCGGACGACGGCGCGAATGCGACAGCGCCGGACAGCTCGAGCGCATGCACACGCAGGAACGAGCGGGTTGGCGCGCGCGACAGGCGCCAGCCCAGCAGTGCGCTTGACGGCACCGGCGCGGAAGAACCCAGCGCCCGCACGCGGTAGTGCAGCACGGCCTGGCTCGCTGCATCCCGCACGGTCAGGCGCTCGATACCGAACGCCGGGAGACGATCGATCTGCACCTGCAACTCGCGGCCGACCAGCATCTCCAGTGGCAGGCCATCGAGGCGCGCGCCGAACACGTTGGCCTCGCCGCGGCATTGCACATCGATGCCCGGTGACGGCGTGTCGCTGCCGGGCGCGAACAGCCCGAGACGGAAGCCGGTGTCGGCCGCGAGCAACGGCACGGTGAACGTCGCACGCAGACGCAGCGGGCCACCGTTGCCGATCTGCACCGGCACGCCGGCAAACGTGTCGGCGTTCGCACCTCCACTGCCGGGCAGCAACCACGCGTCGCCATCGCGGCGTGCGGCCGTCGGGTCGTTGGTGATCCAGTGCTCGACTTCCCACCCGACGTGCGCGCGCGCCAGGCCATCGATCGTGGCGCGCATCGCGGCGAGGCGGGTCTGCACGCGCGCAGCCTGGTCAGGGCTGAGCTGCGGATTGCCGTCGAGCGGCGCCAGCAGTGCCAGCGCATCCTCCACGCGGCCGGCCTCGTGCGCGATCGCGTCGATCGCGACCAGCAGCGGCTCGAACCGCGCCACGTCGGCCGCCATACGCGCAGCCAGCGGCAGCAGTTCATCAATGCGATGCGACGCGGCCAGCGCGCGCACGAGCAGCAACGACTGCGCGGGGTCGGACGGACTGTTGCCGATCAGTCGCGCCGTGGCATCCGACTCGCCGCACCACAACAACAGTGGAGCCAATGCGAAGTCGGTTCGCGTCGCCAGCGGCAGTCGCGTTGCGCGTTCGTCAATGGCGAACTGGTCGTCACGAAGGCGATGCGTGATGCGATCGCCGCAGAGGTACGTGTCGTCGCCGAGCGGCCGGCAGCTGACGCTGATGTCGTGCCAGCGCGGCCGCAGCGGCGTGAGCAGCGAACCTTCGGTGATCATCCAGCGCTGCGTGAGCCAGCCGTGGCCGGTGCGCACCGGCGTGATCAGAGCCTGCGTGCCGCCATCCAGGCCGAGCAACGGCGACACACGCGCGCCAGGCGGATAGCCCGTGTCGGGCCATTGTTCCCACGGCAGCGGGATGTCGTGCAGGTGCGCGAGTTCGAGTTGCAGCAGCACGAGGCGCGACTCCAGCGGGGTGCCGGCCACGCGGAAGTTCAGTCGCGCGGCCGGGCTGGAGACCGGCGCGAGCACCAGCATGCGGTGGCGCCGTTCGCCGGGCACCAGCGTCAGCGCGACGTCGCCAGTGAACGTGTCGAGCATGAACTCCGGCCGCTTGCGCGCGTCGAGCTGCCACACCTCCACGGCGTAGTGCGGCTCGCCGCGCGCAAAGTTTATCTCGCAGATTCCG
>JBFWQT010000226.1:0-10444 GCA_050249295.1 Planctomycetota bacterium
CGCCACACGCATTCGGTGACCTGCGAGATGCCGGCCGACGTGAGGGCTGCGGGCACGCCGGTGAGGTCATCGGCGTGGATCTGCTCGATCGACGATGCGGCGGCGTAGATCTCGCGCACCTCGTCGTCGGGCACGCAGAACGGCGGGCCGGGGTTGCTGCCGTCGGGCGCGCCGGTGTGCGTGAACGTGACCAGCAGGATGCGCGCGCCGGGCTCGCACAGCGACAGCAGGTGGCGCACGTACTCCGCGCGGCGAGCCGGTGGCAGCGCGACCAGCGCGGCGCGGTCGTAGATCAGCGGGAAGCGGCCGAGCTGCGCCTCGCCCAGGGCAAACATGTCGGCGCGCCAGACGTCGATCGCCGGCGTGTGGTAGCGCGTACCTTCCGCATGCAGCGTGACGTCGGCCGTCATGCCGGCCTCGGCGAAGAACGCTTCGACAGCCTGCGTGACGAACTCCACGCCGACTACCTGCAGCCCCTGCGACGCGAGCCAGTGCAGGTCCTGGCTCTTGCCACACAACGGTACGAGCACGCGCTGCCCGGCCCGCGCGGCGGCGTCGCCAAGCCAGTCGGGCGCATAGCGGCGCAGCAGTTCGCTGCCTTCGGCCTGGTGGAAACCGATGCGCTGCTGCGACCAGCGCGACTGCCAGAAGCCCTGTTCCATGTCGTTCGGTGGTGCGTCAGGTTGGAAGTTGATCAAGCAGCGCGGCCAGCGCGGACTCGTCGAAGCGGTACCCGCGGCCGGTCTCCGCGGCCACGCCCATCAGGCCCTTGTACGCGAAGCCGCAACGGCGTGCCGTGCGGAAGTACTCGCGGCCGGTCCAGGCGGGTGAGTGCAGCTCCACGAGTGTCATCGGTCCGCGGCGGAACATGATGTTGGTGAGGCCCGCGCCGTGCAGGCCGACGACGATGCGCGCGCTGCCGAACAGCCGGATCTGCTCCGGGAACGGCAGGCGGCCGGGGTCAATCACTTCGTAGCCGCGCGACTCGACGAGCCGGTGGATCGCGTCGAGGTTCTGCGGCGAGCGGTCGCCCGATGCGGCGCGCGTGATGAACAGCTTGCGCTCGCCGCTCTCCGGCGTGTTGCCCTGCGACGCCGCGTATTCGCCGCGGATGAAGCGCGCGTTGCGCGGATGGCACTCCTGCGTCTGCACCACGATCACGCGCCCGGCGTGCACGGGCTGGCGATCCTGCACGATCAGCTCGCGGCCCTGCAGCAGCCGGCAGGTCTCGCGCATGTGCACGAAGTACGGCATCCGCGCGAGCCGGCCCGACACGACGAGCGGCAGGTCGGCGTACTCGCCGCGCTCATCCAGCAGGAACAGTTTGCTCAGCACGTCGTTGAAGAAGTGCCAGTAGTTGTTCTCGTTGAAGTCGCGCAGCGAGATCACAGCCGGATGATGGACGCGCCGCGATGCCCACCACCCGCTGGCCACCCACCCGACGCGCGGCCGGCGCCACTTCCACGCCTGGCACTTCGGGTTGAGCGAATGCCGTTGCAGGTTCCACGGCTTGCGGATCGTGTAGCCCGCTCCCGGCTCGATCATGCACGGCCCGCGGATATCGAGGATGTACTCGACGCCGCGCTCGCTCTGCTTCGCCGCGAAGTTCGCATCCACGCGCACGTCGCCGCTGTCCGGCACGTCGTCCAGGTACGGCTGCGAGAGCTCGACATGCACCATGCTGCCGGGCAGCAGGGGCTCGTCGGACAGCGCACCCCAGACCAGCTTGCGCAGGGCCTTGGGCGGCGATTTGAGGAGGCGCGAGAGTTTGCTCACGGCAGGTACCTGGCTGCGAACGCCGCGATCGCGGCCGCCATGTTCTCGGCCAACGCCCACACGGCGTCCTTCGCGCGCAGGTCGCCACCGAACTCCAGCTGGATTGCGTCGATGCCATCACGCTGATGGCTGCCGTAGGCCTGCACGATGTAGCCGCCGTCGAAGAGGTCCTCGCTCGCGGCGTCCTCGTCGGCGTCGAGCGGAGGCGAGACGGTGTAGGTCTTTGCAAGCCGGCCGAACAGGCTGTCCGGGCCGACCAGCGCGGCATTGCCGGCCCGCTTGATCAACGCGCTGACGGTCTTGCCCTGTTTGGTGCCGCGCAGGATCTGGTCCTGCCGGCGCGCCTGGCCGTGCAGGTCGAGCAACAGGCCGCGGCCATTGTGCTCGCGCCGTACCTCGTCCACGAACTCGCGCAGCGCGCGGTGGTACGCCTCGTAGTGCAGCTTGGCCTTGTCGTTCTCGTAGGCCTCGCGCCCGGCCTCGCGGTTGGCGTCGGCATCCTTGCGACTGAACTGCGCGATTACGACGTACGGCTTGCCGCCGAGCTTCGCCGTGACGAACTGCGCGACGAGCAGTGCGAGCTCGGCCGTGCGCAGATCCTTGACGGTCACGCCGTGCTTGCGGTCCTCGCTGCCCGGCACGCGCACGTCACCGCCGTGCGGCGCCGAGAGGATGATCGGCAACGTGCCGCGCTGGGCCGTCACCAGCTCGCTGGCGGCGACCGGCGCGGGCGGACGGGTGGCGGGTTGCGCGGGTGCTTGCGGCGGGGCCGGCTGCGCGATGGCGGTCGGGCCGAACGACGACAGCGCGACCACGAGGAAGGCGTTCAGGCCGACGAACAGCACGAGCCGCGACCGCGAGAGAGCGGAGCCTTGCAGCCGCGAGGGCGGGGAGGAGATGGCGAAGCGCTTGTGCTCCGCATCCGCTTCCTGTCCGGGAATGCCTGTTCCGGGCGAGCCGGGGGTGTAAGCCCCCGGAGTCTGCTTCTGGAACCAGCGCACAACAGCCTTGCAGGCTGGTTTCAGTATCAGACTCCGGGTGCTCAGGAGCTGTCCGTGGGTTGCTTCGGGAAAGAGCCGCGACCGACAGGGAGCAGGGGCAACTGCGAGGGGCGCGAGGTTGCCAGGGTTCGACGATTTCCCCGCTCCCTGTCGGTCGCCGCTCTCAGCCGAATCAGTGGGCTGTCGACTCCGGGGGCTTGCACCCCCGGCTCGCCCGGAACAGGCATTCCCGGACAGGCTCTGGCGGTCGCGGCTCGTGTGGGTCGGCTCGCTGGCGTGCGGTGTCATGGCAAGGCGGGGAAGCGGTCTCCGTGATCGTCTGATACCGCAATCGACGTTCGCCGACGACTCCTTACCGGGCCGCGGGTCGGATGGCAGAGTACGCACCCCGATTCCATCGCGCCTCTTCATGCCGGAGCGCCCCGTGCTGTTCGCCATCACCGTCTTCATCAGCGCGTTCCTGCTGTTTCTCGTCCAGCCGATCATGGGCAAGTTCATCCTGCCGTGGTTCGGCGGCACGCCCGGCGTGTGGACGCTGTGCATGCTGTTCTTCCAGCTGGCCCTGCTCGGCGGCTACATCTGGGCGCACGTGCTCGCGCACTACGTGTCCACGCGCTGGCAGGGCATCCTGCATGGCGCATTGCTGATCGCCGCGATCTGCATGCTGCCGATCACGCCGGATGCGGGCTGGAAGCCGGGGCCGACCGACGGGCCGGAGTGGCGCATCCTCGGCCTGTTGACGATAAGCGTGGGGCTGCCGTTCTTCGCGCTGGCCGCGACCGGGCCGCTGCTGCAGCACTGGTTTGCGCAACGCTGGCCGCAGCGCTCGCCGTGGTGGCTCTACGCGCTGAGCAACACGGGCTCGCTGCTCGCACTGCCGGCGTACCCGTTCGCGCTCGAGTGGATGACCGGCAGCCGACAGCAGACGCACTACTGGTCGTGGGCGTTCGGCCTGTTCGCGCTGCTGTGCGGCACGGTCGCCGTGATGGTCACCATCGCGGCGCGACGCATGGCCCGGCTGGATGCGGCGCAGGACGTGGTGCCGCCTACGATTCCCGAAGCCGAAGTGCCGCCGGGTGTCGTCGAAGCGGCGACCCGCGCGTCGAAGGGCTCGGACGAGATGTCGTCCGCAGCGGCACCCGCCGATCCAGCCGGACCGCCGCCCCCGATGCAGTGGTCGCGCATCCTGCTCTGGATCGGCCTCGCCGCCACCGCATCGACGGTGCTGCTCGCGGAGACCAACCAGATGTGCATCGACGTGGCGGTCGTGCCGTTCCTGTGGGTGCTGCCGCTCGCGCTCTATCTGATCAGCTTCATCATCGCCTTCAGCGGTGTGCGCATCTACTTCCGGCCGATCTGGCTGCTGTTGCTGATCGGTGCCGAGGTCGGCGTGATCAGCATGCTGTTCAAGGGCCCGGCGGCCGACCTCCACATGCAGATCGGCCTGCACTCGCTCGGCGTGCTGATCCTCTGCACCGTGTGCCATGCCGAGCTCTACCGCGCCCGGCCCGACCCGCGGCAACTCACGGCCTTCTACCTCTGCGTGTCGATCGGCGGGGCGCTGGGCGGCGTGTTCGTCGGGCTGATCGCGCCGATGGTGTTCCCGCGGTACTACGAGTTGCACGTGGCGCTGCTGATGGTGCCGCTGCTCGTCACGATCGGCATGTACCTCGACCCGCGCAGCCTGCTGGCGCGCGTGCAGTCGTTCTGGCTGTGGGTGCCGCCGGGAGCCGCGATCATCGTGCTGGCCGTCGCGCTGGTCTGGCAGATCAACAAGGGCATGGAGTCGGCCACCGAGGTGCGCCGCAACTTCTTCGGCTCGCTGAAGGTCACCGAGCAGGAGACCACCGCGAGCCATGACGGCGTGACCCGGCACGTCATTGTGCGCGAGCTCACGCACGGTGTCATCAACCACGGCACGCAGTACATCGACCCCGAACTCTCGCGCGCCGCCACCACCTACTACGGCCCGGGGTCCGGCGTCGGCAAGGCGCTCACGTGGGGCCTCGAGCGCGGCGGCGAACGGCGCGTGGCGGTGATCGGCCTCGGCACCGGCACGCTGGCCGCGTGGGCCGATCCGCAGGACTACTTCGCCTTCTACGAGATCAACCCGATCGTGCTCGACCTGGCGACGCGGCAGTTCAGCTACGTGCCGGATGCGCGTGCACGCGGCGCAACAGTGGAGATCAAGCTCGGCGATGCGCGGCTGGTGATGGAGCGCGAGGAGCCGTGCCACTACGACCTGATCGCGGTGGACGCGTTCAGCAGCGACGCGATTCCGACGCACCTGCTGACGCGCGAGTGCATGCAGGTCTACCTGAAGCATCTCGAGCCGGAGGGGATCATCGCGATCCACATTTCCAACCGCCACCTGGATCTCAAGCGCGTGGTGAAGGCGATCGGCGACGACGCCGGACTGAAGCTGGCGCTGATCAACGCGTCGAACGACGGGATCGGCACGAGCAGCAATACCTGGGTGCTGGCGAGCCGCTCGGCCGTGCCGCTGGAGAACGAGCATCTGGTCGAGGTGACCGATCCGTTCCCGGACAATCTCACTCCGGTGCTCTGGACCGACGACTACACGAACCTGTGGAGCGTGCTGCGGGAGCGCTGACACCGATCGTCGCAACCGATCCTGCCTACCGCCGCGGCTGCGCTCGCCAGTGGCCACGCACGCAGGTCCCGTCGGCGCGAACGTGCGGGCGCACCCATGTCCGTGCATCGGTGGGCGTGGGCTCGACACTCGCGCCGCGCGTGCCGCCGTCATTGGAGTGCAGGTCGGGAGTGGTGGCCCGATCCGGCGCACCGGCCGGACGCGCGCGCCAATGACCGCGAACCTGAACACCGTCCTCACGTGTGTACGGTTTCACCCACACGACGCGCGGCATCCCCTTTTCGTTCAGCGACCCGTACGGCGCGAGATCGGGTGAGTCCTTCAGCTGTTGGTCATCCGGCGCGTCCGGCTCCGGCACGAGCGTCGCCTCGCCCGCCTCCCATTGGTCCGCCAGCAACTCCCACAGTGCGATCAGATCGTTGATCGCGGTAGACGAGTCGCGACCGAGCCAGGCGGTCAACAACTCATGCGCAGCGGTTGCGTGGTCGTTGTCCGAGCGGGCGATGTCGATCATGAACGACACGCTCGCCTTGTCGGGTCGCCAGCTGTGCAAGGCGACTTGCAGCGCGGTGAACGGCTGACTACCGGGCGCTGCTTCGGACCAGAGTGTTCGAATGGCTGCCACGCCGGGCTCGTCTCGACAGGTGAGCACCGCTCGCACCACCGCATCGTTGGCGCCCTTGTCACAGTGGTCGGACAGCAACTGCCACGCATCCGGCAGGTGCAACCACGCGACCAGCTCGGCGCATCGAGTCACGTGCGAGCCGGTCGACAGCGCCCTGGCGATCGGCGCACGCAACTCCACATCGGTGAAGTCGTGGAGCCGATCGCGCAGCACCAGGCGACGCGCCGGGCTGTCGGTGACGAGGTATTCATCAACGAGTTGACGGACTTCGGCGCCGCGTTCGTCACCCGCCGCCGGCTCCTGTGTGCGGGCCATCTGGCTGACAGCGACGACCATCGCCAGCGCGATGCAGAACAACTGCTCGATTCGCAGATTGCCCACCACGTATCGCATCCGACGCTGGGGATTGTCCCGGTGGTAGCCGATCACTGAACTGCACCTGGCTGCCAGGGCTACGCGCTCACAGATCGTTACGACGAGTTTCATGGCGCCCGCAACCTCAACAAACATGCCAGACGCCCGCCACGATGGTGGCGGGCGTCCAATGATACCGCAGGTCGCGTACGCGATCAGTCGATCATCAGTTCGGCCAGCTCGTCGCGCTCGAAGTCGATCGCGTCGTCGTCCAGGCCGCTGCTGCGGACGATCTCGGTGCGGGCCTCGGCGCCGGTCTCCTGGTCGCGCGCGTGGATGTGCACGCGGCCGTCCTGGTCGTACTCGTACGACACCGACACGTACGAGCCGCGCGGGCGGTTCGGCGGCAGGTTGGTGATCCGGCAGAGGCCGATCTCGGTGCAGTCGTCCGGGTCGGAACTCTCACCCTCGACCACGCGGACTTCCACGCTCACCTGATTGTCGTAGGCGGTGGCAAACACCTTCACCACCTGCGCGGGCAGCTTGGTCTGCGCCGGGATCATCACCACGTTGCGCTTCTCGCCGGAGACGATCGAGATGATGCCGAGCGAGTGGCTGTTGACGTTCTCGACGACAAGGCCTTCGAGCAGGCCCACGATCTCGGGCGCCATGACCTCCGGCGCGATCTCCTCGCCTTCAAGCTGCGCTTCGCGAACGGTCAGCAGGCCGGCGTAGATGACGGCGCCGAGCGCCACGCACTCGTCCGGGTTGATGTTCGTGTTCGGCGGGTTGCCGGTCACGCGGGCCAGCATCTCCTGCACCGCGGGCATGCGCGTCATGCCGCCGACGCAGAGGCAGGTGTCGATATCCGACCACGAGATGCCGGCCTTCTCGAGGACGATGTGCAGGTAGGTCTCGGTCTGCTCGAGCAGCGGGCGGGTCAGGTCCTCGAACTCGCCGCGCGTGATCTCGACCTTCAGGCTGTTGCCCTGGCACTGCACGAGCATCTTCGCCGAGTCCTTGCGGCTCAGCGTGATCTTCGTCTCCTCGGCCTTGATCTGCAGGTCCTGCAGGCTGTCGAGGTCGTCGCGCGGGTCGATGCCGTACTCGTCGATGAACTTCTCGGCGACGTAGTTGATCAGCTCGTCGTCCCAGTCCTTGCCGCCCAGCTTGCGCTCGCCGTCGGTGGCCAGCACCTCGATGTTGTTGCCGCTGATGCGGATGATCGTGACGTCGAACGTGCCGCCGCCAAGGTCGTACACGAGCACCTTCTGCTCGGTGCCGCGCTTGTCCAGGCCGTAGCTCAGCGCGGCCGCGGTGGGCTCGTTGAGCGTGGCGATGACGTTGAGCCCGGCGATCTTGCCGGCGTCCTGCGTGGCCTTGCGCTCGGCGTCATTGAAGTACGCCGGCACGGTGATCACCGCGTCCTCGATTGCCACGTCGCCGCCGAGCACTTCCTCGGCGTCCTTGACGAGGCGGCGCAGGATGATCGCCGACAGCGTTTCGGGCGTGTAGACCTTGCCGTTGATCTCGCGCGTCCAGTCGGGGTCGCCGACATAGCGCTTGACGAACTGCACCACCCGCTCCGGGTCGGCCACGGCCGAGTGCTTGGCGACCTTGCCGACGATGACCTCGTCCTCGTCGAAGAAGATCACCGACGGGGTGATGCGTTCGTTGTCGGAGTTCGGGAGGATCTCCGGCTTGCCGTGCTCATCGAAGCGGGCAATGGCGGAGTAGGTGGTGCCGAGGTCGATCCCGACGATGATCTTTTTCTTGTCCATGTCCCGTTCTCGCTCCGTTGGCGTTCCGGCGGGTGCCGGTGCGCGGGCCGGGTGCCGCGCGCGGTCTGATGGGTGGCAGGATCAGGGTGTCATCCGGGATGCAACCCCGGCTCGGGTTCAGCCGGCCGGGACTGCGCGGAATCATCCCGGGTCCGGTTTCGAGGTCTCGTCGTCGGTCCCGGCGCCGGGCTTCGCTTCCGGCTGGTCAGCCGTGTCGCTTGCCGCGTCACCGGATTTCTCGGCCTTCGGCTCGTCGCCGGGGGCGCCAGGGGATTCGGGGGAGTCTGCAGCGGGAGTAGATGTGCCGGCCGAGGACTCGGCGGGGGCGGCGTCGGGCACATCCGGCTTCCCCTTTTCCAACGTTCCGTCGTCGGGGGCGGTCACCATGTCCGCCAGCATGCGCTCGCTCTGCGTCGCACTCCAGTCGCCCGTCTCGTCGGCCGAGGCGTCCTTGTTGATGTTGATGCTGCTGCTCGTGGCCGGCTTGCCGGCACTGCCGTCGTAGCGCAGCACCACCACCTCCTGCGGCCGCAGGATCCGGTCGGCCCACATGAAGCCTTCGCGCAGGATCTCCTTGATCTGGTAGTCCTGCTCGGGGTCCTTCGTGCTCTCGCGGCGGATGACCTTCTGGAACTCGCGATTGAACTTCTCCGGACGCGCGTCCATGATCTCGACGTCGTTGCGGTAGAGCAGCTCCAGCAGCATCTCGCGCAGCAGGTCCACCTTTTCCCGGGCCTGCGGGTCTTCAATCGAGTCGACCATCTTCTGCGCGTCGTCGTGCAGGATGACCAGCGATTTGAAGACCGGCTTCTGCGCCTGGTAGAGGAAGTTGTCGCGGTATTTCTTCAGATCCTCGTACAGCGTCTCGAACGCCTGCTCCTTGGTCTTGTCTTCGCGGAAGCGGTCGTTGAAGTAGTGCGTGAGCTTGTTGAGGTGCTGCTCGAACGCGCTCATCCGCTGCGCGATCTCGTTGATGTAGTGCTGGACGTTGCCGAGGTTGCGACCGGCGTCGGTGATGTAGCCGCGCAGTTCGCGCAGGCCGGTGAGTTGCTCGTTGCTGGCGTTGCCGGTGGTGTGCACCTGCTTCCAGATGCCCTCCAGGGCGCGCGCGCTGTTGCGCAGGTCGGTGCGGATGCGCTGCTCGAGGGCGCCGAGCGCGTTGAGGTCCACGCTGGCACCTTCAGTGCCGGGTGCCCCTGCGGTGCCCGCGATGCCCGCGATGGTCGTTGTGCCGGACGACGGCATTGGCATGGCGGGCGACGCGGGGCTGAGCCCGCTGTCGGCCAGCTCGGCCAGCGACGAGACGACCGGCAACTCGGCCTCGAGCTGCAGCGTGCGGATCAACGAGGCGATGTCGTCGCTCGCGCCGGTCAGCACGATGCGACCGCCGTCGGCGCGCACCAGGTCGGCCAGCAGCAGCAGTCGGCCGAGACCGACCGAATCAATCTTGTCGAGCGCATTGCACTCCAGCACCACGACCTGCCGCGCGTCGGCGGGCAGGCGCTTGACGGCTTGTTCCACCCCGCTCCAGCCCGAGGCGCCTTCCAGCAGGCGGTCGTCGAGCTCGACGCTGACGCCCACCGCTGGCAGCGCCGGCATCTCCGCGTCGGTGTCGTCGGCCGCCTTGCGAGCCGCCTCGCGCAGGTCGTCGGCGCTGCGGCCGTGGCCGGTCGGAAGCGTGGCGGTCTGGGTTGCCGAGGCGTCGTCGCCGGCACCGTCGGCCGGTGCGTCCGACTCCGAGGTGTCCGAGGGGCTGGCGCCGTCGTCGGCGCCGGTGTCGGCTCTGTCGGCGTCGGCCTTCGCGGTATCAGCCTTCGCCGTGCCGTTGGTCGCTGCCTCGTCGGCGCCGTCAGCGGGCTTCGCGTCGGGCACATCGCCCGCGGCCGGCTCGTCGACCTTGCCGGTGGTCACCTTCTGTCGGCGCGACGACGTGGACGCCGAGGCGGCGGCCGGCGGCGTGTCTCCCTGGCCCTGTTCCGGTTTGGCGTCGCTCAACTGGTCGTTGGTGTTGTCCATCGTGCGGCGTGACGTGGCGTGATGCGTGGCGCAGGTAGCGTAGCAAGCGGCTCCCGACTGATTTGCGGGAGGGCGGCCATGATACCGGGTGGCAAGCCGGAGGGGAACGCCCTGCTCGCATGATGGTGCAAGCACGCCCCGGCCCTTGCCCCTCTCACCCCTCACCCCTTGCCCTTGCCCTTGCCCTTGCCCTTGCCCTTGCCCTTGCCCTTGCCCTTGCCCTTGCCCTTGCCCTTGCCCTTGCCCTTGCCCTTGCCCGGCTCGTCAAGCCCGCGAG
>JBFWQT010000227.1:0-10401 GCA_050249295.1 Planctomycetota bacterium
GGAGCGGGCCGTGGATGCGAGCAATCACGACTATCGCATGGCGACGCCGTTCAACCTGAAGCGCGTCGCGGCGCTGGTGATGGGCGAGTACATGCGCGCGATTCACGCGAACCTGCAGCCGCCGGCGCCGGCCGGGCGGAAGGAACGGCCGAAGGCCACGACGACGCGCAGCGCTCACGACGAATCGAACCCGATCAGCCCGGAGACGCCCGCAACCACGGGCGCGGAGACCGACGAGGAGGCGGCGCCGACGACCAGGTGCGAGCCGGAACTGGCGGTTGCATGACGGGATCGACCAGTGATCGCGTCGCGCAATCGAGCGACGGAACGGCCCCGAATCGGGGGTCGGCGCGGACGGTCCGTGTCACCGTCCCCGAGGATGCACGGCGCTGCCACCTTACGGTTGACGCATCCGGAGCCGGGTGCCATCATCCGCCCCCCTTCCACGCGGCGATCGCCACGTGGAGTTGTGACCATTGGCGCCCGACGACGGGCAACGCATCGTGAGCCACCCGAAGAACATCCGGCTGTTCGTAGGCAACGCGAACCCTCCCCTGGGTAACGCGATCTGCGAGCTGTTTGCCCTGCGGCCCGCGCCGCTGAAGCTGGACAAGTTCCCGGACCTCGAGATCCAGTGCAAGATCGAGGACGACGTCCGCGGCTCCGACGCCTTCATCATCCAGCCGACCTGCCCGCCCGTGAACGACAGCCTGATGGAGCTGTTGATCATGATCGACTGCCTGCGGCGGGCCAGCGCCGAACGCATCACGGCCGTCGTGCCGTACTTCGGCTACGCCCGGCAGGACCGCAAGGACGAAGGCCGCGTGCCGATCACGGCCAAGCTCGTCGCCAACCTGATCACCAAGGCCGGCGCCGACCGCGTGCTGACGATGGACCTGCACGCCGCGCAGATCCAGGGGTTCTTCGACATCCCGGTCGATCACCTCGGCGCGTCGCAGGAGTTCTACGACCACTACCGCAAGCTGAAGATTCCGGACCTCACGGTGCTGGCGCCCGACGTCGGCTCGTCGAAGCGGGCCGGGCATTTCTCCCGCGCGTTGAACGCGCCGCTGGCCGTGGTGGACAAGCGCCGCCTGAGCCCGACCGAGGTGCGCGCCGTGAACGTCATCGGCACCGTGGACGGCCGCAACGTGCTGATCCCGGACGACATGATCTCGACGGCTGGCACGCTGGTGACCGCCGTGGAGACCGCCCGCGAGCACGGCGCGAAAGACATCTACATCTGCGCCACGCATGCGTTGCTCTCCGGCCCGGCCGTGCAGCGGCTCAACGGGCTGCCGATCAAGGAGCTGGCCTTCACCGACACGATTCCGCTGAATCCGATGAAGGCGGCCGAGCTGAAGAACTACACGGTGCTGTCGGTGGCGCGCCTGCTGAAGGAAGCGATCCGCCGCATCCACACGTCCGAGTCGATTTCGATCCTGTTCGATACCGAGTGAACCAACCGATCCCGCTAGCGCAGTAGCAGCCAACACGAGCGGCCCGCACGGGCCAGGACCAGAACGATGAAGATCCCGCAGCTTACCGTGACCCAGCGCACATCCATCGGCTCCAACAAGTGCCGCACGATGCGCCAGAAGACTGACCAGGTGCCCGGCGTGATCTACGGCAAGGGCGCCGAGCCGACGATGATCCAGTGCGCCGAGCTGGAGCTGGCCGAGGTGATCGCGCACGGCGCGCACATGGTGAAGGTGGACGCCGGCAAGGGCGAGCGTCCCGCGCTGGTCAAGGAAATCCAGTGGGACACGTACGGCGACAAGATCCTGCATTTCGACCTGCGCCGCGTGGAGCTGACCGACCGCATCACGGTGCCGGTGGCCATCGACTTCAAGTATGAGGACGAGTGCCCGGGCACGAAGGAAGGCGGCGTGGTCAACAAGCTGAAGAAGGTGGTGCACCTGACCTGCCCGGCCGGCGAGATCCCGGAGAGCGTGCTTTGCGACCTGCGCAAGCTCGTGGTCGACGGTCACCTGACGTTCGGCGACCTCGAGCTGCCGGCCTCGGCCGAGCTGGACGACGACGCGCGCGACAACGTGGTGATCTGCCCGATTCCGAAGGAAGAAGACGCCAAGCCCGCCGAAGAGGGCGCGCCGACCGCTCCGGAAGTCATCGGCAAGAAGAAGCCCGAGGAAGGCGAGAAGTGAGCCTGCCGCGGGCCTGACGGTTCGACTCGACTCTGCACACGACGGGCCGGCATCGACGACGTGCGATGCCGGCCCGTTCGAGTGCGTGGCGTTCGCCAGTGCGGCTCGGTCGGACCCATCAGCTGCCGAGCCAGTCGCGGATCTCGGCCGCGAGGCGCGGCAGCGGCACCTTCTCCAGCGGGTGCGGCGTGCGTGGCAGCACCAGCATCTCCCCGTCCGGCAGGCGGCGCATCGCGTCGGCGGTCTCGGCGAGCGACACCATCACGTCGCGATCGCCGACCGCGAGGCGCACCGGACACGCGATGCCGGCGTACGCGTCGGCCAGCAGATTGTGGTCGCCGAGCGCGAGCATCATGTCGGCGGTGCGCTGCAGGAGCGTGCGCCAGCCGTTGTCGCCGTGGCGCGCGGCCAGCGTCTGCGCGAAGCGCGGCACCTTCGCGGCAATCGTGTCGGCGTCGAGCTTCGCGACTTCGGCGCGCGCGCCGTCCGGTGTCCAGTCGAGCTTCGTCGCCAGCGTGAAGACGCGGCGAACGCGAGTCGGGTGCTGATGCGCGAGCCACAGCCCGACGTAGCCGCCCATCGAGTAGCCGAAGATGTCGGCCTGCGCGATGTCGTGCGCGTCGAGCCAGGCGAGCACGTGCGACGCGAAGGCCTCGATGCCGAACGAAGCCGGGTCCGTAGCGGCGTCCACCCCGTGGCCGGGCAGGTCGATCGCATGCGCTGGCGTGCCGAGCGCGTCGAGCGTTCCGATCAGCGGAGCGAACTCGTGACGCGTGTAGAGCGCGCCATGCAACAACAGGATCTTGCGGGATGCGGGTGCACTCATGAAAAGATCAGCCGGTGTTCTGCAGGCCGCGCGCGATGCCCTTCACGGTGGTGAACAGCGCGCGCTCGAGGTCGTCGTCGTTGCGGTCGGCCGCGCGCCAGCGGCGCAGCAGGTCGATCTGCAGCAGGCTCATCGGGTCGATGTACGGGTTCCGCAGGCGGATCGCGCGGCGCAGCACCGGGTCGCGATCGAGCAGGTCGGTCTGCTGGCGCGCATCGCAGATTGTCGCGCGCGTGCGCTCGAACTCGGCGAGGATGCGCGGGTACACACGCTGACCCACGTCGCCGGCCAGCCGCGAGTAGCGCAGCGCGATCGGCATGTCGGCCTTGGCCAGCACCATCTCCGCGTCGGCCAGCAACGTGCCGAACACCGGCCACGCCGCGGCCATCTCGCGCAGCAGCTCCGCGCCGAACTTCTCGCGCGCCGCCTGCAGGCCGCTGCCAAGGCCGTACCAGCCGGGCAGGATGTGGCGGCTCTGCGTCCACGAGAAGACCCACGGAATCGCGCGCAGATCCTTGATGCCTTCCTTCTTGCGGCGCGACGCGGGCCGCGAGCCGATCTGCAGTCGTTCGATGGCGTCGAGCGGCGTCGCCAGGCGGAAGTACGCGAACAGGTCGGGGTCGTCGATCACCAGCGCGCGGTACGCGCGACGGCTCTCGTCGGCGACCATCCGCATCGCATCGCGCCAGGCCGTGTCGGGCGCAGTGGCCAGCGGCTCGGTGGCCGACGCCTGCAACACCGCGCCGATCATCAGCTCGAACGTGCGCTCGGCGATGCCCGCGATGCCGTACTTGGCGTGGATGATCTCGCCCTGCTCGGTGATGCGCAGGCGGTCACGCACGGCCGACGGAGGCTGCGCGAGCACGGCATCGCGCACCTTGCCACCGCCGCGCGAGGTGGTGCCGCCGCGACCGTGGAACAGCACCACATCCACGCCGGCCGCGTCGGCGACGGCCACGAGTTGCTCCTGTGCCTCGTACAGCGCCTGGCGCGACGCGGCGATGCCGCTGTCCTTGTTGGAGTCGGAGTAGCCGAGCATCACGGTCTGGCGGTTGCCGTAGGCCGCGACGTGCGCGCGGTATCGCGCGTCGCCGAGCAACTGCTGCAGCACGCCGGGCCCGGCCGCCAGGTCGTCCACCGTCTCGAACAGCGGCGCGACCTCGAGTTCGACATCGCCGTGCGCGTTGCGCAGACCGCCGCGCACCGCGAGGTAGAGCAGCGCCAGCGCATCGTCGGCGCCCTGCGCCATCGAGATGATGTACGGACCGATCGCGCGACCGCCGTACGTGCGTCGGCTGTCACCGATGGCGCGCATCACGTCGAGCGTCGCGCGCACCTCCGCGTTGTCCGGCCACTGCTCCACCGGCAACGTCGCCGCGTCCGTCAGCGCCGCGGTGAGCAGGCGCGCGCGCTCGGCCGCGGGGCGACTCGCGAACTGCGCGTCGCCGAGCAGCACGCCGGCCACGCGGCGATGCACCTCGGCATCCTGCCGCACATCGAGGGTCGCGAGGTGAAAGCCGAAGGTGTTCACGCGCTCGACGAACGGCTGCACCAGGCGGTCGGCCGCGCTGCCGGCGCCGTGCGAGGTCAGGCTCTCGCCGATCGCCGCAAGGTCGCCGTGCAGTTCGCGCGCGTCGCGGTACGCGCCGTCGGCATTGTCCGCGCTGGCCAGCGTCGCGTCGATCCGCGCCTGCATCAGCCACAGCAGCTCGCGGTACGGCATGTTGTGATAGCGTGGCGGAATCCGGCCGCTCTCCTCCGGGAACAACTGGCGGTACGCGGCGATGCGCTCTTGCACCGGCGGCGCGACACGCACGCGCGGCTCGGAGTGGCTCAGCTGGTCGAACAGCCGGCGCACGTTGTCGCGGTAGTGACGCAGCACGAGTTCGCGATGCCGCGCCAGGCTCGCGCGGATCGTGTCGGCGCCGACCGCCGGGTTGCCGTCCATGTCACCGCCAACCCACGATCCGAAGCCGATGATGTCGTGCACGAGGCTGACGTCGGCGCTGCCGTAGGTGGCCTCCAGCGCGCGCAGCAGGGCCTGCTTCACCTGCGGCACCACGTCGACAATCACCTCGCTGACGTAGAACAGGATGTGCTCGAGTTCATCCGCGACGGTCGGCTTGTCCTCGAGGTGCTCGTCGGTCTGCCACGCCGTGGTCACCTCATGGCGGATCGCGTCGCGCAACTCGTCGCGCTCGGCCGGCGTCAGGCAGTCGGCATCAATGCCGCGGATGAGGTGCGCGGCAATGCGCTGCTGCTTGGCGAGCAGCGTGCGGCGCACGGCCTCGGTCGGGTGCGCGGTGAACACCGGCTCGACGCGCAGGTTGGCGATGTGCCGCTGCACGTCCTCCAGCGGAATGCCGCGGCTCTGCAGCTGGCGCAGCACCCACTCGAACCCGGCGGGCTGCACGCCGCCCTGGTGGGCGTACTCGCGACGGCGGCGCAGGCGGTGCACCTGCTCGGCCATGTTCACCAGGTTGAAGTACGCCGAGAACGCACGCACCACCTGTTCGGCCTCGGCCGGCGGCAGGTTGCCGAGCGTGCCGGCCAGCTCTTCGCCGGCCAGCGGATCGCCGCGCCGTCGCCGCCGCGCAGCCTGGCGGGCGGTCTCCACGCGGTCGAACAACGCCGCGCCGCCCTGCTCGGTGATGACCTGGCCAAGCAGCGCGCCGAGCACGCGCACGTCGTCGCGCAGCGGCTCGTCCTTCGGCTCGAAGACGATGTCGTCGCGAGATGGTTGATCGGACGGCGAATCGCTCATGGAGGTGGTGGCGAGGGGTTCAGGTTCTGGTCCGAGCCGCGACCGTCACGGAGCGGGACTGGTCAGTTCGATGCACAACAAGAGCCGCGACCGTGAGGGAGCGGATGTAGATGAGACGAGCTCGCGCCGGACCTCCGACGCTCCCCGACGGTCGCGGCTCTTGTTGTGCAATCGAGTGCAGGCTGGTCCCGCTCCCTGACGGTCGCGGCGACTGCAGTCGTACCATCTCGCTCAACGCTCTTCCCACTGCGGCTTCGCGAACGGGCCTTGCGTGCCGGCCGCGCCATGATCCGGCAGGACGCGAAGACCGCCGCCATTGTTGCGCCCGAGCGCGCGCTGATGGATCGCCCGCTCCTCACTGACACCTACCACCACCTGGTGTCGATGAGCTGGCCGCGCTACCTGCTGCTGCTCGTGGTGGTCTACAGTTTTCTCGTCGTCATCTTCGCAGCCGCGTACGAGGCCACCGGCACACTCGTGCATGCCTACCGCGACGCCACGTCGCACGACTTCGGCGACTCGCTGCACTTCAGTTACGTGACCATGACGACCGTCGGCTACGGCGACATCCGCCCGGTCGGCGTGGGGCGCGTCATTTCCGCGGTGCAGGCGCTGGTCGGCGTGATCCTGATCGGCATCTTCTCGGCGATGGCGTTCGTGCGCCTCAGCCGGGCCACGGCGCGCGTCGCGTTCAGCCAGCACATGGTGCTCGGCAGCCACGTTGGCAAGCCGGCACTGATGTTCCGCCTGACCAACCTGCGGCTCAACAAGCTGCTCGAGGTGAAGGTCACGCTGTACTTCATGTGGGTCGTGCAGGCCGCCGACAGTTCGTTCCAGCGGCGCTGGCAACAGCTGCGCCTGCTACCCGACACCCACCCGGTGCTGCAGTTCACGTGGATGGTGGTGGCGCCGCTCGACGATCCCGACAGCCCGCTCTTCGACAAGAACGTCACCGAGCTCCAGGCACTCGACGGCCTGTTCATTGCCGTGCTCAGCGGCTACGACGAGACGCTTTCGCATTCGTCGCTGGCCCACCATGTGTGGCTCACCAGCCAGGTGGTATCCGGCCAGTTCACCAACGTGCTGCGGCCGGACAAGGACGGCCGGCCGATGCCGGTGTCGCTCGACATGCTCGATCAGATCGAGCCACATCCGCGCGTGCGCAACTACGAGGCGACGACCGAGTAGGACCTGCCGCGGATTGACTCGCAAGAGCCGCGATCCGGAGTGGCTACGAACGAGATTGGACACAGAGGGCACAGAGGGCACGGAGGATGGAAGAAGGCCATGCGAGCCTTTTTGCTCCTCCTCCGTGTCCTCTGCGCCCTCTGTGTCCAAACTTCTTGTCGCTTCACGTCGCATGACCGCATGCGGCCCTCAAAGCCACGACGGGAGCGGGGCATCCGCCCGTTCGTCAGCGCTGCGGCACGAGTTGACGTTCGACCAGCGCTTCGGCGATCTGCATCGCATTCAGCGCGGCACCCTTCAGCAACTGGTCGCCGACGACCCACAGCGCGAGGCCGGGCTCGAAGACGTTGTCCTTGCGGATGCGACCCACCGCGCAGTCGTGGTGGCCGGCACGCTCGCGCGGCTGCGGATACACGTTCGCGGCCGGGTCGTCCTGCACCACGATGCCCTTCGCCTGGCGCAGCACCTCGCGCGCCTCGTCGGGCGACAGCGGCTTCTCCAGCCACAGGCTTGCCGCCACGCTGTGCGCACGGAACACCGGCACGCGCACACAGGTGCACGTCACCTTCAGTGTCGGGTGCTCCATGATCTTGCGCGACTCGTTCTGCAGCTTCATCTCCTCCTTCGTGTGGCCGTCCGGAAGGAACTTGTCCACGTGCGGCAACACGTTGAAGGCGATGTCGTGCGGATACACCTGCCGCGGCGGGAACTCCTTGCCAGCAGCCCACGCGCGGGCCTGCTGCTCGAGTTCGTCAATCGCCTTCGCGCCGCTGCCGCTGACGGCCTGGTAGCTCGACGCGATCACGGCCTTCAGCCCGGCGACCTTGTGCAGCGGCGCCGCCGCCATCAGGAACACGGCCGTGGTGCAGTTCGGGTTGGCGACGATGCGACGCTCGCCGAGCGAGTCGAGCGCGTGCGCGTTGATCTCCGGCACGACGAGCGGCACGTCCGCTTCCATGCGGAATGCCGACGAGTTGTCGACGACGATCGCACCCGCCGCGGCCGCCTTCGGAGCCCATTCCAGGCTGGTGCCGCCACCGGCCGAGAAGAACGCGATGTCCACGCCGTCGAAGCAGCCGTCAGCGAGCGCGATCACGCTGAGCTCGCGGTCGCCGCACATCACCTTTTTGCCGACCGAGCGGGGGCTGGAGATCGCGACGATGTCGTCGGCGGGCAGCCGGTTGGCGGCCAGCAGATCGAACAGTTCCTTGCCTACGGCGCCCGTCGCGCCCACCACGGCAATGCGCATGCTCTGCTCCGGTCAGTCTTCTTTGTTGGGTTCGCTACTCTGCGAAATCGGCCCGCGCCGACTGACGTGCGTGTCGGCAAGCGGGCCGGGCGACCTTATACCCGTGCCGCCGGTGCCCGACAACGCAAGACGCAGAGCGCGTGCGCGACGCAGCGTGGTCGACTCACGCCAGGCCGGGCGGCATGCCGACCTTCATTACAATCGCGGTGCAGTCGGCCGTCTGCTCGCCGCCGTCGCGCCAGCGGTCGAGCTGTTCGTACAGGTAGTCGAGGAACTCCTCGGGCGACCGGCGCGCCTCGGCCTGCAGCAGCATTCCGAGGCTGTCCACGCCAAGCTGCTGCCCCTGCGGATTCTCGCAGTTGATCACGCCCTCGGTGTACCAGAGCAGCACGTCGCCGGTCTTCAGCTCGATCACGCGCTCTTCGAGCAGGTCGTCGAACTTGCTGCCCGCCACCAACCCCAGCACCATGCCCGACGGCTTGACCGGTTCGAGCACCGGCGTGCGGTACTGGTTGTAGAGCAGCAGCGGCGGGTGGCCCGACTGCGCCACGGTCAGCGTGCGCTCCTCCAGGTCGAGCACCGAGATGCACACCGTCAGGCTGCTCTCGGCCATCAGGTCCGGCACCAGTTCGCTGTTCGTCTTGATCAGCAGTTCGCGCGGCGTGCGACAGGCGCGCGAGTAGATGCGGAAGGCGCGCGTCGCCATCGTAACGTCGCCCCACACGTTCAGGCCGACATGCCCGGCCACATCGAACACAATGATGCCGAGGCGCTGATCGTCAAACTCGATGAAGTCGTAGAACTCGCTGGCCACGCCCTTCGCCGGCTTGAAGCGCATGGCGAACTCGAGGCCGTGCGAATCGAGGTCGGGCGGCTCCCGCAACATCGAGAGCTGCTGTTGCTGCGCGCGGAGCAACGCACGGTCGGCGTTGTCCATGCCGTCGATGTCGATCGCGCCGATGACGATGCTCTCGCCTGCCGCCGAGCCCCGGCTGATGCTGGCGGTGCCGGGGCTGCCACCGGGCGGCACGCTCACGCCGTCGCCCAACTCGCCGGGCCGCTTCGGCGTGATCTTCATGCTGAACGGATCGGTGCCGCCGGCCGCCGCCGCGCGTGCCTTCGCCGCGTCTTCCTCGGCCTTCTTCTCGCTCGGCGACTTTGGCGTGACGGTGAAGCTCGAGAAGAAATCGTCGGCACTCTGCGTGGCCGAGCGCGTGGGTGGCTCCGGATCGCCAGCCGGGTCGGCGCCGAACGTCGCGGCGACAAAGTCGTCGGCGCTGGTGGACCTTCGCACCTGCGTGCCGGAGCTCGCGTCACCGGACTCGTCGGCCGTGGGCGGTGCGGCCGGAGTCGGCTGGCTGCCACCTCCGTCGCTCTTCACCGTGAGGTTGAAGATGTCGACGTCTTCGGGCCGCGTGCGGCGCTCCGGCTTGTTTGTGTCGCCGCGGGTGATGATTTCGGTGTGACCCCACTCCGCCACGGGCATGCGCGGTGGCGCCTTGGTGGAGTGCGAACCGCTGCCGTTGTCGCCCCGGTCGGGCTCGACGACCGGGTTCTCCTTGAGGCTGGTGTGGATCCGCGCGCGCAACTCGGTCGCCGGGCGCACGGTGGTCACAATCGGCGATGCCGCGTCCGGCAGTGCCTCGGGCTGCTCGGGGGCCTTGGGCGCCTTGCGTTTGTAGGCCTCGCCCTCGCCGGTCAGCAGCCACTGTCGCTCGCAGTGCAGCACGCGAACGACCTGGTCGGCGATGCGCTCCCGCGGCATGTCCGCCTTCAGCACATCGTTTTCGAAGAAGCCCGGCATCCACCCCATCGCCGCCTCGAAGGCGGCGAAGTCAGGGAACCTCTCGAGCACGGCACGAGTGACGCGCTCGATGAAGTCGGGATCGCTGGAAGCGCCGGAATCCTCGGGCATGACACAGATGCAGGCCTGCCAATGGCGGCCGCCGGAACACTCGAAACTGCTGGCAGGATGTGAGAATACCCGACCAGCCCCCCACCAGCAACCGCCGGACCTGTCAGCGGCCGCGTCCGACCGCGCCAGCGTCGGGCAATGGCGAATCTGTGACGTCGGTGAGTCCTTGGCGTTCCTGGCTATTCGCCCATGGCGGCCGATTTGGCGAAACCAGGCTGGCGGAGACGCGTCTCAAATCCCGGCCAATACTCTGTGTGCCGGCAGCCTGCTGCGCTGGCAATCCGAACCGAACTC
>JBFWQT010000228.1:0-10389 GCA_050249295.1 Planctomycetota bacterium
GGGGCCCTCGAGGCCCGCTCGCTTGCGCACGCGGCTCTTGTGTAGCGCCAAAGGGGCTTACATCCCCGGCTCGCCCGGAACAGGCATTCGCGGACAGCAACGGTCGCTCGGCTCTGCCCTGAAACGCCACAACCGCGCACGTCGGGAACGACATGCGCGGTTGCGACAAGATCAGCCTCGATCACTCGGTAGCGGGAGGTGCCTCGGGAGCGGGAGCGGGAGCGGCCGGCGGCGGCGCGGGCGGCTCGGCGGCGGCCTTCGCGGCCAGCAGGGCGGTGGCCTTGGCCGCGTCGGCGGCGCGCTGGGCCTTCTTCTGGCCCTTTACGCCGGTCGCCTTGGGCAGCTTCTTCTGCACCTTCGGCTTCTTCGCGGCGGCCGTGCTCTTTTCCTTGGCCTTCTCACCGGCGGCGTCTTCCGACCACTTGTACCGGCTCTTGAAACGGTCCACGCGGCCGGCCGCGTCGAGCAGCTTGGCCTTGCCGGTGTAGTAGGGGTGCGACGCGCTGGAGATGTCCACCTTGATCAGCGGGTACTCCTCGCCGTCTTCCCACTTGATGGTCTCGTTGGTGTGCGCCGAGGACAGCGACAGGAACGAGAAGTCGGCCGACGGGTCCTGGAAGACCACTGCGCGATAGGCCGGATGGATGTCTTTCTTCATGGTCTCGACTCAACCTGCACTGCGTGGGCACTGCATCGATGTTGCGACCCGGCTCCCCGGCCGGACGCGGACCGGGAATCGTACGATGTGGCCGCGTACGGGCAAGTGGAAAACCGCCGGTACGACGGCGTGCTCGCCCGGAACGGTCTGGCAACAGGCTCCGCGGACGCGGACTTCCGTCCCGGCTCGCCGACCTCGCGTCCGCCGGTCAGTCCAGCTCGAACCGCGCCAGGTGCGCGTCGACATCGTGCTCCGTCGCGCCCGGCTGGTCGGGCTTGTGGAGGATGAAGCGCTCGAGCACCAGCACATCCATGTTGGTGTGCATGAACACGCGCCACGCGTCCTCGGGCGTGCACACGATCGGTTCGCCGCGCACATTGAAACTCGTGTTGATGCACAAGGGGCAGCCGGTCAGCTTCTCGAATGCCTGCAGCAGGCGGTAGTACCGCCCGTGGCGTGCCGCGTCGGCCGTCTGCAGGCGGGCCGAGCAGTCGACGTGCGTGATCGCCGGCACCTCGCTGCGCACCTGCCAGAGGCGATCGAGGCCGGTCACGCGGGCGTCGACGGGCAGCCGCCGGGACGGCTTCAGCGGCGCGACCAGCAGCATGTAGGGGCTGTCGGTGCCCGCGGGCACGTCGAACCACTCGTGCGCGCGCTCCTTCAGTACGACCGGCGCGAAGGGGCGGAACGACTCGCGGAACTTGGTCTTCAGGTTCATGCGCGACTGCATCTCGCGATTGCGCGCGTCGCCGAGAATGCTGCGCGCGCCGAGTGCACGCGGGCCGAACTCCATCCGGCCCTCGAACCAGCCAACCACGCGGCCGTCGGCCAGCTCCTTCGCCACGGCCTCGCACAGGGCCGCGTCGTCGGGCTCGTGCGTGAAGACGGCGTCGCACGACACGAGGAACGCGCGGATCTCGCTCTCGCTGAACGACGGGCCGAGCAACGAGCCGCGCTGCGAGTCGCCCGGCACAGCCGTCCGCGGCTTGTCGAGCAGCTGGTGCCAGATCAGCTGCGCGACGCCGAGCGCGCCACCCGCGTCGCCGGCCGCCGGCTGGATCCAGATGTCGTCGAACGTGCCGTCGCGCAGCAGCTTGCCGTTGGCCACGCAGTTGAGCGCCACGCCGCCCGCCATGCAGAGGTGCTTCAGGCCGGTGAGGTCGCGCGCGTGGCGCGCCATGCGCAGCACGATCTCCTCGATCGCCGCCTGGATCGACGCCGCGACGTCCATGTGGAACTCGTCGAGCGGCGCCTCCGGCTTGCGCGGCGGTCGGCCGAACAGCGCGTCGAAGCGGCGGTTGGCCATGCGCAGGCCGTACGCGTAGCGGAAGTAGCGCATGTCCATGCGGAACGAGCCGTCGGCCTTCAGGTCGATCAGCCTGTCGAGGATCCGGTCGAGGAAGCGCGGCGAGCCGTACGGCGCAAGGCCCATCAGCTTGTATTCGCCGGAGTTGACGCGGAACCCGCAGTACGAGGTGAACGCCGAGTAGAGCAGGCCCGGCGAATGCGGGAAGCGCAGCTCCTTCAGGAGTGTGATGCGATTGTCGCGGCCCTCGCCGATCGTGGCGGTGCTCCACTCGCCGACACCGTCGCAGGTGAGGATCGCGGCGTGCTGGAACGGCGACGGGAAGAACGCGCTGGCCGCGTGCGACTCGTGATGCAGCGGGAAGACGAAGCGCCGCGCGTAGCCCGGCAGATGCCGGCGCATCTCGCGTGGCAGGTGCAGCTTCTCGCGCAGCCATTGCGGCATGGCGCGCGCAAACGAACGGAACCCGGCCGGCGCGAACGCCAGGTAGGTCTCGAGCAGCCGGTCGAACTTCAGCAGCGGTTTGTCGTAGAAGCCGACGAGGTCGAGCTGATCGGGCCGCAGGCCGGCTTCGCGCAGGCAGTACGCGATGGCACTCTGCGGGAAGCGGGGGTCGTGCTTCACACGCGTGAAGCGTTCTTCCTGCGCGGCCGCGACGATCTCGCCATCCACCACCAGCGCGGCAGCGGAGTCGTGATACCAGGCCGAGATTCCGAGGATCGCCGTCATGGCGCCACGATACCGCGCGCGATCGTCATCACCAGTGCGGGTTTTTTGAGCGTCGTCGCTCCACAGATGCGCGCATCCGTCCTAGAATGCGGGCGTCTTTCACTTCGAACCCGAAGCTCCACTCCACCGATGCTGCATCGTCGTCTGGTTGTTCTTGCCGTGCTCGCTGGCCTGGCCGCGGCGGCCCTTGCCCCCGCCGCTGTGGTGGTCGCCCAGGACCCGCCCGCGCAGCCCTCCGCCAACACGCTGCGCATCGTCACCGGCGACGGCCCGATGAAGCTGGCCGAGGTCACCGTCGCGCCGTCGAAGGCGCTGGGCATCGCCGTGACCGTCGTGCCGCGCAACCCCGACCAGTCGCGCGCCGACGCGCTGATCGACGGCAGCGCCGACCTGCTGCTGACCGGCCAGCCGCTGACCAAAGCCGAGGTGATGAAGGCAATCGAGACGCGCGGCCTGCCGCCGATCTGCACGGTGCTGGTGCGCGACGCGCTGGCGGTGGTGGTGCACCGCTCGAACAACGTGGGGTTCGTCACCTACGGCCAGCTCGGCGCGATCTACAGCGGCAAGCTGACCAGCTGGAGCTCGCTGGAGGGTGGCATCGACGAGGCGATCCGGCCGCTGCTGCCGCCGGTGACCAGCGACAGCACGCTGTATTTCGCGCGTCGCATGATGAACAACGAACCGTTCGGCGAGACTGCCGCGATGCTGGCCAACGGCCGCGAGCTGATCAAGCGCATCGAGGCTGGCGCGCAGGGCGACACCGGCGCGATCGGCGTGGTCTCGCTGTCGCAGGTCAATCCGGATCGCGTGAAGGTGCTCGAGATCACGAAGGAGCGCGACGCCAAGGCGTTCAAGCCGACGGCCGAGACGGTGGGCAACGCGAGCTACCCGCTGACGCGCGTGCTCTATGCGTGGTCGCTGGGCCGCCCCGCCGATGGCAGCGCCGTGAAGAAGTGGCTCGACCTGGTTCGCACGCCGGCCGGCCAGAAGGCGCTGACCGACGCCGGGTACTTCCCGCTGCGCTGATCGACCGTCAGAACGTGCACGCGAATCTGGTTCCGGGCGAGCCCGGGCTTTTGACGGTGGCGGCTCGGACCGGACCACCCACAGCACCGATTGGCGGAATGGCGCGCTCGAAACCCAGGGCTGCAACGTCACACACATCGCCGTCGGCGCCGTCGCCGTCTGGCGATCCGCTGGAGTGGCTCGCGCACAAGGCTGACGAGCAGGCCATCTCCCTGCAGGCGTCGCAGGTGTCTACCGGGCACCTGCTGCTGGCTGTGCTCGACGACCCGACTGGCTCGGCCGTGAAGTTGCTGGCCGACGACGGCGTGGAACCGGCGCTCGCCGCCACGCGCGTCGAGCAGCTTTCGCGGATGCAGGAGGGCGGCGAGAAGCGCGACCCGCTGACCGCTCGCGCCGCGGACGCGCTGGCCCGCGCGTACGGCATGAGCAAAGCCGCGCCGGCGTCCGATCGCATGCTGGCCGCGATGCTGATGGACCCCGACTGCGTGGCCACGCACGCGCTCGAGAAACTCGGCGTCAAGCGCGAGCAACTGCTGGCCCGCGTAGCGCGGCTGGTCGATGGCGCCGCGCCGGCAAAGTCCGCGACCCCGGACGCAAGCGCCGCTTCCACACCCGGCTCGTACCGCCTCACGCCCGCGCAGTACGCCGTGATGGCCGTCGATGGCGACTACCAGACGGCCGCGCAGAAGAAGCCGTTCCACTTGCGCGTCGTCTACGGCGACATGCACATCTACTCCGGCTGGCGCTTCCAGAAGAAGGCCTACGACGGCGAGGGCAACTCGATCTTCTGGGAGAAGGAGCGCTGCATCCGCGAGTGCATCGAGTTCGTGCGCCGCATGGGTGAGGTCGAACTCGGCAGTTGCGCCGAGAATCGCGTGCCCGGCCCGGACACCTTCGAAGCGTTCCTGCGCCAGTTCAGCATCACCGGCAACCTCGCCTCGTACCTGCCGGCCGTGCTCGAGAAGCTCGGCGCAATCACGATTGAAAAGCGCGCAAAGGGCGTACACTGGGCCGTGCCGGCCGACCGCGTGGGAGCAGGGGACACCGCATAGCGTGCGTGCTGATCATCACGCTTGCGCAAAGTCACCTGCCGCGCGACCATCTACGCTACTTCACGATCCGCAGAATGCTGCGCTGCCACATCGCGCGCGGCTCTGGACCGGACATTCTGGTATCGTCCGTGTGCCTCGGCATTCAGGCCGGGTCCGTCCGCGAGTTTTTTTCCGCGCTCTCAGGTTGTTTTTGCACCTCATCCGAGCCTCGGCCCAGCGGGAGAGAACCATGCTGCATGCCAGCGTTGGCACTGATCGAGTTCGGGTTTCCTGGTTGGCGGTTGCCGTCGGCATCGCATTCGTGGTTGGCGCGCCGCCCGCGCTGGTCCGCGGACAGGACGCCAGGCCCGCGCCGGTGCTGGAAGTCACACGCGATGTCGCCCACGACGCGGTGGCCGCATGTGTCGCCGCTGACGGCCATGTGGTGGTGGGCAGCAAGAATCAGGAGGTAGTGCTGTTCCGCCCGAACGGCGACGAGTGGCGCAAGTGGACCGCTGCCGATCGCCCCACGGCGTTCGCGTTCACCCGGATTCGAGAAGATGTTCCGGACGATCCCGTCCTGCTGTGGGGACTGGCCAACGGCTCCGTCACTCGCACGTACAAGCTTCAGGACGACAAGCTGCCCAACGACAAAGGCGGTGCACCGACCTCGCTCGCCGCGGCATTCGGCGAAATGTGCGCGATCGCGGCCGGCAAGGAAGTGGTGATGTCGACGCGCGGGGAGCACAAGGTCGGCGCGTACACCGGCCATCGCAACGAGGTCACCGCTGTCGGATCTGCCGGCGTGGATCTACGGATCATGGTCAGTGGAGACAAGCGCGGCGAACTGCGCGCCTGGGCCTGGGAGGACCTCGCCGGCCGGTTCAGCACACGTGACCTGTGGAACGACCCGAAGGCGCATCGCGGCGCGATCACGGGCATCGCCATTTCGCCCGACTGCCGCATCGTGGCGTCGATCAGTGACGACAAGACGCTGCAGTTGCGCACCATCGACGGCAAGGAACTGCTCACCGAAAAGCTGGCCGCGAAGCTTACCTGCCTCGCCTGGTCGCTACCCGGCACGCGCCTGGTTGTCGGCGACGAAAAAGGCAACGTGGTGGTGCTGGCCCAGACAAAGCCGGGGGAGATGGCCATTCGACACCGCTTCGAAGCATCGAAGACGGCTCTGGTGGCGGTCGGCGCGACGCCCGGCCATCGCGTGACTGCCGTCGACGAGAAGGGCCAGGTGTACTGCTGGCAGGCGTACTGCCCGCCACCCGACGTGGAACTCAACGCATTCGGCAAAAGTGGTGTCGGCCTCGGCTACTGCGACAGCGAGGGTCGCGTCTGGATCCAGCCGCACGGCGCATGGAGCGTCGTGGATGCCACCGACTCGTTCACCCAAGGCTTCGCGATCAACTACCACACCTACCAGGCAACGCGACGCCGGGTGGGTGTGTTTGACTCGCTCGGCGAGATACTGTTCGAGATGGCGTTGTCCGAGCAGCGGATCGTGACGATCCTCGGCAATGGCCGCTTCGCGATCTCCCAGTCGACCGAGGAAGCCGCGAACAACCCCGACAAGATCCCCTGGATGGCGGTCTACGATCGTACCGGCAAGCGGATTTCGCCGTACGACTACTACTTCATGAGCGCGTTCTCGGGCGGCCGCGCGGTCTCCATGCATCGCGATTCGGGCAAGAAGTGGGGGCTGCTGGGTTCCGATCTCGAGTGGGTGGTGAAGGCCGCCTGGGACGCCGCGTGGCCGGTAGCCGAAGGCATCGTGCCGGTGCAGGTCGGCGAGCGGCGCTTCGCGGTGGATGCCAACGGCAAGGAGCTGTTTGACCTCGACAGCGCTCTGGAATGGGGCCTGGTGGTGAGCGACAGCGACATGAACTGCACCGGCACCGTCAGGGGCAGCCTCCGCCACGGCTTCAGCCAGGGGCGAATGGTCGTGAGGCAGAAGAGCCGCGCCGCCCGCTACCGCTACGGTTACGTCGACAAGACCGGCAAACTCATCGCCGAACCGGGGTTCACCGCCGCCTGCTCCTACCAGGACGGGCTGGCATGGGTGGTGCGCGACCGTTGGTTCGTGGCGATCGACCTCGCCGGCAAGGTCGTCCTGGACAACGGGGGCGGCGGCTACTACGCCGTCCGCCACTTCTCGTACGGCATGGCGCGTGTACGCGATGTCAACAACGATGTCGGGTTCATTGACAAGGCCGGCAAGGTCGTCGTGCCATTCCGCGCGGGGATGTCCTACGCCCGGATGACCAACGGTCTGGTGCGGGTCGAGCCAGCCTACGAGGACCACTACTTCATCGACATCCACAATCGTGAGGTGCGGCCGGGCAAGTAGCAGGCGTTGGCGGCGGCCGCGTCGGATGGCGCGCACTGGCGCGCGGTCTGCCGGCAAGCCACGATGCGATAACTTTCAGTTTGCCAGTCGCCAGACCTGTCAGCCTTGACAATTGAAGGCGCACCAGGGGCGTACACTGGGCCGTGCCGGCCGACCGCGTGGGGGCTCCCGACGCATGAGCATGAACCTTCTCGTCTGGCTTGCACAACAGACGCCGCCATCCGCAACGGTCGACCCGGGCATGGAACTCGCGCCGGGCTCGCCGCTGATGCCGACCTGGCTAGTGCTGGTGTTCGCGGGCATGGTCGGCGCGTGCATCGGCTCGTTCCTCAATGTGGTGGTGTGGCGCCTGCCGCGGCGCTGCATGAGCCTGATCGCGCCGGGGTCGCACTGCCCGTCGTGCAAGACGCCGATCCGTGCGTACGACAACATCCCGGTGTTCAGTTGGTTCCTGCTGCGCGGCCGCTGTCGCAGCTGCAAGGGCCGCATCTCGTTCCGCTACCCGGCTGTCGAGGCGTTCACGGCGGGCATGTTCGCGCTCGTCGTCTGGCTCGACGTCATCCACAGCGGTGTGAGTGGCTGGCAGCCGTGGCTGCTGGCGGTCACGCATTGCGTGTTCATCAGCATCATGATCGCGGCCGCGTTGATCGACGCTGACCTCACGGTGATTCCGGACGAGCTGACGTGGGGCGGCGTGGCGGTGATCCTGCTGCTGGCCGCGTGCAGCCCGATGCACGGTGGCGCGCCCCCGCCGGCCAGCGGGTTGCCGGAGCAGACGCAACAGTACCCGCGATTCACGCCGACGTATCAGATGACGCAGGCCGGCATCGACCAGCGCATCGTGCGCTACACGCTCGACGATGGCACGCAGTTCGTCATCCAGCCCGCGGCCTTCCTCGAGATCGACGGCAAGATGTGGATCAAGGCCGCGCCGCCGTCGCCCACGCAGACGCAGGCGCTGATCCCGCATGGTCCGCCGCCGATTGTCGAGGCCACGCGCAACGGCCGGACACAACTGTACCGCTGCGCCCCTGCTCCCAACGGCGCAGGCGGCTGGGTGATGACGCCGGTCTCGATGCCCGGCGCCGGCGCGGGCATGGTGCAGGTGGCCGGGCAGTGGCCGGCGTCGGCGATCCTGCCGGCGAGTGACGGCACCGACGATGCGCCGGCACCGTGGTGGCGCGCGCACATGCGCAGCTTCCTCGGCGCGCTGTTCGGTGCGCTGATCGCCGGCGGCGGCATGTGGCTCCTGCGCGGCCTCGCCACCGGCATGATGATCCGCAAGGCGCTGCGCTACGGCCAGGGTGCCGCGATGGGCATGGGCGACGTGAAGCTGCTGATGCTCTCCGGCGCGATGATCGGCTGGCCCGGCGCGTTGCTCTCGATTTTCGGCGGCGCCGCGCTCGGCCTGATTGTGACGGTGCCGATGCTGATCCTGAAGAAGCAGCATCTCTTCCCGTTCGGCCCGTTCCTGGCGGCCGCCGCGGTCGGCATCCTGGTGTTCCATAGCCAGGTGCTCGCGCTGATGACGGAGTACTGGGGGCCGATCCTGGCGGCAGGCCGCTGACGGCCGCGCAACGCAGCCACTGCGAAACGCAACCACTGCGAAACGCAACAAGCCCGGGTGGCCGTCAATGGCTCCCGGGCTTGCTCGTTGCCTGGATGCACTAGCAGGGACTCGAACCCCGGACCCGCTGATTAAGAGTCAGCTGCTCTACCAACTGAGCTACTAGTGCCTTCACGCAGCTGCCAGAGGCGCTGCGGTGCGGAATAATACGAAGCGGCACCGGCACCGGCAAGCTGTCGACGACATTTTGCGGTTTCGCCGACCTCCGCGAGCGGCAGTCAGAAGCAACCGCCGACTGCCGCGGCGTGTACCATCTGACATACCCGCACCACCCATCCACCGGACCCCGGACCCCGACGAGCCATGAGCAATCCGTCCACCGGTTTCGCGCGCGGCGCGACCATCGTCATCGCCCTGCTGGCCACCTGCGCCGCGGGCGCCGCCATCAAGGTCACGCTCGACCTCGAGTACCGCGTTGCCGACATGGAGAAGCAGTTCGCCACCGACAAGGCGGCGGCCGACGCGACCCGCACGATGCTGCAGGCGCGCGTCGACGAACTCCTGGCGGGCAGCAACGACAGCGCGCAGGCCGGCGACATCGCGGCGCGCATCGACGCGCTCGAGACCAGCACCACGAAGCTGGCCGGGCTGGTCCAGCAGGCGCAGGCCGACGCCGCGAAGGCAGTCGACGCCACGGCCGGCGCCAACCCGTTCGGCGGCGGCAGCTTCACGCCCGAAGCGGCGCGCAACCTCGACCGCCTGACCGCCGAGGTGGCCGACCTGCAGACGCGCGTGCGCGAGATGCGCGACGGCACCGTGCCGCCTCGCCAGCCCGACCCCGCCACCGGCGACGACGGCAAGCCCACGCTCGACGACGTGCGCGCGCGACTCAAGCTCGACGCCGATCAGATGAAGGCGTTGCACGAGGTGCTGCGCGTGCAGAAGAAGGAGTTCCTCGACATGCTCAGCCTGCCCGACGAGCACGGCAATACGGCGATCGACAAGGTGCTCACGGCCTTCATCGATACCTCGCTCAAGCCGGAGGACAAGCAGGCGCTGCTGGTCGAGGTCTTCACCTCGAAGGTGCCGGGCAGCCAGGAGAACTACTCGGAGGTCAACGCGCGCATCAACCAGAAGATCATGGAGACGATGAACCAGGTGATGACGCCGGAGCAGTACGAGGGCTACCTGCAGATGAACGTCTCGGCCACCGACATCAAGTTTGCCGACGACCCGATCGGCCAGTACGCGGCCGGGCGCATTCCGGAGCTGGCGCGGCGCCTGGCCGAGCGCCAGAACGACTGACCGGCGCTGCGCCGTCGCGCAGTCCCCACAACTCATTTGCATCGCGCCGCGATCTCCGGCTGGTCGGCGTAGGCCGGCGGCACGGGCGGAATGTGGTACGGCAAGCCGTCGGGTGCGATCCACAGGCCGATCGCGCGCTCGATCGGGCCGGGCGCATCGTCGGGGCCGAGCAGGGCGCGAGCCTCGTCGGGCAGATTCGGCGCGAGACGATTGCGATGGCGTGACCACGCCGCGTGCCAGGCACACGACACGTCGAGCACGGCCGTCACGCCGGGCGCGCGCAACGGCACTTCGGGCAGCAGGCCAAGGTCACTCACCTGCTCGTGCGCGTTGGCGATCTCGCTGTAGTCGCCGCGCCGCAGCTCGCCGACGCAGTCTGCCGGCGGCTCGTGCAGCGGCCACGCAATC
>JBFWQT010000229.1:0-10377 GCA_050249295.1 Planctomycetota bacterium
GAGCGCGTAGTCGGAGGTCGAGACCGTTTCGATCGGCTTGGTGGTCGTCCACTTGTCGATCTCCCGCTGCAGGATCGAGCGGTCGCCGGTGGCTTTCGCCTTCGACTCGGCGGCGGCCAGCGCGGCGTTCGCCTCGTCGGGATCGCAGCCATCCTTGAGCACCCACACCGGCGTACCCGCCACAAAGCAGTTGCGGCCGCAGGGTGACACGTCGATCTTCTTGCCCATCGCCGAGCCGAGGTGCGGCGCGGCGGTCATCACGGCGCCAAAGGCGGCACCGGCAATGGCCATCGGGTCGCCGCAACGGATCGCTTTGACCAGGTCGATCGCGGTCTGGATGCCGTCCTTGACCTCGGCGACTTTCTCGGCGACCCGCATGAGCTTCGCGCCAGCGCTCACCACGCGCGAGACCGCGCCGCAACTCGCGACGCCGCCGGTGACCATGCCAGCCGCCATGCCGCCGGCTACGTTGCCGACGATGTTGCCGGCCATGTAGGCGGCCGAGCTCATGTCGGCGCCCATCATCTCGCCGAAGGCGCTCGACTCGACGAGGCCGAAGGAGAGGCCGCTGACGGCGCCATCGAGGAAGCCGGCCGAGATGGGCGTCGATGATCGCATCGTGTTCCGCCGGTTCGGCCTCGTCGAGTCGAGCGCCTTCGGCGAGATGATGGGCGCCGACATGAGCTCGGCCGCCTACACGGCCGGCAACATTGTCGGCAACGTAGCCGGCGGCATGGCGGCCGGCCTGGTCACCGGCGGCGTCGCGAGTTGCGGCGCGGTATCGCGCGTCGTGAGTGTCGGCGCGAAGCTCATGCGGGTCGCGGAGAAGGTGGCCGAGGTCAAGGACGGCATCCAGACCGCGATCGACCTGGTCAAGGCGATCTGCTGCGGCGACCCGATGGCCATCGCCGGTGCCGCCTTCGGCGCCGTGATGACCGCCGCGCCGCACCTCGGTTCGGCGATGGGCAAGAAGATCGACGTGTCGCCCTGTGGCCGCAACTGCTTTGTGGCCGGTACGCCGGTGTGGGTGCTCAAGGATGGCCGCGATCCCGACGAGGCGAACGCCGCGCTGGCTGCCGCCGAGTCGAAGGCCAAGGCCAGCGGCGACCGCTCGATCCTCCAGCGTGAGATCGACAAGTGGACCACGACCAAGCCGATCGAAACGGTCTCCACCTCTGACCACGCCCTCTCGCGTGACGAATCCGGTCCCGAGAACCCGTTGGTCTTCTCCCCGGTGGTGCAGACCTTCCAGAACATCACCGAGACCGTCATCTGGCTCACCATCCGCGACACCGCCACCGGTGAGGTGGAGACCATTGGGACTACCCCCGGCCACCCGTTCTGGGTGGCGAGGGCAGAGTCAGTCACCGAGAACCCTGTGGCTCCAAGTTGGATGTTGGCGGGATCGGCGAAGGCAGGGGAGGTTCTCATTGCCTGCGACGGGCGATGCTTCTTGATTGACAACATCCAACGAGAAGAGTCAGTCGACGGGACAAGCACGTACAACTTTGAATCCAAGGGTACGCACACCTACTACGTGGGTCTGGACCGATGCTGGACCCACAATCTAAGCGCTCAAGAGAGGGCAACCTTTGAAAGCCTCGACACTTTGGCTCAAGACATTCACGCGACCGCAATGTCCGCCATGGGCAAGGCTCCTGACTTCGCTCACGAAGTGAACGTCCGCACAACGCTTGCCGATGGACAGTTCCATGCATCCTTGAATCAAAAACTGACGCCCGAACTGAGGCAGCGGTTGGAGCAAGCTCATCCAGGAGTTGCCTTTGCAGAAGGCAGGAACAAGTCACGATCAATTGCGGCTGAAGCCGCCGGAGATACCAGCCATCACTCGGAACAGAGCGGGCGAACTGATTTGAGGAACAGGGGCGTCGACGTGGAGGGCACACTTGTGGTGAGCTACCCGAACGACATCTGCAGTAGCTGTGGCCCTGAGGCGTCGATCCACAGAGTGCAAGGCCAGGGCCATCAACGGTACGGAATCCACACGGCAGAGGGTGCTGATCGCCGCTTCAAGCCCACCGTAGATCCGTGCAACCTCACACGCTGAGACATGCCGAGTGTTCCTACTATCCTCGAGCGCCATCTCCCCAATTGGGTTGGCTTGAAACTGCTCAGTGGACAGCATGAAGAGCTTGCTCGCGCAATCCGGCACCTTAGCCAGGACCCGGACAGCGACACTAGGTTTGTGGCCAAAGGAGTGATTCTCAATACAGTCGCCAACCAAGGGCTGATTTCCGAAGCAGCACCATATCTCGTACGCCTACTGCTTGATCTTCTGCCACTTGCAGACTTTCCCGAAACCGATTGGGCTGCAAAAACCTTGGTGCAGTTGGCCTCTTGGGTGGCTGATCCATACAAGCAATCGTCGAGGAAGAGTGAGATCAAGCTCGCGATGTCTATGAAGGAGATACGGCGGGCTCCAACCAAACTGGACAGACTGAAATGGAGGCTTCTGTGCTACGAGGCTGTGCAGCACGCTTGGCGACTGTTGTGCGATTTATCAAGGAAATCTGCAGCGCCGTCCACGCGAAGAATGCTGTCCTTTGCGACGTGTGTTTGCAGAGACCAGCAGAAAGAAGTGAGCAGACATCAGAAGTCTACATTTGACAATGAGTCTGACTCGCAGTGTGCAGCTTCCATTGTGCTTGCAATTGGGGCGTTGCAGGTCGGCGCTGATACGGTCTGGCTTGAACATACGTTGAACGATGAACGGCCCGAAGTTGCCTGGAGCAGTGCCGCGGCCTTGGTCAATCGCGGCCACCCGCTCGCCCCCCGGATCGCGCACCTGATCGCTGCTACCGCTGCTGACGAAGAGACTGCGCGCGCAATTCTGGAGAACCAGCCGTTCGCCCAAGTCGCTGGTCTCGGCTATATAGACGATGATGCGTTGACTTTTGTTCCTTCGGAATTGGCGCGGCGAGTATTGCACACTTGAACCAGTGCGCGGTGCCCCCCCCTCGCCGCCAATGACGTGCAGCGTAAACTCATACGCCTTCCGGCGCGCCGCACCGTCTCTGCCGTTGACGACCGCCGGCTGCCTGGCGTTGACAGCATGCTGTCGCCACGGGTGATGTGCGGCACGCGCCGTCGCCCGCGGCCGCGCTGTCGCTCGTTGACAATCCGTATGCCTTCCAGGGCCGCCGCTACGAGGCGTCCAACGGGTAAAACGAGTTCCACGCGCGCTTCTTCCGCGCACGCTTCTACGACGCGCTGCTCGGCACGTGGCTGACGCGTGACCCGGCCGGCTTTGTCAACGGCAGCAACCTCTACCAATTCGTCGGCTCACTGCCGTGGACGCTCGATCCGTTCGGCCTCTGTGGCCGTGAACGCGAAACGTGGGAGCACTTCCGCGACGGCGCGGCCGGCTTCCTCGATGGCGCCGTCAGCGGCCTCTCCTTCGGCCTCGTCGAGTCGAGCGCCTTCGGCGAGATGATGGGCGCCGACATGAGCTCGGCCGCCTACACGGCCGGCAACATTGTCGGCAACGTAGCCGGCGGCATGGCAGCCGGCATGGTCACCGGCGGCGTTGCGAGTTGCGGCGCGGTGTCGCGCGTGGTGAGCGCTGGCGCGAAGCTCATGCGGGTCGCCGAGAAGGTCGCCGAGGTCAAGGACGGCATCCAGACCGCGATCGACCTCGTCAAGGCGATCCGCTGCGGCGACCCCATGGCCATCGCCGGTGCCGCCTTCGGCGCCGCAATGACCGCCGCGCCGCACCTCGGCTCGGCCGCCGGCAAGAAGTTCGACGTCTCACCCTGCGGGAAGCGCAAGTGCTTCGTCGCCGGCACGCCGGTGTGGGTGCTCAAGGACGGCTGCGATCCTGACAAGGCCAACGCAGCGCTGGCTGCCGCCGAGTCCAAGGCCAAGGCCAGCGGCGACCGGTCGATCCTGCAGCGCGCGATCGACAAGTGGACCACCACCAAGCCGATCGAGACGGTCACCGCAGCCGACTACGCGCTCTCGCGCGACGAGTCTGGTCCCGAGAACCCGCTGGTGGTGTCACCGGTGACCGAGTTGTTCCGCAACACCACGGAAGCCGTCATCTGGCTCACCATCCGTGACACCGGCGACTCCACCTGCGAGACGATCGGCACCACCCCGACCCACCCCTTCTGGGTCCACTCCACCAACGGCGACCTGGTTCCGGAGGCCGATGTCTCCAAACCCCACCTCTCCGGACTTCCGGCCCGCCACCGCACCACGCCTCGCGGCGACCTCGCCCACATCACACGCGGCTGGGTGCACGCCCAGGATCTCAAGGCCGGCTACGTCTTGGCTGCCGCCGATGGCAGGCAGTTGGTTGTGGTCGATGCGAGAGCCGATCAGTCGCATCGACACACGTACAACTTCGACGTCGCGGTGGGGCACACCTACCACGTTGGCTGCACAGCAACATGGTGTCACAACAACAACGCTGCACAGCGATACGCGACGCAAGCGGTCAATGCACATGCTGGCTCTGGCTTGCATGGACAAGTCAACCTGGCGATTAGTAGTTTTCAACCGAACGCAGACAGCTCGCAGTTCGTCAAACTAGCAGCGACCCAACGGTCACTTGGCAACAACCCAAGCTTTGCAAACGAAATGGGAAAGACCGAAATGCAGAAGGTTCAAGACTCACTCAGGGCAAACGCGCCCGGCACAAAGCTGCTACAAGACTACGATCCGAGCTTCTGGGAGAGAGATGTTGCGTCGCATCCACCTCGTATCAATGGGTTGAACAACCCCGAGGCACATGGCGAAAGAAGGCTGCAACGATACATGGAGGAGGTCAGGCCTGGGAGTTCGTCCGGACGGCCGGTAGGTTCAAGCAATGTGATTTGCTTGGATTGCGGAGGTCCAAGGCCCGGGGGGTCCTCACACCCAGTCAGCGTCCACCCGGACGACTATCGAGCGGGCACCTACAATCTGTGCGATGAGTAGCCCGGTGACAACTCTGCCGTCGCAACTGTTCGGTCGCGCCAAATACAATCAGCTGCCGAGCTGGTTTGTGCATGACCTGCAACTCGACGATATGTTGTTCGATGGCATGGATTGCCAGCGATACTTGAGCCGTTTGAGCCCAGTACACATCGCGGCGGGCGCGATGGCGGGCGTGGAGATTGCCGCGGTGCTTCTCGGCGGCCTCAACTCAGGATCGCTCACTGTTGGGCTTCCGTGGTCGGTTATTGACTTGTTATTCAAGTATGGTGAACGTATTGTGAAGGGAGGGGACGTTGACAATCACATCCCCGTAGCATCTTTGGAGGAGTGTTTTGCGAGTCTCGAATTGCAGCCCCTGTCCCGTCCGCTACGGCTCCAAAAGGCGCTTCTAGCTATTTCAATAGGCCTGGCTGATTTTCTCGAGGATGCAGATCGACGGTCGACATTTGTACGTCATGCTAGTGTCATATGCTATCAATTGCATGAAGTCGGTCGCTGTCACTCCTTGTGTCTGACGGACTGGGAGGACGAAACTCAAGTGGAAGTGTTTTTTCAGCGCTGGAAGGAGAGGCTTCTCGGCATCTTGGGTGAGTAGTACCGATGTTCAGTATTCGCGGTACTGAGCGCCATGAGCCACACCCTGCGATTGCGGATGCCTGTTATGTGCCGGGTTGTGGCCAAGGCGACTCCAACGGCTGGCTCGCGTGCGGTTCTGTGACCCGCGTGGCGCGGTGTCCCAGCAACGTTTGGCCTCTGCGGCCGTGAACGCACGTTCCTCGAGCACGCGCGCGCTACAGCCGGCTTCCTCGATGGCGCTGTCAGCGGTCTTTCCTTCGGCCTCGTCGAGTCGAGCGCCTTCGGCGAGATGATGGGCGCCGACATGAGCTCGGCCGCCTACATGGCCGGCAACATCGTCGGCAACGTGGCCGGCGGCATGGCGGCCGGCCTGGTCACCGGCGGCGTCGCGAGTTGCGGCGCGGTCTCGCGCGTCGTCAGTGTCGGTGCCAAGGCCATGCGCGCCGCCGAGAAGTTCGCCGAGGTCAAGGACGGCATCCAGACCGCGATCGACCTCGTCAACGCGATCCGCTGCGGCGACCCCATGGCCATCGCCGGCGCCACCTTCGGCTGGCAAGTCCGACCAAACAGACTGGAACGGCGCTGGTGGAACAGTTGAGAATCAGAGGCGCAACAGACAGCCACCCCAGGTCAGACCGGCGCCGAACGCCACCAGCGCGACGACATCGCCGGCCGTTGCAACCCCGTCGCGGCGGGCTTCATCCAGGGCGATTGCGATAGATGCCGCTGAGGTGTTCCCATAGCGGTCGAGGTTCGTCACGACCCGATCCATCGGAAACTGCAGGCGCCTCGCTACGGCCTCGATGATCCGATGATTGGCCTGGTGCGGAATCAGCAGTTCGAGGTCGTCGAGCGTGAGTTGCGCTGCGGCAAGCATCGCCTCGACCGTGTCCGCCATCCGGAGCACAGCCGAACGGAAGATGGCGGCTCCATTCATTCGCACGGTGTGCAGGCCGGCCGCCAGGGTTGCCGCTGACGTCCGTCGGGCCGATCCTCCAGCGGGCAGTTGCAGGTCGTCGGCACCGCTGCCGTCGGCGCCGATGTGCGTGGCGAGCACACCGCGGCCGGAGGGCGTTTCGCCGGTCAACACCACGGCGCCTGCTCCATCGCCGAACAGCACGCAGGTGGCGCGGTCGGTCCAGTCCACAACGGACGACATCACCTCGACGCCGACGACCAGGACGTTCCGATACATGCCGGCCCGAATGAACGCCGTGGCGTTGGTCAGGGCGTAGACGAACCCGCTGCACCCTGCGTTGATGTCCATCGCCGGTACATCGGGCACCCCGAGGCGATGCTGGAGTCGACACGCCGTGGCGGGCAATGGCGAGTCTCCGGTGAACGTGGCCAGGAGAATCAGGTCGAGGTCCGCTGTGTTCATGCCCGCATCCGCCAACGCAACGCACGAGGCGTCGAACGCGTTCCTCGACGCCACGTACGGCATCGGGCCCGATCGCGTGGTCTGCCTCGGCGACATCATCGGTGACGGTGCCGACCCGGTCGCCTGCGTGGACCTGGCGCGCACGTTCCGGATGTGCCTGTGCGGCTGCCGGGAAGAAGCCCTGGTTGAAGGCATCGCCACGGGCGGCGCGGTGGAGCGGGCGTTCGAGTGGACCCGCCGGCAGTTCGACCCCGACACGGACGCCGGCAACCGTGCGCGTCGCGAGTTCCTGTCCGCACTGCCCCGCAAGGTCTGCCGGACCGGCCCGTGGGAGTTCGTGCACGGCACGCCGCGCGACCCGACGATGGAGTACGTCCTTTCGGTGGATACCGAGCCGGTCGGCGATCAGCCGTCACCGAAGATCCGCGAGATCTTCTCGATGGTCGATCATGTGTGCTTCATCGCGCACAGCCACCAGCCGGGGTTGATCGTGCAGTCCGGCAGTGCGCGTTGGTTCACGCCGGCCGAGTGTGATCACGAGGTGGCCGTCGGCGATGCCGCAAGCGGGCCGAAGTACCTGATCAACGTCGGTTCGGTCGGCCGGCCCGCCGACGGCGACCCGTGTGCGTGTGTGGTCGTGATGGACGAGGCGCTCGGCACGGCCCGGTGGCACCGCGTTCCGTACGACGTCGAGGCCACGATCCAACGCATGCTTGCCGTGCCCGAGTTGGCCTACCTGAAGCCGGACCGACTGCGCGGTTCGCTCTGAGTGCGTGGCCGGATGGGTGTCGACGCCGCTCGGCCTCATTGGCTTCTGCCGCGGTTGTTGCCGCGCAGGTCCACACGTTTGCCGCTCGGGGTCCGATGCTGGCCGGTGTCGGCTGGTGGCAGCGGCGGCGTGGACTGTCGTTGCTGGCCGTACCACGCTTCGGCTTCGGGCACATTGATCCAGATTCGCGCGTTCGGGCGCGCCTGGTAGAAGGGGAAGCCTGGAAGCTTGATGTCGGACCGGACGGTGGCCTCCGAGCGACCCGTCAGCCGAGCGAAGTCCTTCACCGAGACCCGGCGCGGTTCTCCGACGGCGGCGACCGGACCCGACCCGGCCGCGGGTATCGCAAGGAGTGCGGCCTCCATGGCGTCGAGCGCATGCGACAGCTGCGCCGCGTGCGCCTCCCACACACTGATCACCCCCGGGTCGGTCTGCAGCAGGTGCGGCATCCTCGACAGCAATGCTGGCGGCGCGGCCGAGCCGGCGGCCGAGAGCGTCTGTTGGACCTCCTGCCAGGCGCTGGCGACCGCCGTCGCATCGCCCGCGGCGAGGAACGGCACGAGCGCGTTCTCTACCCCGCGCAGGAGCATCGGATCATCGTCGCCGACGATCTGCCGATACATAAGGTTGGCCGCATCGACCGCTGCCGCGCGAACCACCATCTGCTTGCGGGCGTGAGGGTCCAGGCGCTTCGCCTCGTCGAGGCGCTCGATTGGCACCAGCACATGACGCGGAACCCGGCGGAGGGCGGCCAACAATGGTGCCTTCGGGTCGTTGATTGGCATGGTCATGCTCATGTCCCCTCGTCGGAACTTTGCGGCTCAACCCTGTCCCGCAAGAGGCTCTTCACCGCTTTCCAGTACCAGCCCGGAATCGACTTGCCCCTGCGCAGGAACTTGTGGATGGCGACATCGCTCACGTCGATGTTGGTCGCGAGCCGGACCTTCGGCGTGGAGGTGCGGTCGAGCAGAAATCCCAGCAGTTGCTTTCCGGTCGCCAAATCAAACCCGCAGTCATCCACGACCTCCGGTTGAGCAGAGGCCCCGGCCTCTGCCTCGCCGGTCAGGCCCTCGGCGCGACGAACGCGCTTTCGGCTGCGGGTCTTGTAGTACTTCTTGGCCACGTCGTAGCTGTGGCCGAAATACTCCTCGTGATCCTCACGCGGCCACGGCGCCCCCGTGCGGGCCTCCCGGTGCGCAGGCATGATCGAGCAGCAGATCCGGCGGCCGACCTGCGGCGTCCAGTACGTGCCGGTGTCCGCAGTCAGCCGCGTGTACCACCGTGGGGGGATGGTCCTGAGCCGCTTGCCCGTAGCAGCATGCACGAAGATGTAGTCGTCGTCCGCGCGTCCGTGAGGCGTCTCGGCGTACCACCGGTCCAGCAGTTCGATGACGATGTCGAACACGAGCTCCGGGTCCCGCTCTCCCGTCTTCGGCCGCCAGCCCGCCGGGTCATCCTCGTCGGGCTCACGGAACATGATGTGGAGTTCGGGGGGCGAGTACTGCCGCTTGTAGTCGCCCCATTCAAGGTGCACCACCTCGGCGTTGCGAAGCCCCACGTAGGTGCAGAGCACGAACATGAGCTTCTCGGCCGTCGTGCGGCAGGCATCGAGCAGGCGCTGACGATCTGAGGGTGGCAGGTAGCGGGTGCGCACGTCCTCGAGTCGACGCCACTTCTTCCCCTTGCCGAACCCCTTCAACGGCCCCTTCCGGAACGGGTTCTCGGCCAGGAGCTCCTGCTCCACGCACCAGTTGGCGAAGGTAGTGATGATCCTCAGGCACGCGCTCTTGGTGTCGTCCGCCAGCCCCGTCTCGCGTTCCAGAACCTTGCGGTAGGCGCGCGCGTGGGCGTATGTCAGCTCGTGGAGGAACTGCAGGCCTTCCTTCGCGACGTGCTCCTTGAAGCGCCGGATGTGACCCTGGTTGGTGATCCGGGTCCGGCCGTTCGTGTACGAGGCCAGCCAGTCCTGGATGGCCGTGGCGATGGGCCAGGCTGTGTGCTCGACCCCGTCGACCTCGAGCCGCAGCGCTTGCCGGGCCTCTTGCTTCCGGCGTTCCACTTCGATGTCGACCGACAGCTTGCGGGCGTGCTTGAGTGCCACGTTGACGTTGTCCGTCGGGCTGCCATCGGCCGCTTCAGCGATCAGGTAGCCGTAGGCCCCGTCCAGCCCCCGGAACCTCAGCTGGTAGGTCCCGTTGACCAACCGCTTGATCGTCACTCCTGGATGGTCTGTGTGCTTTGGCATCAGCTGCCCCCTGTCCGGAACGGTTGCGGGGGATTAGCGAACGGGCATCCGGGCTGGCCGGTACCTCCGTAAGCCCGTGTTTGTCGGCGTCCGCGGGTATGTGCCAGGCCACGACCGCCCTATCCTCCGGCACGGAGGCCGCCGGCGAGCCCCCACGCCACCGAGGGTTCTCTCGCGGCTCTCTCCCCGGCCTTCGCCACACCCCGCGCGTGTTTATCGCGCGTGGCCTGGTCCGTAGATGCGCGACGCGTGAATGCGAGCATGCAGGCCAGTTCGCCTCTCGCTCACAGACCGCTACTGCGGGACAATCCGGCGCGTACTATCCAGGCGACACAGATGCCGCAGCACGGAATCGGAGAGAGAGGACGGCAATGGGTGAACGAAAGAAGGCCTCGAAGAGGCCCGGCTCAAAGAAGAAGGTCGATCAGAAGAAGAAGCCCGGCGCGAGCCGGACGACCTCAGCCA
>JBFWQT010000230.1:0-10356 GCA_050249295.1 Planctomycetota bacterium
CATCCGCGCCGGCAACCTCAACAACGAACTGCACCTCGGCGGCAACAACCTGGTGATGTACGTGGCCGGCATCGACTCGACCGGCGACCAGGTGTGGGGCCCGGGCTGCTCCGAGTACAACGCGTTCGAGCGCCAGGTCGCGGTGACCAACACCACCGGCGTCATCCCGCAGCCGGTCAACGCGGGCTCGGTCGCAAAGGGCACGATCAAGGAAACCACGATCGCCCACAAGATCGAGGAGTACACGACCGTCACGACCGGCGAAGGCAAGATCTACGGCGACACGACCGCCAACTACATCGAGGAACGCACGCACGCCAACCAGGACATCCTGGAATGGACCACCTGCGCGCACTCGATGCGCTCGCACACGCAGGCGGTGACGATCACCGAGCATCAGGCCTGTGTGGCGCACGCCGAGCACTTTGCCTGCGCGTTCCACGCCGAGGCGTTCGAGGGCACGCACTCGGAGCTCTTCTTCGGCGCCAAGCTGGAGATCGAACTCGGCATCCGCACCGAGATCGTGCTCGCCGCCGCGCTGGAGGTATTCCTCGGCGACAAGCTCGAGGTCGTGCTCGGCAACGGCGTCGAGCTGAAGATCGGCAACTACGTGGAGTGCCAGATCGGCACCAAGTGCGAGATCGACTGCACCACCGACACGACCTGTGGCATCACCAAGACCGAGGTGCAGGCGGCCGCGCACAACACCGTCGCCGGGTTCAAGAAGATCATGTCCGGTCTGCTGACCGCTGGCACGCCGTGAGGCCACTGGAACGCACACCATGATCCACAAGAACCTCACGCCATTTCACTACGGACCGAAGGTCACGTCGCGCAACCCGCCACAGTGCGAGGCGACGATCGCCGTCCGCGGTGTATTCACGATCGCCAACAACCAGCCGCCGAAGGCCATCGAGGGCATACTCGAGCAGGGCTTCATGACCGGCGACGTCTGGTACGAGGACGACGAGGACCGCGTCGGCATGCTCAAGTACGCGAGCGACTTCGCGGACTTCAAGCCGTACACGGACATCATCGTCACCGGCAGCTGCCACACGCCCGGCGGCAAGCCACTCGCCACCTGCCCCGTGCGGGTGCAGGTCGGCGAGTGGGAGAAGACGCTGATGGTGGTCGGCCAGCGGCTGTGGCAGCCGAAACTGATCGGCGCCACGATGTCGCCGCCGATCCCGTTCACGCAACTGCCACTCGACTGGAGCATGGCGTTCGGCGGCGAGGGCTTCGCCGACAACCCGTCGGGCCGCGGCTTCAAGATGGCCGACCTGCCGACCATCGAGTACCCGTCGAGCCCGATCCGCGGCCGCGGCGATCGCCCGACCCCGGCCGGCTTCGGCCCGATCAGCCCCGAGTGGCCACTGCGCAAGCGCAAGCGCGGCCGCAAGTACGGCAAGGACTACGAACAGAACCGCAAGCCCTGGTACTCCGAGGACTTCGACTGGTCGTTCTTCAATGCCGCGCCGCCCGACCAGCAGTTGCCCTTCTACCTGCGGGGCGACGAGATGGTGGTGTTCCAGAACATGCACCCGTCGGCCGAGGTGTTCTCGTTCCAGCTGCCGAAGCTGCGCATCCGCGTGTTCGTGAAGGACGTCGACGCCGACTTCCGCGAAGTGGAGATGGTCTGCGACACGCTCTGCGCCGACCTCGACGAGTCGAAGCTGTACCTGACATGGCGCGGCCTGACGCCGTGCCAGCAGGACGACATGACCGACCTGAAAGTCGCGCTGATCGCGTCGGAGCCGCTGGATTCGGAGCCGCTGCCGGAGGCGCACTACAAGGAACTGCTCGAGGACTACGAGGCGGATCCGATCGGCCTGAAGGACCACTTGCCGGAAGGCTTCCAGGAGGCGGCCGACAGCGCGCAGAAGATGGAAGACGCGGGCCTCACCCCGCAGGAGATGCTGAAGCAGGCCGGGCCGGATGGCGGCGACAACCCGCTGGCCAGCTTCCTGAAGAACAAGATGGGCGGGCTGGAGGCGGGTTCGCAGGCGCAGGTCTCCGACCTGATGAGCCAGAGCGCGAGCCTGTGGGGCCAGTCGCCGATGCCGCTGCAGCCCGACATGAACGCGATCATCTCCGGCGGTCTGGGCAACATCCCGGCGCCGATGGCGCCGATCCCGCCGGTCGCGCCGCCGCAGATGGCGCTCGGCCAGATCATGTCGCAGGTGGCCTCGGCCAGGGGCGGCATGATCGCGTCGGGTGCGCCGCCCGAAGCCACCGCGAAGATGGACGAACTGCTCAACCACCCCGACCTCAAGAAGCTCGACGCGAACTACGAGGTGCCCGAGGCGAAGGTGCCCGACGACATCGCGAAGGCGCCGACGAAGCCCGGCGAGAACGTCGAGGTGCCGCAGAAGAAGCCCGCCGGAGACGCGCCGCCGGACAAGCAGACCGACGACGGCAAGCGCGACCTTAGCGGCAAGGACTACAGCGGCCAGGACCTGCGCCACGAAGACTTCAGCAACTGCAAGCTGCACGGCACCGTGTTCATGCGCTGCAACCTCACCGGCGTGAAGTTCACGGGCTCGGACATGAAGAGCGCGAACTTCTTCCGCGCGATCTGCGACGAGTGCGACTTCAGCGACGCTGACTGCAAGATGGCGCTGTTCGACAAGGCCTCGCTCGCCAACGCCGTGTTCCGCAATGCGTGCCTCGAGCACGCCGGCTTCGACAAGGCGAAGGCCCCCGGCCTGCTGCTGGAAGGCGCGACCGGCGTGTACACGCGCTTCACCGGGACCGACCTGACCCGCGCGAAGGCCGCCAACTCGAAGCTCGAGACGCCGATCTTCGACGACTCGACGCTCGAGGATGCCGACTTCACCGGCGCGAAGCTGATCAAGGCGTCGCTCCGCGCCGTCAAGGCGCGCGGCATCATCCTCAACGAAGCCGACGTCACGGCCTTCTGTGCGGGCATGAAGGCCGACCTGCGCGAGGCGAAGTGCATCTCGCTGGTCGGCGACCGCAGCATCTGGGAGAACGCCGACCTGACCGGGGCGGACTTCTCGTTCAGCTCGCTGCAGCGCGCGTTCTTCCCGGAAGCGAACTGCGCGAAGGCGGTGTTCTACGCCTGCAACCTCAGCGACAGCATGATGCGCAAGGCCCGGCTGCACGCCGCCAGCTTCGTGCAGGCCAACCTGCGCAATGCCGAGTTGCCGAAGGCCGAGTGCATCGGCACCGACTTCTCGGGCAGCAACCTCTACGAAACCGTGTTCATGGATGCGACCGTGCTGGAGTGCAACTTCACCGGCGCTTCCCGGGCCCACATTATCCCGCGTCCCTGATGCCCCTGACTCCCGGCGATATCATCTCGCGCGTACGCGCAGGCGACTCCTTCGAGGGCCAGACCCTCTCGCGGGTGGACCTGCGCAATTGCCAGCTGCAGAACGCGAAGATGCCGAAGGCGAAGCTGCAGGACCTGCAGATGCAGAACGCCTCGCTCTCCGGTGCCGACCTGTCGGGCGCGACGTTCACCAGCTGCATGCTGCAGGAGTGCGATCTGTCGCGCGCCAACCTCTCGGATGCGCGGCTCGCGATGATCCACATGCAGGGTGCCGTGCTCGTCGAGGCCAACCTGCGCAAGACGCTCGCCGCCGCCGCGATCCTCACCGACGCCGACTTCACCGGGGCCGACCTCTCCGGCGCGATCCTGGTCAAGGCCGAGATGCCCGGCGCGAAGTTCAGCAAGGCGACGCTGAGCAAGGCGCGGATGGACAACGGCAAGCTCGAGGGCGCCGACTTCTCGGGCTGCACACTCGACGAGGCGTCGTTCAACGCGGCCGACCTGAAGAACGTGTCGTTCCGCGGCGCGAAGCTCACCAAGGTGACGTTCGTGTCGAGCGACCTGCGCGGCGCCGACTTCACCGACGCCGTGCTCGACACCGTGATCTTTGCCAAGGCTGACCTGCGCGGCGCGAAGCTGCCCACCGAGCTGGAGAAGTGCCACTTCGCCAACGCCCGGCTCAGCAACCTCGACGTGCCCGAAGCCGACCTGAAGGCCGAGGGGATCGACGCCGACGGGCTGGACCTCTCCGGCGCGAACTTCGCCGGCGCGCGGCTCAACTGGTCGTCGTTCATGGGCACCTGCCTGAAGGGTGCCAACTTCGAGGGCGCGTCGCTCGAGGGCGCGGCGATGCTCGAGTGCGACCTCACCGGCGCGAACCTCAAGGGTGCCAACCTCAAGTTCGCCACGCTGATCCGCGCGAAGCTGCCCGGCATCGACCTCTCCGGCCACGACCTGGAGGCCACCAACTTCACCGAGGCCGACCTCACGAAGGCCAACTTCACCGGCGCGACGCTCTATCACACGCTGATGGTCGGCGCGAAGCTGGTCGACGTGAACTTCTCGCGGGCCCTGCTGCGCGGCGCGTTGCTCAACGACGCGAAGCTCGAGAACCCGACGCTCGAGGGCACCACCTTCCGCGGCGTGGAGTTCCGCGACCTGGACCTGCGCAAGCTCAACCTGCGCGGCCTCAAGCTCTCGCACTGCGACTTCTCCGGCGCCAACGTCAGCCAGATGGACCTTTCGGACTGCGACCTGTCGTGCTGCATGTTCCAGAAGACCAACTGCAAGGCCACGAAGTTCAGCGGCGCCACGCTGAGCATGAGCAAGTTCATCGAGGCGGATCTCGAGAACGCCGTGATGAAGGGTGTGGTCGCGCGCGGCACCTCGTTCGAGAAGGCCAACCTCAACAACGCCGACGTCTCGAACAGCATGCTGCGCTACAGCATGTTCCAGAAGGCCTCGCTGGTGCGCGCCAACCTGATGGACTGCAACCTGCAGGAGACGCTCTGGAACGAGGCGTTCTGCCAGGCCGCGCTCTTCAACAACTCGTCGCTGAAGTACTGCGACTTCTCCGGCGCCAACGTCGAGATTGCCGACTTCTCCGGCTGCGACATGCTGCAGGGCATGATGCATGCCACGATCGAAACCGGCGCGAAGTTCAAGAAGGCGAACATGAAGCGCGTCAAGCGTACGGACATGGAGCGCCTCAAGGCCGAGACCTATCAACCGCCGAAACCGAATCCGAAACCCCGGAAGCCGGCCTGACCGGTAGCCAAGGAGTCCAGCCATGTTCAACGCCAGCACTGGTATCGAAGCCGGCACGACCTTCCTCGGTCCCGGCCATGTCACGGCCCTGCAGGGCAACCAGGTCACCGTTCGCGTCGACGAGGACGCCGAGGTCAACGCCTGGCTCGCCTTCGCGTTCCCCTATCAGCCCGTCGTCGACGACATCCTGCTGGTCATCGGCAAGGGCGAGACCTACTACGTCATCGGCGTGCTGCACGGCCGCGGCAACGTGGTGCTCACCGCGCAGGGCGACATCAACCTGCACGCCGTCAACGGCAAGCTCAACCTCTCCGGCGACCAGGGCGTGAACGTGGCCGGCCCGGACATCGAGCTGCGCGCGACCAACAAGCTGAGCCTGCTGTCCACGAGCTTCGTCAAGAAGTGCACCAGCGCCTACATCTGGGTGAAGGACCTGCTGACCCGCCGCTCGGGCCAGACCAACATCACCACCGACGGCCAGAGCGTGAACCGCGCAAAGGGTCACATCATCCTCTCCGAGGACACGGTCAAGGTGAACGGCAAGCAGATCCACCTCGGTTGATCGATCGCACGGTCTGTCGGGAGCCCTTTCAAGCCCGCGGGCTGCGGCCCGTGGGCAAGCGCGGGCCCTCGCACGAGCACTCGCCGCTCCTCCGGGCCCTCGAGAACAAGCAACGCGAGAAACACCAACCCCACGGGCCACGCCCCGTGTTCAGAGCCCGAGCCAACGAGGCCACCACCGCAAACGACCATGACCGCCCACGCCCGCCATCGCCATCATCTGCTCGCGCTCCTGGCGCTCCTCCTGCTGCTCCCGGCTCGCCCGGCGCCCACGCAGGACCCCGCGCCGGCCGATCCGGCGGCGCCGCCCGCGCCCGCCTGGCGTGCCGAGATGCGCGACGTGCAGATCCCGATGCGTGACGGCAAGTCGCTCGCGGCCAACGTCCTGCTGCCCACCACGCCCGGCAAGTACCCCTGCATCCTCGTCCAGACGCCCTACAACAAGGACCGCATGGGTCGCGAGTTCGGCGACGACGACGACGCACCCGGCGGCGCGCTCAACGCCGGACGCGGCAGCCAGAAGGCCTTCGCGAAGTTCGACCGCAACAACTACGGCTGGATCTTCGTCGACTGGCGTGGCTTCTACGCCAGCAAGGCGGCCGCGCAGGGCCAGAACCGTCGCGGCTGGAAGCGCGGCCAGGACGGCTACGACTGCGTCGAGTGGATCGCCGCGCAGTCGTGGTCCGACGGCAAGGTCGGCACCTGGGGCGGCTCGGCGCTCGGCAAGCAGCAGTTCGACACCGCCACCGAGCAGCCGCCGCACCTCGTCTGCGCCGTGCCGCTGATCGCCGCGCAGGGCTTCCGCTACTCCACCTACTACGAAGGCGGCGTGCAGATCGAGTCGGCCGTCAAGGCGCACGACCGCCTCGGCTTCGGCGTCGGCCAGTTCGTCAATGGCAACCGCCTGCCGAGCCGCATGTGGGACCTGGCCGAGCGCCTCAGCTACCACCCCGAGCGGATCAACGTGCCCTGCCTGCTCGTCTCGGGCTGGTGGGACAACTACCCGCGCGAGGTCATCGAGCACTTCAACGACATCCTCTCGAAGGGCAAGGGCAAGGCTGGCGAATCGAAGCTGATCATGGGGCCGTGGTCGCACACCGCGATCGACATCGTCGAGCAGGGCGACCTGAAGTTCCCCGACGCCGAGTTCTACTCGACCAACATCACGACGCAGTTCTTCGACTACTACCTGCGCGGCAAGCTGGACAGCGGCTGGAAGGCGCAGCCGCGCGTGCACATGTTCCAGTGTGGCGAAGGCTGGGTCACCGGCGACAGCGTGGCCGCGCTGCAGGGCAAGCCGCGCACGATGTACCTGCACGTCGACGGCGTGATCCGCGACGCCGCGCCCACTGCCCCCGCCCCCGCAGCCGATGGCTCGACCGACCCGCTGACGCGCGCGTTCGACTTCAACCCGGCCAAGGCCTCGCCGACCATCGGCGGCCAGAACCTGCCGCCGCTCACGCACGGCCCGAAGGATTGCGCGAGCATCGAGCGCCGCGGCGACGTGCTGGTCTATCGCACCGCCGAACTGACCGCCCCGCTTTGCATCCGCGGCGAGATCGCCCTGCGCATTCCGTTCTCGTGCAACCGCACCGATGCCGACCTGCACGTCCGCGTCTGCGACAGCGTCGGCGCGAGCAGCGGCGCGCACAGCTACCTCGTCGGCGAGACCTGCATCCGCGCCAGCCTGCGCGACGGCAAGGCCGAGCAGTTCCTCACCGCCGGCCAGGTGGTCGAACTCGAACTGCGCCTGCCGCCGCACGCGTACACCTTCGCCCCCGGCCACCGCCTCACGTTGATCATCACCGGCGCCTCCGTGCCGCGCTACGAGACCAACGACAAGGCCGGCGACGTGGTCGAGACGCTCTATCACCAGCCGGACCGCTGCGCGCGCCTCGCGCTGCCCGTAGTCGATCCGCTCAAGAAGTCTGACGAATCGGAACGCACGCGCTGATCGGAGAACCGCACCATGATGCCAGCCAGCAATGCCGGAGTCGGAGGCAACATCGGGTTCCCGGATGTCTGCCTGACGCAGGTCGGGCCGGCCCCCGTGCCGATCCCGTATCCCAACCTCTCGATGAACATCCAGAGCGTGGGGGCCTGCTACAACGTGCTCGTCACCGCCATGCCGCTCAACAACATGATGACGAAGAAGGCGATGACCAACGGCATGCAGGCCGGCGCCGTGCACCCCGCGGGCATCATGAAGCCGGGCGGCTACACGATGGGCAACCCGCTGATCATCGCCAACGGCCTGCCCGCCCAGAACCTGCTGATGCCCACCAACGGCAACGGCTACAACAACCCGATCGGCGCGACGCTGATCCCCAGCGCGGTCAACGTGATGTTCTGCTCGGCCGCCGGCGTGGTCGATCGCGAGCTCACCACCGCCGACGCCGAGTCGCTCGCGCAGTCGCTCGGCCTCGAAGACGACGACTCGCTCGGCTTCACCCCGGCGCTCGCGCTCAACGACGACGGCGAGCTGATCGTGCACGTCGCGCATGTGCGCCGCCGCAACGTGGCCGCCCTGGCCGGCCTGCAGCGCGGCGATCAGCTGCTCGCCATCAACGGCGCCGAGCTGGCCGGCATGAGCCCCGCGGTGCTGGCCGATGCGCTGCACGCCAGCGAGGGCCAGCTCGTCACGTTCCACCTAGTGCGCGACGGCCACCCGCTGACCCTCAGCGCCACGCAGCCCGCGGCCGACCGTCGCGCCGCCGTCGGCGAATTCGACGAGCTCGATCCGACGATCGCCCGCATCGAGGTCCGCCGCTTCTGCGCCGACCTGCCGCGCCAGCTGGCCAACGAGCTGGCCCGCCTGCAAGCCGCCGGCGCCACGTCGCTGGTGCTCGACCTGCGCGACAACCCCGGCGGCGACTTCGACGCGATGCTCGAACTGGCCGACGACTTCGTCGATGCCGGCATCGCGCTGCTGCACAGCATCGAGCCGGACGGCGACGTGCTCATCCACCGCAGCCGTCACGCGATGCGCCACTCGCTGCCGGTGTCGTTGCTCGTCAACGCGGGCACCGCCTCGGCCGCCGAGCTGTTCGCCGCCATCCTCGAGCACCTCGGCCGCGCAACGGTCAGCGGCGGCCCCACGGCCGGCAAGTTCACGGCCCAGTCGATCGTCGCGGCCGGCACCGTGCCGGGCATCGACCACGACGCGTGCCTCACCGTGCGCCGCTTCGAGCTTCCCTGACTCCGCCACCTCCGCCACCTCCGCCCGGAAACGCGCACCGCGCCGACCAGTCATGGCGGCGCGGTGCGGTGCGAGTCTGCATGCATGCGTCTGTCGGCCCTGTCGGCCCGGGCCGCGCGGTGCCTCAGCTGTGGCCGAGGTGCGCCGCCACCTTCTCCTTCGAGGCGAAGAACTCCTTCAGCACGCCGGAGGTGTCGGCTTCCTTCTCCTTCAGCAGTTCCCACGGCGCGCCGTTCTCCACCATCGTCTGGTTCGCGCGCGGCACCGACGAGAACGTGATGAAGTAGGGCTTGTAGTCTTCCATGCCCATGAACAGATCGTTGAACTGCGAGAACACTTCCATGCCGGTGTCTTCACCGAGGAAGAAGTCGCAGAGCACGATCTGCGGCAGCATCGTCGGGCTCATCACGGCATTGCCAACCTCCGCGAGGAAAGCCGACGCCGACGAGAAGTGCTGCAGCGTCAGCCAGTCGTTGCCGCCGATGCTGCGCTTGACGAGGTCGAAGCCTTCCGGGCTCGCGTCAACCACCCAGATGCGATACTTGTCCGGAACAGTCATCAGACGTCCTTTCTCATCGGTCGCAGGCCGGCAGCAGAGCAGCCGGGCGCGAGCCGGGAAGCAACGGCACTCCGGGACGCCGCAAGAATCGGGGCGGCGGCCGGACAGTAACGACGTGGGAGAGGTTTACCACAGCCCCTCACCGGCCGGCAAGGTGGATGGCGCCCGGCAAGCCGCGGCCGGGCGTTCGGTGCGAGCACCCGCGCCGGACCGTTGACTGGCGGTCATTTCAGGCGGGCCACGTTCATCAGCGCGTGCCCGACCGCCACCGCAAAGCACATCGCGCCACCGCCGATCGCGTACACACCAACCACCGGCTCGCTGAGCTGCTCCACCTGCCCGAGCAGCATCGACCCCGAGATCCCGGCCGTCGCCAGCCCGGCGATACACAGGTTGATGCCGAGCAGCCGGTTGGCCGTGTGCCACGTGCGATCGCTCGCCAGCGTCGCGGTCGTCTTCAGGCCGTACCAGTGGCCGCGCGGCAGCCGCCCGCTCAGCAGCGGCAGCGCAGCCAGCATCGCCGCCACGCCCACGGCAATCATGCTCCACACGAACCAGAACTTCGGCTCCATCCGGCTGCCCCCGTCTTGCATCCGCGAATCCGGCAGTCCGGAGGATACGTTCCCGGCCGGTTGAGGTTCGCTGCCGGGTGCCACGGCCGGGTATCATGGCGCGCCGGGCGCTGGCCGGTCCGGCGCGTTTCATGGTATGCCCCGTCCCCCGATGTCCCGGGAGCCCGACTGGATGCGGATGCCACCACCTGCGATCGACACCTCGATTCGACCGATTCGACCGATTCGACCGACAACTGCAACGACCCGGCGCAGCCCGCTCGCCGCGCTCGTCGTACTCGCCGCGCTCCTGCTGCTCGCCGCGTCCGGCTGTTCCACCCAGCAGCAGGACGACATCAACGACCTGCGCGACTACGCGCACGACGAGTCGATCCCGCTCGCGGAGCGCTGCGCCGTGATGCGC
>JBFWQT010000231.1:0-10345 GCA_050249295.1 Planctomycetota bacterium
CGGAGTTGATCGGGTACGTCGAGATCATTGGTCGGGAGGCGTGATGCTGGACGAATACTCCATCGAACAACGCGCAACGCAGATCTTCGATGCCCGCAGCAAGGAATACTTCTCCGAGGTGTTGAGCTGCTACGCGGCCGGCAATTACCGGTCGGCTGTCGTGATGCTGTGGTCGGTCGTGGTTTGTGATCTGCTGTTCAAGCTCCAGCATCTCGTCGATCTCTACGGTGACGCCAAGGCGAAAACCATTCTGGCCGAGATCGGCAAGCTGCAGCAGGCCAACGAGCGGTCATCGGAATGGGAATCGAAGCTGGTGGAATCGGTGGCTGAGCAGACGCAGTTGCTCGACATCGCCGAGCGGGAGAACCTGTTGCACCTGCAACGTCAGCGCCATCTTGCTGCGCACCCTGTGGTCAACGCCAATTTCCAGCTGCATCGCCCGAACCGTGATACGGCTCGTGCCCTGATTCGCAACGCACTCGACGGCCTGCTCACGAAGGCACCGATCTTGTCCAAGCAGATCGTGGGTGATCTGGTCGAAGACCTTGAGCAGGCATCCGGCATCCTGATCGACGACAAGAAGCTGAAGGCGTACTTGGAAAGCAAGTATTTTTCGCGCTTCAATCCGGAGGTCGAGAAGGCTGTCTTCAAAGCCCTTTGGAAGTTCGTGTTCCGGCTGGCGGACGAGCCGTGCGAGAAGAACCGCACCATCAACTACAGCGCATTGACCCTGCTTTATGGCCGCAACCCCGCGCAGTTCCAGGCGCAGGTCGAGGCCGACAGAGACTACTTCAGCACGATTGCCACAGGTGGCTCACCCCTTGTGTGTCTGATTCGCTTCCTCTCGCGCTCGGCGGGCATCTACGGGTCGCTGGCGGATCACGCCAAAACGGCGATCCAGCACACTGCCGAGCAGGAAACATCGGCCCGTTGTTTGGCGTGGTTTACCGCTCCCTCCTTGCAAGAACACGCAGATCGACTACGCGCGTGGATCGTCGGCGATGATTCCCCGCAGATAGGGCGTGAGACGTGGGATGCCCTGCGTGAGATTTCGGATTCGCCCGAATGGGACAAGGCTGTAGTGCGCCTTGCGAGCGCGTACTACGTGGCAAGCTCGAACTACGATGGCGCGGACAAGCGATTCAACGAAGCAGTTCGGCCAATGCTCCCGGCGTTCGGCCTGAACGATTGCATCGAACTGATTCGAGGCATCGAGACGAATGGTCAGACATGGGAACGACGCGGTGCGTACACAGACCATCGTGAACTTCGCGCCCGTGCGTTGGAGATCGATCCAGCGTTCAACCCGGCGCAGTACGCGGTCTTCAATCGGCATCTCAACTGATTGGCCCCGAACACCGGCTCGCTACTCGATGGCCGCTTTCATCTCCCTGATCCACCCCTGCAACGCCCTCAGTTGCTCGGCTGTTTCATGGCAGGTCTGGTAGTTGGCGGCGACGGTTCCGGCGACGGCAGAGAGCGCAATGTCTGCGGCGGCCGCATCAGCATCTCCGGCGGGTTCGGGCAGTTCACCTGCGGCGGCAGCGTCGTGCAGGAGCACAAAGCCGCGGTTGATAGTGCAAGCAGCATCGGCTTGAACGGGCACATAGACGGGAACCTCCTTGATGATGGTTTCGCCCTTCTGGCGGACGATGCGGACGCGGTCGACGTACTCGGTGACGACCTTGACGGTGGCTTGCGTCTGCCGCTCGCGGACGGCGGCGGCTTGCAGGATTTGCTCTTGGACGGCGGCGTCCCACTCGGCTTGAACGTGGCCCGCGCCCTTGATCCATCCGAAGCCGACCAGGGCGACGCCGAGCGCCACGAGAGCTAGCCAGCGGTAAGGCCACGGAATCACGCTCATGGCCTTTCCCCGATGCACTGTCGGTACTCGGCCTCGCGCCTCGTGGCCAGCCCACCACACAGGCGCGCGTTGGCGGGCAGCGCGCAGTCCTTGCCCTGGAAAAAGCGCCAGCGCAGCAGCTCGGCGCAGGCCCCGGCGTAGTCCTCGGCGTTGAGTTTCCTGACCAGTGTGGACTGGCAGAACGCGCGGCTACCGACGTTGTAGGAGAAGCTCACAATGGCGTCGTACTCGTGCTGAGCCAGGGGCACGGTCACGCATTGCTTGAGCGCACCCTCGAACTGCTGCACATCGGCGAGTGCCCGAGCCAAAGCCTTCGCTGGAGTGGTCGAGTCGCCGATCTTCACCCCGGCGGTGGTGCCAAAGCCGATGGTCGGCACATCACCCTTGGCCGGAATCACCGCGTGGTTGGTGTAGCCCTCGTGCAGCACAATGCTGACCAGGGCTGCGGCGGACAGCGTCAATCCGGCCACCGTCCTGCGCATCACTGGTGATGGTGACCCGGTCATCGGCGCATCTCCGGCTGTGCCACGATGCGCGCAACGGTCGCGCCGATGCTGGCGGCAAAGGCCAGCAGCACGAACGCACCACGCGGGAGAACGTCACCGAACAGCGGCACCACCACTTCCGCCGCTGTGAAGGCCGCGGCCAGCAGGGAAAGTCGGATGCTCCAGGCACGACGCAGCACCGGCCGCCAGTCGTCGAGCAGGCAGAGCCTGGGTTTCATTGCACGCCTCCCAACAACTTGAGCTTGATGGCGGCACCGACCAGCAGCGCGGCCAGGATGCCAGTGGTGATGACTTTCACTGTGGTTTGCCACGCTGTGCGACGGGCATCGCGCCAAGCTTCCAGTAGGTCGCGCAGTTCGCGGATGTCCTTCGCCGCGTGTCCGTTTTCCAGCCCAAGATGGGCGAGGCAACGCTCGGCGCCCCGTTGGGCAGCGATGTTCAGCAGTTCATCAAAGTCCTCGTGCCGCAGCAGCAGCGTGGATTCGATGGGCGGTACTTCGGTTTCTTCGGTCATCGTCGGTCTCCAAAAATGACGAAACCCGCCCAGCGCGAGCCGGAGCGGGTTTCAGGGGTGAAACGGTTGAAGTGGCGCGGCTTAGATGTCGATGACTTCCAAGGGCAAGGACGGCGCCTCGCCCTCGATCACGCCATCGCGCACAAACACGGCTTGGCCCAGCGAGGCCTCGCCACGGGCATGGACCAGGCCGCCGCCCGGCAAGGCGATCACGGCGCGGCTCGCGCCGACCTCGATCACAACGCCGGCTTGCAGCGGTGGCTCGGGCAGCAACTGTCGGAACTGTCGGTAGAGGTTATGCATGGCACTCGACGCCCAGCGTCTGCCAGACCTCCGGGAAGCCGGCTTCGACACGGGTGGAGCGCACTAGGCCAAGCCGCGCGACGCGGCCGTCCTGGTACTCGATGAAGGTCCCCGGCTCAACGATGCCGGTCTCCGGCAGTACCGGCAGGCGCAGGCCCACTTCGAATTGCTGCCCGGTGTCGGCCAGGATCGCGGTGCCGCGCTGGCGTGCCGCGATGGCTTCGGTGATCAGTGCATCGACCACCATTGGCGCGATCCGGTTTCCGGCCGTGCCCGTGCGCGTGACCTGGCCCAGTACGCCGGCAGACTGGCCCGACACGAATACCCGGTTGTACGGCGGCTTCTCCAGCCAGCGCACCGATTCGCGCGATACCGCATCGACCGGCAGCACCAAGTCCGGCGTCACCGCATGCCAGTCCCACGGCGCCACGGGGTAGCGGTGGCGCACGCGCAGGATCGACTCGGTCGGATGCGGCAACAGGTAGCCGCCCGGCGCGGCGGCAATGGCGGCGAGCGCATCGATCCACGTGCCTTGGTGTGCGAACACGCCTGCAGGCACGTTCCAGTCGGTGAGCGCCCAATCGATGGTCCAGCCAATCGGCACACCGTTGACGGTCAGGACGTCGTCCATCAGTTGTCGCGCTGTGCGCGGGTCGGCATTACCGAAGTGCATCACCGGCGCGTAGGGCGCTGACAGCGTCGCGGTGCGACCGCGGCCAGAGAGCCTCAGGCTGGCATCGCCAAAGCTGCGCTCGCGGCTCAGGTTCTCTGCGAGCACGCGGAAATCGGTGCCGTTGACGTGCGCGATGAGTTCCACCGGCGGCGCGCTATCGGCTGGGGCGATCAGTGCTTCGGCGATGGCGGGCAGCGTCGCCTCGAATCCCCAAGCCCAGGAGTCGACGTCAAGACTCAGCGACAGCGAGATCACCGGCACCGGCGCGCCATCCGGCCAGCGATGCAACGTGACGTGATTCAGCACGACATAGACCCTTCGGATTGGAACCACGATCGGGCCGTCCTGGCCGGGATCAGGGCGCCGCTCGCAGACGAACACCAGGTGGCCATTCGCGGCTGCCAGTGCGGAGAAACGCAAGTGCGGATTCGGCGTGTAGCAGGGAGGGAACGGCGGATCAGGGTCGTCCGGGCGCACTGGATGCCGCCCGGGCGGCGGTCGCATCGCGTTCTGCCAGCGCGATCCCGTCCAGCGACGAAGCGCCGTGGCGACCTGGATGGCTTCGAAGAAGCGCCGACTCGGGAGCATCTGCGCCACATCAAAGCGCGAGGTGGTTGGCCGATGCCGATCCCGCAGTCCGTCCTCGTGATGCAGCCGCCGCGAGAGCGATTCGAGGCGCTTTGCATTCTCGTAGCGCACCGGGCCTGTCGTGCGCAGACGCAGCGATTCATCGTGAGGAACCTGGAATGCCCCGGGCGAACCTGCTGCAGCGGCTTGAAACCGCGTGGTCGCTGAGACTGGCGCGCGCCGCAAGGTCGCAGCGCGCCTCGACGTCACGTTGGCGTCCAGCACCCACCCGGCCTGCCAGGACGTGCCCGCGGCGGTCGGCAGTTGGTCGGTGGCAGCAGTGCGGTGCTCGGCGCCCTCCTCGAACCCACGCCCGCGCTGCCAAGACGACGCTGTGCGTCCCACCAGCGGACGCGCCGCCCGCGAGGCGTAGCGTGCTTCGACGATCATCTCCATCGCCGGAAACATCGCGACCAGCGTCGCCGACGCATTCGGGATGGCCAGCGCTTCGAAGCGCAGCGCCGGCAAGGCGCCGACCAGTTGCGCATCCTGCGGAGGCTGCGATCCGCCCGGATCGCCACCAAGCACGAGGTGCGTGCTGCCGGGCGGGTGCGCCAGCCGCAGATCGATGGACGCCATCGGTGATCACCCCAGCAGTCCCGTCAGGATGCGGGTGTAGCCGCCCGCGTACAGCGTGGTCGTCGGCAGACGAAGCTCGCCCGAGCCATCGAGATCGGACGCATCGCAATCCCACGCCAGCGCACCCTGCCCATTGACGATGCGCGCCCAGGTCGCCTCGCCGGTCGTGAGGATCAGGGCTTCGTTGGTCGGCGCAACCTCGAGCACACCATCGACCACGGTGCCGAGCGGTTCGGCCAGCACGATGGACGCAAGCAGCGGGCCCTGCGGCGCTTCGCCAAATCCCGGTCGCGGACCAGCGTAGACGTGAGCACGCGCCTGCTCGGTGCCGAGGGCCAGGAAGGTGATGACGCCCTGCAGCCGGTATGCGTTGAGCTCGTCGGAGATCTGGATCACACCGGCACCCCGTCCATTGGCTCGGCGCGCAGGTTGTCGGCGACCACTGCGCGGAAGTTATGCTTGTGGTCGTAGGCGATCACTAGGTAGCGTGGCACCGGGCTGATTCGCTCGAAGCGGTAGACGCCGGTCACCGGATCGCTCCAGGTCTCGCGCACCACCGCATGCGTGCGCTCGTCGAACAGCAGCACCCGTCGCGACACCGGACGATCCTCGGGGAGGTTCTTCTCCTTCACGGTCCCGGTGATGTGGTGATCGCCGGCGTAGTAGTGATTGCGCGTGCCGGCCAGACGATGGAAGGCGCGGTGCGAGTAGCGCAGCAAGGCGGCCAGATCCGGCACCGGCTGGGTGCGTCCCACGATGGCTGGCAGTGCGCGGTACTGCGCTTCCGGTGGGTCGGGCAGCGCGCTCGGCACGCCGCCGGAGACGCGATGCACGCGCAGGGTCAGGCCATAGCCGTAGATGCAGGGCCGGAAGCTCGCGTAGTGGCGCTTGTAGCCCTCCCACACGACGCCATCGTTGTCGCTCACGCGGTACTGCCAGATGTTTTCGACGCCACGCTTCACGTCGATGCGCAGGGTCCGGCGAGCGCTAGTCACCGCCCACGGTGCAGCGGCGTGCGCAGTCAGCTCGTACTGGTTTCCACCGGAATCCCAGAAGCTGTGGTGCCACTGTTGCTGCCAGGCAATCAGCCGGTGACCCTCGTAGGCGCCCGAGCCGGTCCAGAGCCAGAACCCGAAGCAGGCCGAGGAGTAGGTGATGGCCATCACCTCTGCATCGATCTCGAACCAGAAGTTCTCGGCAACCTCGGCCGCATCGATGCGCCAGAAGTTCTGCGCCTGCGAGAACACCAGATCGACGGCCTGCGCCGCTTCGTTCCAGGTGGGCGTGACGCCGCCTGCGCCACCCGCACTGGCGAATCCCGCCGGGATGCCGGCGACAAAGCTCTCGTCCAGGGGATAGGCCACGACTCAAGGCCTCCAGGGGCCGGTGATGTCGAAGGCGAAGCCGCTGGTGTTGCCCTCGTGGGCGTAGTCCAGCGTGACGATCAGAAACTTGCGCTCGGGATAGCCGAGCACCTGGTCGATCAGCGTCAGGTGCGGGTAGGGCTGGTTCTGGTGAATCCAGTAGATGCCGGGGAGCATTCCGCGCAGGTGCCCGCTGCTCTCGCGCAGATAGATCGGATGCAGGATCAGGCCATAGTCCGGCCCGTTCGGAAACGGGATGTGTCCCGAGCGCCCAGACACCGTCTGGGCGTTACCCTCGTTCAACGAGAACAGACCCAGGCGCACGTTGCCGCCGACCTGGGTGTAGTCGCGCATGCAGATCTTGCCGGTGGTATCCAGCGAGTGCGTCGAATACGTGTCCTGGTTCGGATAGCTGTTCGGCCACTCGCTGACGGTGCGGTAGCGGTCTGATGCGGTCAGGAAGGACGCGTAGTTGTCGCCCGGCTTGTAGCTATCGAAGTCGGTGAACGTGTAAAGCACACGGCGATCACCACCCCAGCCGGAGGCACACGCCAGGAAGAAGCCGCGGTCGTCGCCGACCAGCACCCAACTGCGGGCACCGGCGCCGTTGTCGCCATAGGTCTCGGGCGTGTTGTTGCGGGCGAAGTACCATTTGAACCAGCCCGAGTACATCGAATTGCCGCTGCCCGAAGGCAGTTCATTGCGCGTGGGCGCCGCCGGGTCGAACGGCGCGCGCGCACCGACGAAGGTCTCGATATCGACCATGTCCTCGGCCAGCGTCACGCGACCGAACTTCGCCCAGGTCGTCGTGTAGCCTTCGGGCAAGCTGTCATCGACGCGCAGGAACGGTCGGTTGGATAGCGGATTGGGGCTTCGGTAGGCACGCTTGTTCTCGCCGGTGAAGGCGATCTCGAATCCGAGCGGTGCGATCTTGGCGGTGATCCCAAGCACCGTCGTGGCAGGCGAGGCCGGTTCACCCGGAGCGGCGAACTGGATGCTGTCCTGAGTGGTGGCGGTGATGGTGAAGTCGCCGTTGTACTCGGGTTCCTCCGCGCCTTCGATGCGGACCACCTGGCCGACCAGGTAGCCATGCGCCGAACCGACGACGGCGGTCGCGATGCCGCCTTCCCGGGTCAGCGCCGACACCGGTTTCAGGTGAAAACCGTTGACGAGCAGCGCGTCGAGCAGCGCCGTCAGGCTGCCCCAGTTGTTGGTCAGCACCGGCGCGCCCGTCATGCCGCTGTGCATCCATTTGACCTTGTTGCTCACAAGTCAGAGTCCTCGAAGTGGGTGGCTGGTCACGGGCGATCCACGTCGCCGCGCACCAGCAAGGTGAAGGCGTCGCGCGTCACGGTTTCCGGGCCCTGTTGGATCGTGCGCACGACCCAGACCGGAAACAGCGCACCGATGGTGTTGAACCGCAGCACGTTGCCGGCTGCCCATCCCGAGCCCCAGCCCAGCGCGCGAAGCGTGAAATAGGGTTTGCCGGTCGCCGGGTTGGTCGGCGCGAGATCGTTGGCGGTGGTGCCGGTGGCGATCACACCGACGTGCTCGCCGATGACCTGGAACGCCGTGGTGTTGGTGAACTGGATCGCCCAGCGCTCGGTGATGGCGCCGGCGTTGGTGACCGTGATGGGCGCCAGCACATCGTTGAACGTAGCGGTCGCGGCGTTGCCGACCAGCGCATCGGTGAACGCGCCGTTCCAGGTGGCCTGATCGAACAAGCGCGACACGTAGGCGCGCAGGTCGCCCGAAACGAGCGCCGAAGAGATACAGGAGCCGGTGGGGTAGTCGTGGGTGATCTGGCGGGTGAACGCGAGGCGCCCGGAAATCTGCACGTCCGACACCTGGGCCATGTCCTCGATGCGGTGCTCAACGGTCACTGGCTGTGCGATGCCGGTGACGTCGGTGAACGTCACGCGGCCTGCTTCGAGATCGACGGTGTAGCCCGCAGTGACCACGAGGCCGTTGGCATCCAGCACCCGCACGCGCGACAGGCGCACGCGATGGCAGTCGATCACCTGGCCGGCGCTGGCGGTCAGCGGGCCGACCGTCTCGGTGTGGCCGATCACCGCGAAGTCGCCCATCCGAAAGATCGGCACGCGACCGTCCTGCGGCAGTCGCACGGGATCGAGTCCGATCAGGTCCGCATCGAGCGGCAGGTACGAGTACGCGACGGCGTTGTACTTGATCGTGTCGGCGAACACCGGCGCCGGCTTGAACACCTTGGGCACGCCGTCGAGCACGAAGACGCCATCGGGATCGAACCAGATCTCGTCCTCGTTGCCGGCCGCCACGACCCACGACCCGAATCGAGCGCGGACCACGCCGGTCTCGTAGTCGATGGCGCCGGTGATGCCTGCGCCGGCAATGACTCCGTGGTTGTCGGCGCTGACGTTGATCGTGCCGCCGGTCAGCCGCGTGGCCAGTAGTTGCAGGCTCGACGGCCGCACCGGCGATGCCGGAATGCGGAAGGTGACCTCATCGACCGGGGTGCCATCGAGGCTGGTGAGCAGCGAACGCAGCTGGACCGCCGTGCCTTGGCCCGGCACCCACGCACTCAAGGTCACCGCGCCGGTGGCGTAGTTGATGGCGCCGGCCAGGGTTGCCGCGCCGGTGACGGGGTTGAGGTCGTAGTACAGGCTGCCGAGGCGGTCGAAGTAGGTCTTGCCACCGAGCGTGAAGCCGACGCTGCCGGGCACGATGGCTTCGGCGAAGCTCGGCGTCAGATCGAGCGCCAAACCACTGGCCGTGAACGGCTGGGTGACCGAGTTCGAGGTGCCGGCGGCGCGATAGCGCACCTTGGCCCATGCGGTCTCGTCGATGGGCATGGCCGCGCCCGCGGTCACGTACTCCCAGTGCGAGAAAACGTTGCGATAGACCGGCACCAGGGTGCCATCGGCATTGCGCGTCATCCCGATCTGGGTCACCAGGTAGCGCGCCACGGGGATGCGCACGGTGGTGTCGGGCAGGAAGTGCACGACGCCGGTGGCGTAGTTCACCGTGCCGTAGAGGAAGCCTTGCGTGTCCTTGAGGTTGCCGTTGCGGTCGTCGCGAACGATCTTGATCGGATCGACCGGGCGCACCAGTTGCAGCTCGGCCGGCGTGGTCGAGATGTAGTCGAAGGTCTCGATCAGCAGATTCCATTCCAACTCCACCGTGCCCGGGATCAGGCCATCGAACTCCACCTCGACGTCGATGTAGCCGTTGCCATCGCGCATCGGCGCGTGGAACTCCTCCTCGGTCGGTGGGCCCCAGGTGTAGGCGACGTTGTAGGTCTGACCACCGGCTGGCAAGGCGCCGGGCGTGAACTGGATCAGGCCCGACTGGTAGTGGATGGTGCCGGTGGCCGCGCCGGTGATGCGCCCAGCGCCATCGTCGGTGGCGGTGCGCGCGACGCCATCGTTCCAGGTAATCGTCACCGACTCTGGCGTGATGCCGGATTGCGCCAACTGCAGCGACACGGCGGGTGGCGCGATGGTCTGGTCGGAGCGATTGAAGTAGTTGGCCTTGCCGCCCCACGCGTAGACGACCTCGCTTCCGACATCGGGCAGCGCGCCCACGGTGACGGCTACCGTGCCGGAGCCATAGTTCACGGTGCCGACGCCGTACTCGGGACTGCTGCCCTTGAGCACGCCCGCGCCGTTGTCGCGCAGGTCGTACCACTTGCCCTGGGCGCGGTAGCTGACCTGCAGCGTGCCGGGCGCCGGGCTCGGAAGGATCGTCAGCACGTAGTTGTACGCGCGGTTCTCGATGTCGACGCGCACGCCCGCGGTGTCGGCGACGCGGATCGGTGCGGCGGCGGGTCGGAAGATGATGGTCTTGGTGCCGCCGTAGTTCGGCGCACTGGTCGCCATCGCGATCTGACCGCGGGCGTAGTTGACCGTGCCGATGACCGTGGCGCCGGCCATCAGC
>JBFWQT010000232.1:0-10338 GCA_050249295.1 Planctomycetota bacterium
TGAGCGGCGGCGAAGAAGAGGAGATGGAGCGAGGGGCGCCGCGTCCCTCGCTCCTTCGTTGGTGGGCATCGAGTTGTCCGTGGGTTGTTCGGTAAGAGCCGCGACCGAAAGGGAGCGGGGAAAAAACACGAGGGGCGCGAGGTTGCCAACCACGCAGCGATTTCCCCGCTCCCTTTCGGTCGCGGCTCCTACCGGAGCAGGCATCCCCCGACGCAACCAGCGGTCGCGGCTCTCGTCCGCGATGCAAACCGCTGTCGATTCCGCGCCACCGCTACGCGCCCAGCACGCGCCGATACAACTGCTCGACCTGATCGACGACGCGGTCCCAACTGTAGTGGGCCGCCACATGCTCGCGCGCGGCGTCCAGCGCAAGGCGCGACGGCGGACAGGCCAGCGCCGAGGCGAGCGCGGCCGCCAGCGCATCCACGTCGTGCGCACGGAACTGCGGCACGAGGCCGGCCGTCACGTCGGTGTTCTGGCGGATGTCGCTGACCAGCGTGGGCGTGCGATGCGCCATCGCTTCCAGCAGCGTGAGCGCCAGGCCCTCCGACTCGCTCGGCAACACGAACAGCGCGGCGTGCGTCCACAGCCAGAGCAGTTCGGCCTCGTAACGGAAGCCCGTGAAATTTACGCGCGGGCGCAGCGCGTCGGGCACCAGCTGATGCAACTGCTGCACGAACGCGTCGCGACCCGGCGATCCGCCGACCACCACGAGTTGCACGTCGACCGGAATGCGTCCGTCGGTGGCGGCCTGCACGAAGGCGCGCAGCAGGTGCTGCGGGCCCTTCTCCGGCACGAGCCGGCCGACGTAGAGCAGGAAGCGCCCAGCGGCAAACGACGCGAAGTCACCACGACCGTGCGCCGCGCGCCAGTGCATCAGCCCGGTCTCGGTCGGGATCGTCACGCCGTTGGGCAGTGCGACGACCTGCGCGCCGCGATGCCGCGCCTGCAGGCCCTCGGCGTCGAAGTGCCCGCCGGAGGCGACGGCGTCGGTCCAGCGCACCAGCGGCCACTCGCACCAGCGGAAGTAGCGGCGCACCGGCCACGACCACTGCGCATTGCGCCACTCGATGCCGTGCACCTGCGCGACCGTGCGCACGCCACACCAGCGCGCGAACATCGCCAGCGGCGCGACGCCGAGGCCGTGCAGGTGCATCACGTCGGGCCGCCAGCGCGAGGCCAGCAGCACGCGCAGCGCACCGGTCGCCGAGGCCGAGAGCGAGTCGAACCCTTTGCGCCGCAGGTGCCACGGCGCGCGGACAATCTCCATGCCGCGATGCGTAGCGCCCGTGTGGCTGCCCGCGTAGCTGTCGCGCGACGTGACGATCACGCGATGGCCCCGCGCGACGAGCCGCGCGCCGACTTCTTCGATCACGCGTTCGACGCCGCCGAAGGTGGCGGGCAGCCCCTTGCCGCCCACCATCGCCACCGTGATCGGCCAGCGCGGCGCAGTCATGGCTACTTCACCCGGATGCGGATGCGGTTGCCGACGGTGATGCGATCGACCACGTCCATGCCCGACACCACCCGGCCGATCACCGGCTGCCCGCCGTTGAGCCACGGGTTGGTGGCGGTGTCGATGCCGAACGGCGTGCCGTACTGCTGCTGCTCGACCTGCATCAGGAACATCGAGCCGCGGAAGTGCCGGCGCTGCGTGTCGCCACTGATGCGCGGATCGTTCGGCGACACCGGTCCGGTGCCAATCACGGTGTAGAGCGACCGCGGGGCGTACTCCACGCTGGTGCCGCGGGTCGTGCCACCGCCGGCGATCGGCTTCGGGGCGTACGCACCGCGCTGCACGTTGCGCAGCACGAACTCGACCAGCGATGCGGCGTCACGCCGGAACAACTCGATCTCGATCGTGCCGATCACCGAGTCGTCGTCATTGACCGCCTCGAGCACCAGCCGCGGGTTGGGCGCCATGCCGTCCGGCGGGTTGGCGTCGAGCTTGCGCGACTCCTGCTCGGCCTTCCAGTAGCTGGCGTACTGGGCGAAGTCGCTGTAGCGGATCATCGCGGTCTTGATGCGCTGGTACATCTTCTCGCGCACGGTCAGCGCGGCCGGTCCGGGACCGAGAATCGCCACCAGCTCGCCGGTCTTGGGTCCGTTGGGCGCGTAGGCGCCTTCGAGCTCGCGCCACGCCTCCGAGACCTTTGCATACTCGCCGGCATCGGCCAGCGCGCGCATGTAGTCGAGCTCGATGTCGAAGCGGTAGCTCCACTCGTCGGCGGTGTGCGTCGGCTGCTTCGCCCACGCCTCGCTCACGCACTGCAGCGCCTGGCGGCTGCACGGCAGCGCATCGGCGTAGAGGTGCGCCTGGCGGAACAGGCTGGCCAGCGACTGGCACATCGATGCCGAGTTGCGGTGCGCCGGCTGGCCCGGTTCGCGCGGCGCGAGCAGTGCCTCGACGACCGAGCGCATGCGCTGGTACTGGCGGTACGTCGCGAACAGGTTGACCAGCGCGATCGCTTGCCGTGCGTTGGCCGGGTCCAGCGCCGCGTTGGCCGCGATGCCCACATACTTGTCGGCACGATCGAACATGCCGAGCCCGTAAAGCAGTGTGGCCGCTGTCAGTGCGCCGGACCCGTCGGTCAGGAAATCCCGCGCCAGCGTGTCGAGCAGCATGGTCGATTCGCGCTCGTACGCGGCGGCCTTCTCGCGCTGCTCCTTCGCGGCCTGCAGCTTGCCGGCGTCGCCCCCCGCATCCGCCTGGATCGTCCCGGCCGTTGCGATGCAGCGCTTTTCGAGTTCGATCAGGATGCGCGCGGTCTCGAGGAGGATCGCCGTGTCGGTCGGGTAGTCCATGCTGAGCAGTCGCAGCCGGCTCAGCGCGGTGTCCAGGTCGCGCAGGCGGTACAGCGCGCGGGCCTCGAGCAGGCGGGCCGGGCGGAACCACTGGTTGGCGCTCAGCGTCGCCTGCGCGAATCGCCGCACCTTGCCCCACAGTTCCACCGGGTCCAGGCCGCCGGGCGGATCCTCGGCGTGCAGCGCGAATCGCCGCGCCACGTCGTAGAGCAGCGCGTAGTAGTTGCGACCGTACCGGAACTCCGACTGCACGACCGCGAGCACGTGCGAGACGTAGTCCTCGCGCGCCGCCGACTCTTCAGCGAGCAGCCGGCGATACTCCTTCTCGTGCGCGCCGAGCACCCGGCGGAACTGCCGCTCCTTCGCCGCGGCCAGTTCGGCAAGGGTGACAACGCCATCCTTGTCCGCGTCCAGCTCGTCAAAGTCGGACTCCTTGCCGGCGCCCGCCAACCATTCGGCCTTCGTGATCTGGCCGTCGTTGTTGCGGTCGAAGCGCGCGAGTTCGCGGTCGACCTCGATCGGCACAAACTGCGAGTTGGCCATGTGCTGGGCCCACTGCGCGCGGCACGACGCAAACAGTCGCTCGGCTGCGTCGAGGGCCTGCGTGACGTCGACCATCGTCCAGTAGACCACCGTGCGCCGCTCCTGGATCGCCTTGACCTCGTCGGGCGTCACCAGTTCGGACGGGATCTCGGTGCCCCACTTGTCCTCGGTCCGCAGCCGGTGCCACGAGTCGGCGCTGAGCCACGTGGCTGCATCGCTCCGATCGCCGGGCGGTGAGTACGCCGTCGTTCCGTTGCCGTCACGCACCGCGAACGCAATCATCAGCGACGGCGCCATCTGCGGGTTGCCGTTCAGCTGTGCGGGCGGCGCGCCGTTGCCCAGGTTGATCCGCATCTCGGCGTGCCACGCATCGCGGTGCACGGCGTCGGCGAGGCCGGCAAAGTTGTGCGTCTGCCCCTCGTTGATCCAGTTCACGTTGCGCATCGCCAGCGCGCCGCGCTTCACGATGCCGGCCACAATGTGGCCATCGGGCTCGGCCGGATTGAACGGCTCGAGCGTGAAGCAGCGCACGTGCGCGAGGTCCGGGTTGCCGAGCAGCAGCGAGACGTGGTTGGTGCTGAAGAACGGCTCGTCGATGATGAAGCCGGCGTAGAGCATGCCGCCGTGCTGGCGCAGCCACACGCGCGCGTCCTTGCCGTTGGACAGGCGGAAGCGGAACGGCGCGGTGCCGGCGTACTCGCTGTCGGGCTGGACGGTGCCATCGAACGTCGGCGCGGCCATGTCGCGCAGGACAAACGGGCTGCCGAGCACGCGCAGCTCGAAGTTGCGCACCGCGCTCGTGCCCTTGCTGTCGCGCACGCCGACCTGGAACGTGTAGCTGCCGGTGCGCTCGGGTGCGCCCGAGAGCACGCCGGTTGCGCGATCGAGCGTCACGCCGCCCGGCAGGGCGCCGCTCTCGACGACCCACAGCGGATACGGCTCGACGCCACCCTGCGCGGTGATCGCCGCCAGGTACGACTGGCCGACGGCGCCATCGGGCAGGCGCACATCATTGATCATCAGCTTCGGCGGCTCGTCCGGGGCCGGCTGCGCGTTTGCGCTGGCGGCCGTCAGCACGGCCAGCAGCCACAGACCCACAACCCGGCCGACAGAACGAGAGTGCTGGTTACGTGTCATGAGGTGGAGTGCGCTGTGCAGTTGGACGGCGGGCCTGAATGGATGATCAATCGACTCGCGTGGCATCGCAAGGTTCAACCCGCCGGCGCCTGGCGCGCCGTCACCGGCCATTGCGCCTGCGTCAGCACCTCGACACGACGGCGCAGCCCCTCGGCGCGCACGCGGAACATCACCAGCAGATGGAACAGCGCCATGATCGCGAAGATGCAGAACGTGAAGACGCCCTGCACATCCTTGTAGCCGATCGCTTCCTTCGAGGCGTTGGCGCCGGGATGGAACTGCTCGGCAAACCAGGTGGTCGCAAACGAGATGAACGGCACCGAGATGAACAGGATGATGCCGAACACCGCGCCGAAGCGCTGGCGCCGCTCGCGGTCGTCCACGGCGCCGCGCAGCAGCAGTACGCCGACAAGCTGGAACCACATCACGGCCACCGACGTCAGGCGGGGCTCCCAGCTCCACGGCTTGCCCCAGGCCGAGTCGGCCCAGATCATGCCGCTGATCAGGACGAACGTGTAGCCGGCCAGGCTCATCTCGGCGCATGCGAGGTTGATGCGGTCGAGCAGGTCGCGCCGGCGGTACAGCGACGCGCGCACGCGCGCCACGCGCCCGGCCGCCGCAGTCGTCTCGAGTGGCCGCGCCAGCAGCCAGAGCACCGACACGCCGAGCACCCAGAACAACATCACCTTCGAGTTGATCGCCGTCGGCACGTGGAAGAAGAAGGTGCGATAGATCGCCTCCTGGTGGATCCCCGCTTCCGGCGGGAACGGCACCACCGTCGTCAGACCCAGCCAGGTCGCGACGGCCATGGCGCCTGCCACCGCCAAGGTGCCGAGCTTCCAGACCAGTGGCATGGGCGTGGCGGCGGCGCCGGCGGCGGGTGCAACGGCAGGAGCGGTGGTCATCGGTAGTGCCTCGTCGGCTGGGGCGCTCGCGGCGGCCGGGCCGGTATCCCTTTGCAGGCGGCAACTGTCAACGCAACCCGGCGCGGAGTCTCTCCGGTGAAACGCGTCGTATCGCAATGGGACAGCGATGTTCAATCCGGACGCGCCGATGTCCAGCCCGCTGCACACTGCCACCTCGCGCGTGCCGCGAAAACGGCCTTCCAACGGGCATGACAGGTTTTATCGGGGTGTGACCGCACTTCGGCACGCGGGATGCATGCGTGTTGTGGCGATGGAGCTTTGCGGAGTCCTCAATCGATGCATGCCACGTCCCTGATCCTGTTGTTCTCGAGTGCCGAGCTCGCCGCCCGCCGCTACGGCGAGGCCTACGGCGCGGCCGGCAGTCCGCCGGTCGAGCGGCAGGTCGAACCGCTGATTCTCAGGAGCTGGAAAGGTTTCACCGATGAGACACCGGCGCTGGTTCTGCTGACGCAGCATCAGTTCTGCGCGCTGTACCGCTATTTCCGCTCGATGTGGCTGTACACGGCGCGCCGTGCGGTGGCGAGTTTGTCCTGACCGCCGGACGCGCCAACTCGCTCGGCGGTTGTCACGAAGAGCGAAGTACCGCAGGTCAGAGCCGCGCGCGCAGCAAGCGGCCCGCGAGCGAACCACCAAACGTGGGAAGCTGTTCGCCACCCGTGCGCTGCCACCTCCCGATGGCCGCTTGCTACGCGCGCGGCTCTGACCCGGGTGGTAGCCGCCTGCGTCGCGCACCGGTATAGTCGCGTCGGAGCCAGAGCGGATGCCACGCGGGCCACGCAACGCGGAGTTGTCGTGCAGGTTGCCGACGCACAGATTGTAGAGCGCTGCCTTGACGGCGATCAGCAGGCATATGCCGAGCTGATGGACCGCTACAAGGATCGCTGCTACTGGACCGCGTGGAAGTTCGTGAAGAACGCCGAGGACGCGGCCGACGTGGTGCAGGAGGCGTTCGTCAAGGCGTTCAACACGCTGGAGCGGTTCGATCGCACACGCGCGTTCTTCACCTGGCTGTACCGCATCGTGGTCAATCTCAGCATCGACCACATCCGCAAGCGCGATGCGCGCCCGGCCGTTGCACTCGAAGACGTCGGCGATTTCCTGGCCGACCCCGACACCGACGACCCGGCCGACATGGCCGAGCTCGGCGAGACGCAGCGCGACGTCTACCGGGCGATGGACATGCTGCCCGAGGCGTACCGCACGGTGCTGGTACTCAGCGAGATCGAGGGCTTCTCGTGCAAGGAGGTCGGCGAGATTCTCGACATCCCGCATGCGACCGCGCGCTGGCGCCTGCACCACGCGCGCAAGCTGTTCAAGGATGTGTGGGAGCGACGGATCCTGAAGCTCGGCCAGGAAGCCTGAGGCAGCCATTCCGCCTGACACGTTCCTGCATCTGCGTACCGGTGTGCTGTGTGCACATCAGGGCACCACGGCCACGTGGACAGGGGTCCAGGGAGTGGCACAGGCCCCGCCCGTCGAGTATTGTGGTGCGGTCTTTGCCGGCAGACGGTCCGTCAGAATGCCGGGCAGACTTTCACGTTAGCGACGCCCGGTGAGCGAGGCACCGGTCGTTCACCCTGCCGCCGCATGCCTGATCAATTCGCCAACGTGTTCGTTTCGTTGCCGCCACACGTCGAACCGACGAAGTGGGAGCAACTGTTCCGCCAGATCCCGGCGCCGTCGGGCCTGACGTACCGGATCTGCTTCCGGCACGACCTGGCTGGCGATCGCCCGCGGATCCTGCAGATGATCGCCGCGAGCGATGTGCTGATCGCGGACTTCACGCCGGCCCCGAACAGCGGCCACGCACCCGACCCCGACGTCGTCACCGACGCCGCGGCGGCGCGCATCGGCAGCCGGCCCAGGCCGGTGCTCACACTGCACAAGGAGTCGGCCCGGTCGTTGCCGTTCAACTGGCGCCAACTGTTGAAGATCGGCGGCGGCCGGCCGGTCGCGGTCAACGAGGGCTACGAGAAGGCGATCCGCGACATCGGTGGCTGGCTCGGCCAGCTCTGCACGCAACCGCCGCCGCCGCCTCCGCCGCCGCGCAAGTTCAAGGGCAGTTGGGACGTCTGCGTCTCGCAGTCGTTCCAGCGCGCCAACCCCAAGCTCAAGGGCTCGGCCGGGTACGACTTCGCCGAGTTCTACAAGGCGATGCGCGTCGCCACCGACCGCCTCAAGGGCGGCCCCAAGGTGCGGCTCGCGCTGTTCCCGAAGGACCAGGACGACGTCAAGGTCTGGCACCGCGTGCAGGCCGGCATCAGTCGCTGCGCCCTGCTGATCGCCGAGTTCTCGCCCGACGCGCAAACCGGCAAGGTCAGCACGCCCGACGTGCTGATCGAGGCCGCGCTCGCCGGCTTCCAGTACGACGTGCCGATCGTCGCCGCAATCCACGATGACGCGCAGCTGCCCGAGAGCTGGTCGCACCTCGAAGTCGTGCGCTACAAGCGCGACGACACCGAAGGGCTGATCGCCGCGATGGCCGAGCGCCTGCAGGAGATCCTGCCCGAGGCGTCGCGCAGCGAGCGCAGCGGCTCGAACGTGATGACCTACGACAAGGCCGTCGCGCGCGGCTTCGGCAACGGCGGCCACGACGTCACGTCGACGCCGACGCTCGGCGTGCCGCGGCCCGACAGCCGGATCATCCGCGCGCCGGGCAGTGTGCGCGCGACACAGAGCATGCCGCGCGCCGTCGTCGCGATGGCGCCCTCGACCGCCGCGGCCGGGCCGTTCGAGCGGTTCCGCGATGCGCTCGACCGGCGCGACTACGCCGCCGCGACCGACTTCTACAACGAGGCCGTCTCGCTCGATCCGTGGCAGCACGCGCTGTTCAACCCGGACCGCTTCACGGTTGTGCAGGTGCTCGGCGCGGGCACGTTCGGCGCCGTGTTCCACGCGAAGATGGCGGCCGACGACGACGATCCGCGCGAGCAGGAAGTCGTCATCAAGGCGCTGCTCCACCCGGAGCGCCTCGGCATCGACCCCGACCAGCTGTTCGCCAACATGGACTTGCTGCGTCAGGCGCCGCGCCAGGGCCTGGTGCCGATCATGGACTGGGACCGCTACCCGCGCGGCGAGCCCAATGCGTGGTGGCACTTCTGGACGCCGTACGATCCGCGCGAGCGCTCGCTGCAATCGCTGATCGACTCGAAGGGCCCGCTCAACGAGCGCGACACGATGGGCATCGGTGCCGGCATCGTGATGGGCCTGATGTCGGCGCACCTGTTCAATCTGCCGCACCTCGCATTGCGGCCGAGCAACGTCATCGTCCGCCGCGAGGGCCAGAAGTGGGCGGTGGCGCTGCGCGATTTCGGCTTCGCGCCCGACTTCGCATGGGACCCGGGCGAGAACCCGTGGATGTTGCCGCTGCTCGAGTGGGCCTCGCCCGAGCAGAAGCACGAGGTGCCGCTCACGCCGGGCCTCACGTCCGACGTCTACCAGCTCGGCCTGCTGCTGGTGCACATGCTGTTCGGCAAGCCCTCGCTCGGATTCGAGGCGATGGAGAAGCTCGTCGCGCTCGACAACCCGACGCTGCGCTCGGCGATCGAGGGCGCGATGCGCTTCGACCCGCGCTCGCGCTGGGCCACGCTCGACCCGCTGCTCGAACTGCTCAAGCCGGGCCAGACGCACACCGGCATCAGCAAGAATGCCGTGCTCGCCGCGCTGCCCGAAGCCGCACCCACGGCCGATGAGTCGCTGCTCGCGTCGAGCACCGACCACGACCTGTTCGGCGGTATCACCGAGGCCGACGAGGTGATGGACACCGCCTTTGTCGAGGACCCGGTCGCCGTGCCCGACGCGGTGCCCGATTCCGGCACCGTACCGATCGCGCTGCTGCGCGGCGCGACTCGCGAGGAAGGCCCGCTGCGCCCGGCCGACGCGCTGCAGCCTGTGTCGGCCGCGCCCGAGGTGCTGGTCGATGAGCCGCCGGTGCCGGCGCGCGAGAAGCCCAAGCCCGTCTGGCGGCCCGGCCAGAAGAAGCACCTCATCTGTGGCATCGACCTTGGCACCTGCAACTCGGTGCTCGCGTACGTCGATGACTACGGCGACATCAAGGTCGTGCACCACACGCAGGACAGCATCATCACGCCGTCCGCGGTGTACTTCCCCGAGCCGTTCCGCGCCGAGGTCGGCGTGGACGCCAAGCGCATGTCGCTGTTCGAGCCGCTGAACACGGCGCAGTACATGAAGCTGAGCATGGGCGACGCGCGCCGCAGTCGCGTCTTCCACGGCAGCAAGTTCTCGCCCGAGATGCTCTCGGCCCTCGTGCTGCGCCGCCTGGCCGAGCACGCGGCCGAGGAGCTTGGCGGCGAGGACGAGATCGCCATCGAGGACGTGGTGATCACGGTGCCCAGTTCGTGGGACGACGTGCGCCGCGAAAGCACCCGCCTGGCCGCGCGCCTCGCCAACCTCAATCCGCTGGCGATCCTGTCGGAGCCCGTGGCCGTGGCGCTCGAAGTGGCGCTCAAGCAGTTGCGCGACGGCAAGAGTGTGTTCGTCTACGACTTCGGCGGCGGCACGTTCGACGTCACGATCTTCCGCCTCGACGGCAAGACCGTCCGGCTGATGGGCAACATGGGTCTGCCCACGCTCGGCGGCAAGGACCTCGACCAGAAGCTCTACGACCACGTGCGCATCATGTTCCGCGAGGAGTTCGCGGAGAAGAACCCGCCGGACCCCGACGACCAGCCCGGCAGCCGCTGGGAACTGCTCAATCGCTGCGAAGAGGTCAAGATCGCGCTCTGCAAGAAGGCGCCGCCGCAGAAGATCACCGTTACGTCCGGCGGTTGCACCGGCCGTTACACGATCTCGCTCGAAGACTTCGAACGGCTGATCTCGCCGGAAGTCGAGATGACGCGCAACTTCGTGCTCGGCGCGCTGCTCGAGGCTGGCCTGAAGTCGGACGACATCGACTACGTGCTGAGCG
>JBFWQT010000233.1:0-10330 GCA_050249295.1 Planctomycetota bacterium
TCCAGCCGCAGGCAATGGCCTGGCCGATCGCCAGCGCGATCAGCGCACCCGACAGCCCGGCCGCCACCACCAGCGCCGCGGCCACGGCCGCGCCGATCAGGCTGCCACCGATGTTGGCGGCGACGAAGGTCGACACCGCCTTGCGGCCGTTGAGGATGGCCAGCAGCAGCCCGTTGAGCACGAGCAGCGGCAGCGCGAAGGCCAACCAGATCAGCACGTGCGAGTGCTCGGCGCTGCCCAGCAACCAGCGCGAGAGCGGCTCGTGCGCGAACAGGAACACCAGCGCCGGCAAGCTGGTGCAGATCAGCCCCAGCGTGCCGGCGGTGGCCCAGATCGCGCGCTGGCGCTGGGCGTCGCCGGCGTGCTCGGCGGTGTACTTGGTGACACCGGTGTTGACGGCGCCGCTGGCGAAAGTGGTGGCGATCGAGATCAGGCTCTGCAACTGCCCGATCACGCCATAGCCGGAAGGCCCGACATAGACCGCCAGGATCTTGTTCAGAAACACCGAGGTGGCGAGTTTCGTCAGCACGGCCAGCGCGCTGAGGAAGCTCGTCCGCAGCAGGCTCATGCGCCGTGTGCCAGCGCTGTCGTGGCGGTGGCCAATGCGGCGATCACGCCCTGCGTGTCTTGTTCGCTCTGCGGCGGCCCGATCGGCAAACTGAACACTTGTTGCTGCAGCGTCTCGGCGATAGGCAGGCTGCCGCGCGCGATGCCCAGCCGGGCGTAGGCCGGCTGTAGGTGCGGCGACACCGGGTAGTGGATCACCGTGGCTACGCCCGCTTCCATCAGGCGCTTCTGCAGTTCGTCACGCTGGCGGTGGCGCACCACGTAGAGGTGCCACACCGGATCGCAGTGCGCCGGCACCGCCGGCAGCATGATGTCGGCGCCGCGCAGGCCCTCGCCGTAGGCACGCGCGATGGCGGCGCGGTGCTCGTTGCCGGCCGCCAGCGCCGGCAGCTTGACGCGCAGTACGGCGGCCTGGATCTCGTCGAGCCGCGAGTTGAAGCCGATCTCCTCGTGGTGGTACTTCACTCTCGAGCCGTAGTTGCGCAGCGTGCGCAGCCGCGCGGCAATGGCGGGGTCATCGGTGGTCACGGCGCCGCCGTCGCCTAGCGCGCCGAGGTTCTTGCCCGGGTAGAAGCTCCAGCACACCGCGTCGCCGTGGGCGCCGATGCGCCGGCCGCGGTAGCGTGCGCCATGCGCCTGCGCCGCGTCCTCGATCACACGCAGGCCGCGGCGCCTGGCAATCTCCAGGATCGGGTCGAGGTCGGCGGGCTGGCCGTACAGGTGCACCGGGATGATCGCCCTTGTGCGCGGCGTGATCGCGGCCTCGATGCGGCCCGGGTCGATGTTGAAGCTGTGCTCCAGCGGCTCCACCGGCACCGGCGTGGCGCCGACGTGGCTGACGGCCAGCCAGGTGGCGATGAAGGTGTTCGAGGGCACGATCACCTCGTCGCCCGGGCCGATGTCCAGCGCGCGCAGGCTCAGCGACAGCGCATCCAGCCCGTTGGCCACGCCCACGGCATGGGCTGCGCCGCAGAACTGCGCGAACTCGTTCTCGAAGCCCTCGCACTCGGAAGCCAGGATGTACCAGCCCGAGCGCAGCACGCGCTCGATGGCCTCGCGGATCTCGCCGGCGTGCCGGTCGTTGATCTGGCGCAGGTTGAGGAAGTCGATCACGTGCGGGGCCTTTCGCGCAGGAACTGGTCGTAGTCGCGGTAGTAGTCGGCCTCGTCGTAGCGGTTCGAGGCCAGCACCATGCACACCGAGCCGGACGAGAAGTTGTCGATCTCGCGCCAGATCATCGGACACACGTACAGGCCGACGTACGAGCGGTTGAGGTGGAAGGTCTTCTTCTCGCGGCCGTCGTCGAGCAGCACGTCGAAACTGCCCGACATGGCGATGATCAATTGGCGCAGCGCCTTGTGCGCATGGCCGCCGCGCGACGAGCCGCCGGGCACGTCGTAGAGGTAGTAGACGCGCTGGATGTCGAAGTCGATGTGCGACCCGCCTTCGATGAAGGTCAGGTTGCCGCGCGGGTCCTGGATCTTCGGCAGTGAGATCAACTTGCAGTCCGAAATGGGCATGGCGAAGTCCTGTGCGTGCGTGGCGCCGGTGCTCTCAGCGGCCCGCCGGGCCGGCCTGCCGGCTCTTCTTGTAGCGGGCCGTGTAAATCGCGTCAGTGGCAATCACCACTTTGGCCGGCACTTTGTAGGCCGCGAGGCTCGCCTTGCAGGCCACACGGATGCGCGACTTCACACTGTCCACCGACTCAGGTTCCACCAGCGCCACCCGTGCCACGATGATCTGGCCGAGCAGCGCGTTGCTCTCGGCGAAGACCGCCACGTCAACGATGTTCGGCACGGTCATGATCACCTCCTCGATTTCCGCCGGATAGACCTTTTGCCCACCCACGTTGATGAGGTCGGTGACGCGGCCGAGGATCCGGAAATACTCTCCGTCGACCTCGACCCTGTCCTGCGTGTTGAACCAGCCCTCGGCGTCGAAGTTCGACGGCGCGTTCAGGTAGCCCACCATCGAGTATGTGGACTTGATCCACAGGATGCTGTCGACCACCTTGGTCTGGAAGCCTTCGCCGCCGATGCGCATCCACAGCGAGCCGTCGTCGCGCGACTTGGAGGCGAGCACGCCGACCTCCGACAGGCCATAGGTCTGCTGCAGCACCACGCCGGGCAGCGCGCGGGCGAGGCGGTCCAGCGTGGCCTGCGGCATCACCTCGGTGCCGTAGGTGATGCGCCGCAGCGACGAGAGGTCGTAGGCCTCGTGGGCGCGCGCCGCCATCAGCAGGTTCAGGAACGAGGGCGTGGTGGGCAGCAGCGAGACGCGGTACTGCTGGATCGCGCCGCAGATGCGCGCAACGCTGCGCTCGGCGACGCTGACCACCGTGCCCAGGCTCGAGGTGATGGCCAGGATGGTGTTGAAGCCGCCGAAGTGGTCGAACATCAGGAACGGGATGGCCACCACTGGCGAGCGTGGCTTGAGAAACTTGCTGGCCACGCGCTCCAGGTCGTGCAGGATGCCCTTGGGCTTGCCGGTCGAGCCCGAGGAGAAGAACACCAGGCCCGGCGCGCAACCTGCGATGAACTCGCGCATCATGGCGTTGTCGACCTCGACTACATGCCGCGTCAGCGTAGGGTGCGTGGCGGCTGCAGCGAACTCGAAGATCCAGTCGCTGCCCGAGATCACCAGCGCCATCGACAGCTCGACCACCGACTCGCGCGTCAGCGGGATCACCACGTTGCCGTGCCGCGCCAGCGCCAGTACCAGGGCGAAGGCCTCGGGCGTGTAGTCGCCCAGGATGACGACGCGCTCGCCGCGCTTCACGCCCTCGTCGGCCAGGCGGCGCTCGAACGCGGCCACCTGGTCGACCAGTTGGCCGTAGCTGACCGAGCGGTCCTCGTGGACGAAAGCCACCGTCTTGCGGGCGGTGGCGAAGCGCTCGAGCAGCCAGTCGAGCCTCATCACTTGCCCTTCAGTTGCTCGTTCAGCACGAGGCGGATCAGCGGGTAGGAGGTGATGTTGGCGGCGTCTTCGTCCGGGATGCTGACGCCGAACTCCTCCTCGATGGCCAGCACCAGGTTCATGTGCTTGATGGAGTCCCAGACTTCCACGGTGTCCATGCTGGTGTCGTCGTTGATCGAGTCGGCCGCGATGCCCAGCACCGTGGCCATCACGTCCTTCAGGGTGTCTTCCGTCTTCATTGCGTGACCTTGATCCAGTCGGTGGGTGGAGGGGTGAAGCTGTCGAGCGCGGCGCGGTAGTAGCGTGTGCCGTTGTCTTCGGCCACCAGCGGCAGGCCGAGGCGGTCGTAGAAGTTGGCCACCTGCGCGTTCTTCGCGGTGGGCCGGTACTCGGCTTCGATGACGCGGCAGCCATGGCGGCGCGCATCCTCGGCCAGCGCCGGCCAGAAGCAGAACTCGACGCCACGACCGATGACGCGGCAGCTCATCAGGAAGGCGTCGATCTTCGCGGTCTCGCCCTGCCAGGAGGCGAGCACGACGCCGGTCAGACCGGCGTTGCCGAAGCGGTCGCTGACGCCCAGTGAGTAGACCGTGCCGCTGCCGCTGTCGATGCGCTGGCGAATCTCGGCCGGCGACTGTCGCAGCGTGGTCAGGTTGAACTGGTTGGACTTGAGCGTGAGTTCGCTGATGCGCGCCAGGCTCGCCGCGTCGTCGCGCGCAAGCTGCACGCGCAGGTCGAGCGAGGCCAGGTACTGTTCGTTGGTCTTGAACTGAGCGCTCGATGCCGCCGCTTCCTGGCGCTGGCGGTATTGCGCAGTCTTGGAGCGGCTCTCGGCCGAGATGCCGCCGGCCAGGAACAGTTCGCAGATCTCGCCGAGCAGGCGCGGGTAGTCCGACAGTGTCTTGGGCACCTGGAACACGCGCACCGCGGGAAGTGCGCTGCGCACGGCGTTGCATTCGAAATCCGAGTCGTCGATGAACACCAGGCTGTCAAGCCCGATGTTGAGCTCACGCGCGATCGCCTGAAGATTGGAAACTTTGTCCGTCCAGTTGACCTGGCGCGCGGCGATGTGCTCGCGGCGCAGCACGGTGCTCGGGTGCTTGTCGAGCACCTCGTCTACGTCCGCCGTGTTGTTCTTGCTGCACAGGCACAGCAGCACGCCCTGGCGCTCCAGCGCGAGAAAGGCCTGCTGCGCCTGCCAGAACACGCGGCCGGGGTAGCTGTGCGGATCGAGCTTGATGCCCGCGATCAGGTCTTCGCCGATGATGCCGCCCCACAGCGTGTTGTCGCAGTCCAGCACCAGCGCCTTGTAGAAGTAGCTGTTGAAGCCGCGCGCACCGGCGACGATGCGCCGTGCCAGCTCGTTGACGAAGGGCGTGGCGAAGGGCGCCGTGCTGCGCAGGTAGAAGCGCGCATCGAAGGCCGCCTCGGCCCCCAGCAGGTGCACGATGGCGCCGGTGTCGATGATGCGCACGTTCGGGAAGGCCTCGGCCTCGCTGCGCAGCATGTCGTTGAAGCGGTCGAGCACGCGCGACACCGTGTCGGCCGCGCCGGTGTCCACCGTCGGCGTGTAGCGGTGGAAGCTGCAGGCATAGACCTGGCGCAGGGCGCGCGCCTTCTCGAAGACGAGCCGGTAGCGCGCGCGCAGGTCGGCCTCCTTGGAGGCGACGGCCTCGGGCTCGAGCAGTTCCATTTGCTGCTCGAAGGCGGGCAGCAGGTTGTCGAAGAAGGGCAGGAAGACCATCTCCTCGACGCCGGCCTGCACGAACTGCTCGACGTCCGTGAGCGGATCGTCGTGGTTGCCCATGCGCACGTCGGCAGCTGCGCCGCACAGCAGCGCGTGCTTGCGAAGGAACACCGACAGCAGGTCGACGCTGACGTTCGACGAGATGCCGATGCTGACGCGGCGTCGCGGCTCGCCGAGCTTCTCCAGCGCGTTGACGGCGGAGATGGTTCGCGTCAGCGTCGTGCCCGGCGTCGTCAGCAGGGCGATCAGGTCGGCGTGCTCGCTCACGACATCACCATGCCGCCGTTGACGTCCAGCGTGTGGCCGGTGACGTGCCTGGCGTCGTCCGACACCAGGTAGGCCACGGCCGCTGCCACGTCGTCGGGCCGCGCAAGGCGGCGCAGCGGCGTCTGACGGGCGATCATCATCTGCTGCTTCTCGGCAATGTCGCCGATCAGGCCGGTCTCGGTCATGCCTGGCGCGACGCAGTTCACCGTCACGCCGCGCGGGCCGAGCTCGGCGGCGAGGTTCTTCGAGAGCATGGCCAGCGCTGCCTTCGCCACGGCGTAGCCCGTCCAGTGCAGCGACGGCGCGCCCTCGCTCACCTGAGAGGTGATGTTGACGATCCGCCCGGCGCCGCACGCCGCCATCTCGGCCGCGCACAGCTTGCTCAGCAGGAAGGCGCCCTTGACCTGCACGTCGAGGTGGCGCTGGATGTCGGCCCAGTCGGTCTCTGCCAGTGTCCTGGGGTGGATGCGCGGCGACGCGTTGTTGACCAGCACGCCTACCGGTCCGAACTGGCGCTGTGCCTGCGCGAGCAGATGCTCCACGCCCTCGGCGCTGGATACGTCGGCCTGCACCGCGACGGCACGGCTGCCGGCGGCGCCGAGTTCCCCGACGATGCGCTGGGCGCGGTCGCGGCTGCCCTGGAAGTTCAGCACCACGCTGTAGCCGTCGTGCGCGAGGCGGCGGCAGATCGCCTCGCCGATGCCACCCGCCCCGCCGGTCACCACGGCCACACGGCTCGGTTCGGCGCGCATTGGCTGTGCGATTGGAGCAGCGCGCTCGACCAGCATCTTTACCTTGCCCTGGCCCTGCAGCACGGTCTGTTGGTGCTGGTTGACGATGCGCGTTTCGAGTTCGAGAAGGCGGTCACGGTCGTGCTTCTTCAGTACCGTGCACGCCACCGTGAGCTCGTCGCCCAGGCGCACCGGCAGCAGGAAGTCCAGCGTCTGGCTCACCCACAGCGCGCCCGGCCCGGGCAGCTTGGTGCCGATCACGGTGGAAATGAACGAGGCACCCAGCATGCCGTGCACGACGATGTCCTTAAACGCCGTCTCGTGGGCGAACTTGGGGTCGACGTGCAACGGGTTGTCGTCGCCGGTCAGCTCGACGAACTTGCGGATGTCGGCGTCGGTGATGGTCTTGGTGAGCTGTTGGCAGTCGCCGACCTTCAGCGTGTCGAAGTCGAGGAAGACCGTCATGTCGCCGTCTCCAGGTTGCGGGGCAGCCAGCGCCATAGGCTGGCCGCGAAGTTGAAGCCCGCGCCTACGCCCGCCAGCATCAGCAGGCTGTCCGGCTTCACGAAGCCCTTGCGAACCGCCTCGCTCAGCGCAATGGCGATGGAGGCGGAGCCCGAATTGCCGATGTCCTGCACGTTGGTATAGGTGCGCTCCAGACCCACGCCCATCTTGCGGACGATGTACTCGATCAGTCGCAGGTTGGCTTGGTGGAAGACGAAGAGGTCAATGTCCTTGCTGCCGACGCCGGCCTTCTCGCAGCTGCGCCGGATTACTCCCGGCATGTGCGTGATGGCCTGCTTCCAGGTGGCCAGGCCGTTCATCTCCATCGAGTCGATGGCCGGGTCGAAGGCGCGGCCGCGCTGCGGGAAGCTCGAACCGCCGCCACGCATGCGCACCGACTCGTAGTTGGAGCTGTCGGTAAAGAAGGCCGAGGAGCGGATGCCATGCTCGGCGTCGCAGCGGTCGAGCACGATGGCGCCGGCGCCGTCGCTCTGGTAGATGGCGGTGTTGACGTCGCTGCGGTCGACGTAGCGCGAGCACAGCTCGACCCCGACGACCAACGCATGGCGCACCGATGGGTCCATGAACATGCGGTCCGAAGCGGCCGTCAGACCGGCCACCACGCCGCTGCAATTGGCCTGCAGGTCGTACACCTGCGCGCCCTTGGCGCCGAGGTCCTGGTGCAGCTTGGCCGACAGCGGCGGGAAGATGTAGTCGCCCGAGAAGGTACAGCCGATGATGATGTCGACCTGGGACGCGTCGATGCCGGCCATGGCCAGGGCCCGGCGCGCGGCATGGCCGGCGAAGGCGCTGGCCGTGTCGCCGGGCTCGGCGAGGTAGCGCCGCTGGATGCCTGTCTTCTCGACGATCCATTCGGGGGCGATGTCCAGGCCGCGGCAGAGCTCCTCATTGCTCTCCACGTGCGAGGGCAGGTGATGGCCGACGCCGACGATGGCGACGCCGCCTGTTCTGGAAATGCTCATGGTGGGCTCAGCGTGCTCGGTTCGGCGCGCAGGAATCCCAGCAGCGCCGCGTTGTTCTGCTTGTTCCAGCCGAAGCCGGCGGACTCGCCGTGGCCCGGGCGCACGATCGTGTCGTCGGGGAAGCGTTCCCAGATCGATCGGATGGAACTGCGCAGCTGATCGGCGTCCTCGCCCGGCAGCTTGGACAGCCCGACGCCGCGGCTGAAGAGCGTGTCGCCGGTGAACAGCGAGTTGGCATGTTCGATCGCGCAGCTGCCCGGCGTGTGGCCCGGCACCGCGTGGTAGTGCACCGTCACGTCGCCGATGCGCACCAGCGGCTCAGCGTCGGTGACGGGCAGCACTTCGGGCATCTGCATGCGCGCCGGGATCTTGAACGCCATCAGCAGGAAGTTCGACGAGCGCAGCGTCTTCAGTTCGCGCTCGTGCAGGTACACCGGGCAGCCATGCTGCTTCTGGAAGTGCGCTGCCGTGCCGGCGTGGTCGAAGTGGCCGTGCGTGCACAACACGGCGCGCGGCTTCAGTCCCCGTTCGGCCAGCGCAGCTTCGATGGGCGCGGCATCCAGTCCGGGGTCGACGATGAAACATTCGCCCGGCACGTCGGTGGCGCACAGGTAGCAGTTCGACGCGAACACGCCGTTGGTGACGGACCACACGGGGCCGGCAGCGGCGGGCGCCAGGCGGGCGGAGGACACCTCAGTGCACCCCGCCCAGGTAGATCGTCTGTGCCGTGATGTAGCCGCTGCGCTCGGAGGCGAAGAAGTCGATCACGTTGAGGATGTCGTCGGCCGTCGCGTAACGCGGGATCGGCAGGCGGGCCACCACCGCGTCGATCTTGTCGCGCGGCAGCTGCTTGAGCATGTCGGTTTCGATCGCCGTGATGCCCAGCGTGTTGCATGTGACGGTGAAGGATGCGAACTCCTTGGCGAGGATGTTCGACAGCGTCGTCAGGCCGGCCTTGCAGGCGGCATACACCGAGTCGCCTTCGGGCTCGAGGCTGACGGCCATCGAGCTGATGTTGATGATGCGGCCGGCCTTCGCCTTGCGCATCAGCTTGGCGGCCTCGCGGGCGACGAGAAAGGGCGCGAGCAGGTTGAGGTTGACCATCGCCTGGGCGGCGCCGGCCGGCATGATCATCGCGTACTGCGAGGTCAGCACTGCGGCGTTATTGACCACCACGTCGATCGTCTTGACGGTCGCGCGCAGCGTGGCGAACAACTTCTGCACTTCGGCCGGGTCGGCGATGTCGGCTTGGTGGTGGAGGTAGCGCTCGTGGGCACAGGTGGCCGGGCCGCGGGCCACGCCGATGACGGTAGCGCCCTCGTCGAGGAAGTGGTGCGTCAGCAGGTCGCCGACGCCACGGCTGCTGCCGGTGACGATAACGTTTCTGGCTTCGTACTTGCCCACGCTGGCGCCCCGTTCAGCCCTGCGCAAGCTGCTTGACGACATAGTCGGCCAGCGTCGTGACGTTGGAGAAGGGCGAGACCTTCTGGGTCATCGCGGTGTCGTCGGTCAGGCTCACGGCCCGACCGAGCTCGTCGGCCACGGCCGTCTCGACATCAACGATTACCGACACCAGCGACAGCGAGTCGAGCGAGGCGTCGGGGCCGAACAAACGCGTGTCGGGTAACAGCGCGACGCGCCTGTCCTCCTCGAGTTCCTCGTTCAGGTTGCGCAACGCGCGGTAGATGATCTCGATGACGGCTGCTTGGCTGGCCATGGTTCACTCCGTAGAGGCAAAAGGGGCAACGGGCAGCCGGGCGGCTGCGATGAGCGATTCAAGGCGGGGCAGCGTGACGCTGCGGTACTCGCCATCCAGCAGGCCGAATACGATGGCGTCCTGCACGCGGTCGTTGATGAACAGGTGCTGACGCAGGCGCCCTTCCTGAGTCATGCCCAGGAAGGTCTGCCACTTGATCATGCGGCGGTTCTCGGAGGCGACGATGCCCCATACGCGGCGCAGCTTCAGCGTGTCGAAGGCGAGTTCGTAGAGTAGCTTCATCGCCTCGGCGGCGGCGGGAAGCCCAGCGGCGGCCGGTTCGTCGCCGATCAGGAAGCGTCCCGGCTCGCCGACGCGGCTCACGGCGTCGATGCCACTGAGCGAGAGCATGCCGATCGGTCGGTGCTGCTTGGTCTCGATGATGAAGTTGTACTCGCCGGCCGGCCGGCCGGCGATCCAGCAGCGCTGTAACTCGACGGTCTGCGCGCCCTGGTTGAGCAGGATCGCGCGGGCTCCCTGCCGCCAGCCGAAAGTGAGCTCGGCATCGTCGGGCGTCAGCGGACGCAGGTCGACGTACTGGCCGGTCAAGGTTGGTTTGTCAGAGGGATTCGACATGCGCGATCAGCTCACGACGAAGGCGGCAGCCAGTGGCACCGGCACGTCCGGGCCGGGCGGCGCGTAGGCCGCCGCGACGAAGGACTGTTCCAGCGTGAAGCCGGCGGCACGGAGGTGCTCCCAGACTTCCTCACGATTGCGGTAGAGGTAAATGTGGTCGGTGTGCGCTGCGTTGAGGGCGGCAGTGATGAAGGCCTTGCCGCCGGGAGCCAGGCTGGCGCGCAGCACCTTCAGGAACGCGACAGGCTGCTCCAGATGTTCGAGCACCTCGACGCACACCAGC
>JBFWQT010000234.1:0-10293 GCA_050249295.1 Planctomycetota bacterium
ACAGGAAGAAGCAGGCTGGAAGCCTGCACCACACAAGAAGCAGGCTGGAAGCCTGCACTACACTCAAGCAGGCCCTTGCGGTCACTCGCCCATCGCGGCGCGTTCAATCAGCTGTTCGGTCGCGGTGCGCAGCACCTCGACCGGCAGCGCGTAGGTCTTGGTGCGGTCCGACCGGCCGATGTTCATGGCGACAACCTTGCCCTCGATGTTGACCACCGGGCCGCCGACCTTGTCGGGCAAGACGATGCCGTCATGCTGGATCACCGCGCCGAAGCCGCTGTCGCGCTTGCTCGTCGGGCCCTTGATCTGGTTCATGCCGCCACGGTTGAACAGGCCACCGAGGCCGCCCTCGTCGTCGGTGCCGGGGCGCTTGGTCAGCGTCACGCGGATCGACTTCGACTCCTGGTTACGCATCACCTCGACGCGGACGGTGTCGCCCACGCGGTGATCCTGCAGCACCGCGACGAGATCGCGCAGTCGGCCGATCGGCTTGTTGTCGATCCGGTAGATCACGTCGCCCTCGCGCAGGCCGGCGCGATCGGCGCCACTGCGCAGCTCGACCTTCGTGACCAGCAGGCCGGCGTCCACGCCCATCGTCTGGGCCGCGAAGCCGGTCAACTCGCGCGGCTCGATCACGCCGAAGTACGGGCGGTCCGACGCGCGCAGCGTCTGGTAGTCGTCGAGCGAGCGCACGCCCACCGCGAACGGCACCGCATCGTTGCTGACCGAGAACAGCCACGAGCCGATCGGGCAGGCCGACGTCGCGGCGAGCGGCGCGACATCCAGCTTGAGGTTCTCGGCGTCAACACGCACCAGCGCGAGGTCGAGCTGATCGTCGTACGCGGTGCGCGTGGCGGGCAGGTTCTGGCCGTCCGCCAGGATCACCGTCATGTTCTGCGCGCGCTGCAGGTCGGAGTTCTTCGCCAGCAGCAGGCCGTCGGCGCGCACTACAATCGCGAACCCGGCGGCGCGACGATTGACCGCGATGCGAGCCGTGCCCCGCGCGGCCGCCGCGCAGATCGACTCGAACACCTTGCGGAACTCGCCGTCATCCTTGTTGGTCACCGTGCGGCCGGTCACCTCGCGACCGCTGAGCGTGACCGTGAAGGTCATCGCCAGGCCCTCGCGCGTGCCCGACACCACCACCTCGTCGCCGGGGCGCGCCGCCTGCACCGCGGCCTGCAGCTCGGCAGCCGTGCGGACCGTCGTCTCGCCGAACTTCTGGATCAGGTCGCCGGGCTTGATGCCGGCGCGATCGGCCGGGCCGCGCTCGCCGACGCTGGTGACGCGGAAGCCGTCGGCGGTGTCGTCTCCGGAAATACCGAGGTACGCGCTCTGCCCGCTGTTGCGGCGGATGCGCACGACCACATCGTGGAAGCGGTCCATGTCGCGGATCGCGTCCATGTCGCGGTCGGTCGTCATGTGCTCGAGATTCTCCCAGCCCTTGTCCACGGCCTTGTTGAGCGCGTCGAACGCGGCGTCGATCTTCGCGGCCTGTGCGGCGCCCTCGAGCGAGCCGGACCAGCGCGTGTAGCAGCAGGCCAGGTGGTACCAGGTGTCACCGCCCGACTCGTCCATCGCAATCGCCGCCTTGAAGGCCTTCTCGGCCTCGCCGAACTTCGCCTGGTCGTTGCTCTGCGAGGCGTCGTCGAGCAGGCCGTAGGCCGACTGGATCGCGCCCTGCAGGTCGGCCGAGGAGGCGCCGTCGCCGCCGAACTTCTCGCCCGACTTGCAGCGGTCGAGGTTCTGCTTGAGCAGGTTGATCGGCGTGGCGTTGTTGATCTTCGCGTTGGCAATCTGGATCGAGACGTTGATGCCGATCAGCTCGCCGTTGAGCGTGAACATCGGGCCGCCCGAGTCGCCGCTGATCAGCGGGCCGTCGCCGACGATCTGGCGCGGCTGGTTGCGCGCCACGCGGCCGAGACGCACGACCGGCGGACGGAACGGGTCGGTCTCGGTGCCCAGCGGGTGGCCCATGCTGACGACCCACTGGCCGACCGCGACCTTGTCGGAGTCGCCCATGTTGACCCACGGGATCTTGCGATCGCCGGGATCGAACTTCACCAGCGCGTAATCGCGTGGCCGGTTGAGGCCCATCGAGCGGCCCTGGAAGCGCGTGCCGTCGGACAGGAACACCGTCACCTCGCGGTTCGGGTTCTCGGTCACGTGCGCAGCCGTGGCAATCCAGCCGTCGGGCGAGATGATCGTGCCCGAGCCGCCCGCCCGGCCGACGCGCAGGCCGACCGCCGCGGCGCGAACCTTCGCGGAGAGCGTGCGCACGACCTCCTCGAGCCGGCGCGCCTCCTCCAGCGTCTTCGGCGTGTTCTTGTCGAGCCCGGCCGTATCGAGCAGCGGCGGCCATTCGCTCTCCGAGGCCGGCGGATCCTGCGCGGCCACCGGCGCCACGTTGGCCAGCGGCATCAGCGCGACCAGCAGCGCGATCATCACAGCGACCGACGCCATGCGCCCGCGGCGCGTGAAGTCGACTCGGCCGTTCGGGAGGGGTGCGATCACGGTCTCGGACAATAGTTGCATCGGTTATCTCTCGGTCGGATCGGCGCCGCAGCGCCGGAGAGTCGGAGCGTTGCCGCTGACTTCTACGGTTCGAACCGCCCCGGGGTTTGCGTCCCGCAGCCGGAGTGTGTGTTCGACCCACCATGATCGCCGGTCGGCTGCCCGGCTGCAATCACCTCGTGGTCCGCCCGTGCATCCCACTGCCGAGGGGCCCATGTTGACGCGCGGGCAGCCGGATCATGCAATGCCGCGCTGCCGACACCCTGACGCACCCGCATGCCACGCCGCGACTCCACGCTTCGATCGACGCTCCGGCTCTCGACCACCGAAGGCGTGTTCGCGCAGATCCACTTCACGATCGCCGGCGCCGGCTCGATCTTCCTCGTCAAGTTTGCCGAGCTGCTCGGCGCGGGGCCGATCGAGTTCGGGCTGGTCGCGGCGCTGGCGCAGCTCTCGCAGGTCTTCCAGCCGCTCGGCGTCGCGATCACCCGGCGGCTCACGCGGCGCAACGGCGCCGTGGTCTGGCTGGCCGGCATCTCGCGCGCGCTGACGCTGGCGATCGGGTTCCTGCCGTTCGTGCTGCCGCTCGATGTCGCGCTGCTGGTCTTCCTCGTGCTGATCTTCATCTCGATGTCGCTGCAGCAGATTGCCGGCAACGCGTGGACCGGCATGATGGCCGACACCGTGCCGTTGCGGATCCGCGGCCGGTTCTTCGCGGCGCGCAACCGCATGCTGATGGTCTTCGGGTTCGCCGCGTCGCTGATCGCCGCAAAGATCGTCGACGACTTCACCCGCGGCCGCGACGGCTCGGCCAGCCAGCTGCTGCAGTGGGTCGCGTCGCTCACCGGCGGCACCGACACGCACGTGCTGCTGCATGTGTTCGCCCTGATCTTCGTCGTCGGCGCGGCCATCGGCGGCGTCGGGCTGATGATCCTGCGCAAGCAGCGCGAGCGGCCGAAAGAGGTCGAACACGTCTCGACGCGCGCGCAGCTCAACGCGCCGTTCCACGACCGCCGCTTCCTCGCGCTGCTCGTCTTCTCGCTGTGGTGGCTGGGTGCGTGCGGCATCGCGTCGTCGTTCTGGCAGCCATTCATGCTGCAGAACCTGCGCATGACAATGGTCGACACACAGTTGTGCGGCATGATCTCCACGATCGCCGCGGTGACGTTCCTGCGGCCGTGGGGGCGGTTCATCGATCGGTACGGCAACAAGCCGGCGATGCGCCTCGCGATCGTGATGGGGTTCATGAACCCGATGGCGTGGCTGTTCGTCACGCCGGGCAGCGTGTGGATCGTCTACTGCGAGAGCGCAACCAGCGGCATCATGTGGGCCGGCGCGGGCCTCGTGATGACCAACCTCGTGCTGGCCGTCGCGCCGCCCGCGAAGCAGCAGGCCTACGCCGGCGTGCTCGGCGCACTCTCGGGCGTGATGATGATGGCGACGACGATGTCGAGCGCGAGTTTCCTGCCGCCACCGATGGAGCTGTTCGGCCTGCATCTCTCGTCGCCGCAGGTGCTGTTCTTCATTGGCGGCCTCGCGCGATTGTCGGCGCAGATCCCGCTGACGTTCGTGCATGAACCGGGCAGCGTGCGCCTGGTCACTGCGATGCGGCAGGTGACGGCCAACCTGTTGATGCGCTTCCGTCCGCGGATGATGCCGAACTCGGTGGTCGGCGGCGGCGAAGCGGCCAACGGCAAGGCGTGAGGATGTCGCGAGGTCACTTGTCCGCGCTCGCGACCGTCAGGTCGTAGTCCCAGCGCGACGTCATCGGCGCGTACTTGCGCGACTCGCGCGCGAGATCCAGCGTGACGCCCAGGCGGTAGGTGCCCTCCACGGCCGTCAGGCTGAACTCGCGCTGGCCGTGCACGGTCTGGCTGCCGTCGGGTGCGACGACGATCACCCTGCCGAGCATGTGCCCGCGGAACGACGTGCGGATCGTCAGCTTCTCGCCGGCTGTCGCATCCAGCTGGTACCAGTCCACAAAGTACTCCGAGCGATCCTCGGTGCGGATCGAATCGCCGAGCACGTGCGACCCGTGGACCGTCGCCCCGCGCACCACCGCAACCGGGCTGTCGGCCGTCGGCGTGCCGAGTGCATCGAACACGGCGGTCAGCTCGTACTTGCCGCCATGGTTGGCCTGGTACGTGCACGCGCCGATGCGCCACACACCGGCCACCGACGGCACCTCGACGAACGCACCCGTGATGTCGCGCTCGCCGACCGCACGCGTCGGGGCCCCGCCATCCGGCGGCACCAGCACGAGCAACGGAATGAACGTCGACGCCGTCAGTCGCGCCACGAGGCGTTGCCCGGCCGGCACCGTCAGCTCGTACCAGTCGATCCACAGGCCGTGCTCCCGGTCGGGCTGGTACCCGGAGTCGCCGAATTCGAGCGTGCCGGTTGCCGGCTCGTCCGGCTTCAACGCCAGCGGCGAGTCGCTCGTCGGCTTGCCGTTGACCACCGTGAGCGTGGCCACAACAGTGTAGGCGCCGCGCCAGCGACTGTTGCCCGAGCGGACGGCGATGCGATAGACGCCCGCGACGGCGGTCAGCGCCTGCACCGCCGAGTTGCGCTCTGGAGCGGCTGCGACGTCGGGCAGCCGGCTGCCGTCCGGACCGACCACGATCAGCCGCACCAGGTACACCGGCGACGTGGCCACGATAGACAACTGCCCGCCAGCCGCCGGCACCTCGAACTCGTACCAGTCGATGTAGTACTGCGGCTCGCCGCGCGGGTCGGCGCGCGTGTCGCCGGGCTCGAGGCTTCCCGACGTGGTCACGCCGGAGGTCAGCCGCACCGGAGCGGCAGCCGTGTCGCGGCCGGTGGTCTCGATCGTGCGCGCGAGCAGCGTGTAGGTCCACGGCGTTCGCGGCTTGTTCACGCACCACATGCGCAACGTCCACTCGCCGGGCAGCGCCAGCGCCGCGATGCCGGGGATGCGGCGGCGCACGGTCCACGCGACGGCGCCGCTATTGTCGGCGTTGGAGTACCAGATCTGGCCGTCGGGCGCGGTCACCACGAAGATCGGGTCCACGTTGGTGAAGCGGTTGTCGCCGCCGCCGAGGGCGGTCAGCCCGAACTCCAGCGTGCGGCCCTCGGCCTGCTCCGCGGTCAGCGTGACGGTGAAGTGTTGCTTGACCATGTAGTCGTCGCCCTCGCCGTCGCCGATCACGCCGTTGTGGGGCTCGCCGACAGTCAGCACAACCGGTGCCGGGTCGTCGTCGTCATCGGCCGGGGCAGTCGCGGCGGGCAGCAACAGCAGCATCGCCAGAACGGCCGTCAGCAGGCGGGCAGGCAGGGTCGAGGGCATGACACACGCTCCGGTGGCTCGATTGGTGCTGGTGACGGTACTCGCGCCGCCACGATGGTTCAAACCTCGGCCAGGCCTGCCACACTGTCAGAACGGCAGCGGCCGCTGCAAACCTGTCATGCCGAGCGATGACAATCGAATCCGCAAACATATTGAATCCAACAGGTTAGGAGTGACGCCGAGCGGCGGTCGGCTGGTACAGCGTTTGCTCTGTTGCCGGGTACCGCCCGCTGGCACTCCGTGTCGCGGCACCCGTTTTCATCCGCAAGACGCAAACCAACCCACCAACCGGCCGGACCGGCAACACATCATGGCCAAGCAACTGTTCTTCGAGCAGGAAGCGCGCGAAAAGCTCCACCAGGGCGTCATCAAGCTCGCCAAGGCGGTCAAGAGCACGCTCGGTCCCAAGGGCCGCGTCGCGATCCTCGACAAGGGCTGGGGTGCTCCGAAGATCACCAAGGACGGCGTGACCGTCGCCGAGGAGATCACGCTCGACGACAAGACCGAGAACTGCGCCGTGCAGATGGTCAAGGAAGTCGCGAGCAAGACATCCGACTCGGCCGGTGACGGCACCACGACCGCCACCGTGCTGACCGAGGCGATCTTCAACGAGGGCTTCAAGCGCGTGACCGCCGGCGCCGCCCCGATGGCGCTGCAGCGCGGCCTGCGCAAGTGCGCCGACGCGATCGTTGCGAAGCTCAAGGAGATGAGCCGGCCGATCGAGGGCGCCAAGGAAATCGCGATGGTCGCCACCATCGCCGCCAACCACGACGCGCGCGTCGGCTCCCTCATCGCCGACGCGATGGACAAGGTCGGCAAGGACGGCGTGATCCAGGTCGAGGAGTCACGCGGCACCGAGATGGAAATCGAGGTCGTCGAGGGCATGCAGTTCGACCGCGGCTTCCAGAGCCCCCAGTTCGTCACCGACCAGGACCGCCAGGAGTGCGTGCTCGAGAACCCGCTGATCCTCGTCTACGAGGACAAGATCTCGAACGTGCACAAGATGATCCCGCTGCTCGAGAAGGTCAGCCGCAGCAACCGCCCGCTGCTGATCATCAGCGAGAGCATGGACGGCGACGCGCTGGCCACGATGGTCGTCAACAAGATGCGCGCGATCCTCTCGGGCTGCGCCGTGAAGGCCCCCGGCTACGGAGACCGCCGCAAGGCGATGCTCGAGGACATCGCGATCCTCGTCGGCGCCGAGGCGATCATGAAGGATCTTGGCGGCGACCTGGAGAAGGTCGAGCTGAGCCAGCTCGGCACGGCGAAGAAGGTGATCATCGACGCCGACAACACGACGATCCTCGAAGGCATCGGCGAGACGAAGGCGATCCAGGACCGCGCCGCCGCGATCCGCCGCCAGATTGACGACACCGACAGCGACTACGACCGCGAGAAGCTGCAGGAGCGCCTCGCCCGGCTCGTCGGCGGCATCGCCGAGATCAAGGTCGGCGCGGCCACCGAGACCGAGGCCAAGGAGCTGAAGGCCCGCGTCGAAGACGCGCTGCACGCCACGCGCGCCGCGATCGAGGAGGGCATTCTCCCTGGCGGCGGCACCGCCCTGCTGCGCGCCCTCTCGGCGCTCGACGGCGTGGAGCTGCATGGCGACGAGGTGCTGGCCCGCGAGGTGATGGCCCGCGCGCTGCAGGCCCCGATCCGCCAGATTGCCGACAACGCCGGCGTGAAGGGTGCGGTCGTCGCGCAGCGCATCCTCGAGAAGTCGACCGTCGGGTACGGCTGGGACGCCAACGCCGAGGAGTACTGCGACCTGATCGAGGCCGGCATCATCGACCCGACCAAGGTGACCCGCAACGCCCTGCAGAACGCCGTGAGCGTGGCCGGGCTGATGCTGACCACCGGCTGCGTGATTGTGACGAAGCCCGAGCCCAAGGAGGAGGGCGGCCACGACCACCACGACCACGACTACGACTATTGATCGACTGCGAGGACGCGCGTCGTACCGGGTCGATCACTCATCCGATTCAAGCCCGCGGGCTGCTGCCCGTGGGTAACGCTCCGACCGGAGTCGATCGAGAATCGCGAGGTCGTCCGGAATCGCAACCTTACCCACGGGCCGCAGCCCGTGGGCTTGAAGGTGAAGGTGGGAAAGAAGGACCCGACGCGCTCACCGCACCATCATCGAACCTGACCACCGAACTACTCAACTGACCTGACCGAGAACGCAATGGAGACTGCAACCATGAGCAAGGTGATCCCGCTCGACGACCGCATCGTCATCAAGCCGACCGAAGCCGAGACGAAGACTGCCGGCGGCATCATTCTGCCCGACACCGCCAAGGACAAGCCGACCAGCGGCACCGTCGTGGCCGTCGGCCCCGGCAAGCTCACCGACGACGGCAAGCGCATCGAGCCCAGCGTCAAGGTCGGCGACACCGTCATCTACGGCAAGTACTCCGGCAACGAAATCAAGATCGACGGCGTCGAGCACAAGATTGTCCGCGAGAGCGAGATCCTCGCAAAGCTGAGCTGAGCTGAGCCGAGACGCCCGCAACCGAATCACCGCAAGGAACCGAGAATCATGGCTGCCAAGCAACTGCTGTTCGAAGAAGACGCACGGCGCAAGATCCACGACGGCGCGCGCAAACTCGCTCGCGCCGTCAAGAGCACGCTCGGCCCCAGTGGCCATGCCGTGCTCATCAAGAAGTCGTTCGGCGGCCCGCAGATCACCAATGACGGCGTGACCGTCTCCAAGGAGATCGAGCTGCAGGACCCCTTCGAGAACATGGGCGCCAAGCTCGTCAACGAGGTCTGCTCCAAGACCAACGACGTGGCCGGCGACGGCACCACCACCGCCTGCGTGCTGGCCGAGGCGATCCTCGACGAAGGCATGAAGGTCGTGGCCGGCGGCGTCAACCCGATCGAACTCGGCCGCGGCATCCAGAAGGCCACCGACGCCGCGATCGCCGCGATCCGCGCGATCAGCCAGGACGTCAAGGGCCGCAGCGAGATCGCCCAGGTCGGCACCATCTCGGCCAAGTACGACGAGTCGATCGGCAACATCTTTGCCGACGCCTTCGACAAGGTCGGCAAGGAAGGCGTGATCTCGGTCGAAGAAGGCAAGGGCCGCGAGACCGTGCTGGAGCACGTGCAGGGCTACCAGTTCGACAAGGGCTACATCAGCCCGTACTTCATCACCGATGCGAACCGCATGGTGACCGAGTTCGATGAGCCCTGGATCCTCTGCTACAACAAGAAGATCTCGAGCCTGCGCGAGTTCCTGCCGTTGCTCGAGAAGACCGCTCGCAGTGGCAAGCCGCTGCTGGTCATCGCCGAGGACATCGAAGGCGAGGCGCTGACCACGCTGGTGATCAACAAGCTGCAGGGCATCCTGCACATCTGCGCCGTCAAGGCGCCCGGCTTCGGCGACCGTCGCAAGGCCATGCTCGAGGACATCGCCGTGCTCACCGGCGGCGTCGCGGTCACCGAAGACCTCGGCATGAAGCTCGAAGAGCTCGAGCTCGAGCAGCTCGGCACCGCCAAGAAGATCCGCGTGGACAAGGACAACACGACGATCATCGAGGGTTCCGGCGACAAGACGCTGCTCGACTCGCGCGCCGCCGCGATCCGCGGGCAGATCGAGAAGACGACCTCCAACTACGACCGCGAGAAGCTCGAGGAACGCCTCGCCAAGCTGACCGGCGGCGTGGCCGTGGTCCGCGTCGGCGCGACCTCGGAGCTGGAGATGAAGGAACTGAAGATGCGCGTGGACGACGCCCTGCACGCCACGCGCGCGGCCGTCGAGGAGGGCATCCTGCCGGGTGGCGGCGTCGCCTACCTGCGCGCCATCGACGCCGTGAAGAAGGTGAGCCTCAGCAACGACGAGGAGCACGGCCGTCGCATCATCATCGAGGCGCTGCGCCGCCCGGCCGCGCAGATTGCGGCCAACGCCGGCGTGGACGGCGAGGTCGTGGTCGAGGAGATCATCGCGCGCGGCAGTTCGAACCCCAACAGCGGCTACGACGCGCGCGCCGCGAAGTACGTGGACATGCTCGCGGCCGGCATCATCGACCCCACCAAGGTGGTCTGCAGCGCCCTGCAGAACGCCGCCAGCGTGGCCGGCCTGGTGCTCACCAGCAACACGATGATCACCGACATCAAGGACGACGCGGCCGCCGAGGTCGCGGGCGCCCTGCGCTGATCCGGATGAACGAGGAGCGGGAGGCGAGCCGATCTTGCCTCCCGCTTCTCGTTTGTTGTCGTCACGAGTTGCGCCCATGCTTCCGTTCGTTCCGTCGTTCGTTCTTCCCGTCGTGGGCGTGCTGCATCGGCAAACCTGTGCACACCGATCTGCGCCGTCACGTCACGTCGCGTCACGTCACTTCACCGGCAGCTCGACACTGCCGTCCCAGTTGGGCGGCGGCGCCTGGCGCGAGAAGCGCTGGATGCGCGCGAGGAACACGCGCGTCGGGCCGTCGTCGGGCCGCATCTTCTGCGCCACCATGAACGCC
>JBFWQT010000235.1:0-10256 GCA_050249295.1 Planctomycetota bacterium
CGCGCGAGCCGGTGGTGCGAGCAGTCGTCAGCGAGATGTCCGGGGTGTCGGACGAGAGCCGCGAGCGCCAGCGAGCGGGCCCCGAGGCCCCACGTCTGCGAATCCGCCTCGCGCTGCGCTTTCTGATACGCCCCGGCGCGGCTCTGACCGGAGCGCGCGGACTCGCCATCCGCCTCGCGTTGAATGCACAGTCAACAGCGGATTGGTGATCGCGCGGCCCTCAGGGCCCGCTCGCTTGCGCTCGCGGCTCTTGTTGGCGTGCGTCGTGCAAGCCCCCCCGCTCGCCTGCTATGCGGCTGGATTGTCGCCGCGCCGCCGACGCCGGTCGGTGTGGCGGATCACGTCGAGCAGCAGCGTCATGTCGTCGGGCAATGGCGCCGCAATGAAGATCGGCAGGTTGCTGAGCGGATGCCGCAGGCGGATCGACGCAGCGTGCAACGCCTGGCGGTGCATCACCACATCCGGATCGGCGTCCGGCGCCAGACCCTCGCGCAGTTCCACCGGCAGACCGTAGTCGCTGAACCGCGGCAGCCGGTGGCCACCGCCGTAGGTCGGGTCGGCCACCACCGGATGACCGACGTGGCGAAGGTGCACGCGAATCTGGTGCGTGCGGCCGGTCAGTGGCCGGCACTCCAGCCGCGTGAACGCGTCGCCGAAGTGTTCGACCACCTGCACGTCGGTGATCGCCTCTTGGCCGTCGTCGCGCACCACCTGCATCGCGCGCCGGCGCGGATGATGATGCGACCCGATCGGTGCGTCGATCTGCGCAATGCGCTCGTCGACCCGGCCGTAGACCACCGCGATGTAGCGCTTGGTCACCTCGCGCGAACTGAACTGCGCGACCAGCGACTCGTACGCGACCCGGCTGCGCGCCAGCACCAGCACGCCGCTGGTGTCCATGTCGAGGCGGTGCACCACGCCGGGCCGTTGCGGATCGTCGCCGCCGGCGTCGCGCAGGTGGTCGCCCAGCGCGTTGATCACGGTGCCGTCGGGCTGGCCGGGCGAGGGGTGGGTGGCCACACCCGGCGGCTTGTTGATCGCGATGAGGTGCTCGTCCTCGTAGAGCACCGGCAGGTCGATCGCCTGCGCAACCGGCCGGCGTGGCGGCTCGAGCGGGATGTGGCAGCTGACGTGCTGGCCGCGCTGCACGCGCGTGGTGATGCGGTACACGCCGTGGCCATCGATCGTCACGCCGCCGCGTCGCACGAGCTGGATGGCGGCGTTGCGGTCGAGGTGTGGATCGACGCGGGCGATGAAGCCGGGCAGGTCGAGGCCGTTGCAGTCGGCCGTCACCACGTACACCGGGTTGCGGTGCTGGCGCATCGTGGCGCTCCGTGGAACGCGCAGTCCATCGACCCGATTGTACTGCCGGGGCGGTGAATTGCGATCCGGGTGAGTCCGCGGGCAACAAGAGCCGCGAGCGCAAGCGAGCGGGCCGCGAGGGTGGCCGCACGATCACGAGTGCGCCGAAGGGCTGAGGGCTGAAGAGTCACCGCACTCCACCGCCGGGCGAGCGCAATCAATCCGCCGGGCGAACAACAATCAATCCACCAGGCGAGCCGGGGACGTCAGTCCCCGGAGGGGTTTTTGCGCTGAACGTGTGCCGGGGACTGCGCGTGCTGAGCGCGACGGCGCCAGAACGTTCTCCACTTCGGGGCCGCGCAAACCTAGAATCCAGCACTTCGCTGCTGCTGCCACCTCCGGCCACCATGAGCACGCACTTCCCGGTCTGCGCCTTCGGCAAACTGCCTGTGTACCGCGAGTTCATCCAGCAGGATGCACGGTACGAAGCGGTCGATCTCCTCGAAGGGTGGTTCAACGACGGAATCACCGACGCGGCGCGCGAACTGGGTGACCGCTGGGCGTTGAGCTTCGACGAGCGCCCGCCCGTGCGGTTCTTCTACATTCCGCCGGGTGGCGCGCGGCTGCTGGCCGGCGTGATCCGCCCGAGCTTCGATGCGGTCGGCCGGCGCTACCCGTTCGCCATCGCCGCCGTGGCCGAGCAGCAGTACTTCGACGGCGACAGCGTGATGCTGCTGCCCGCCGTGTTCGGCAACTTCCTCACGGCCATCTCGCGCCTCTCGGGCACGCTGGTCAGCCCGGACGTCGACCTCAAGCAGTTGCTCAGCCGGATCTCGTCGCTGAAGGTGATGATGGATCCGCCCTCGCTGCAGGCGTGGCTGCACAACTACCTGACGCAGCAGACCAGTCCGATCTTCTGGTCGCGCCAGCTCGGCCGCGGCGACGATCCGCGCCGGTTCGCGGTGCTGCACAACCTCTCGGAGTCGCTGCGCGGCACCGGCTCGTCGGGCTGCGCGCTGCGCCTGCCGCCGGCGCGCGACGCGGGCGACGTCGGCTTCTGGTGCGTGGTCAGCTGGTTGCTCACGCGCCGCAAGACGTACCCGATGCTCGTCCTGTGGGACTCGCCGGACAGCGCTGACCCGGACGGCCTGACGCTGGTGTTCGGCTCCGGCAAGCTGGCCTCGTCGGCGTTCCGCGCGTTCTTCTGCAACCCGCCCGGCGCGGCCCCCGGCGTGCGCGACGTGGTGCATCACCGCGCCGACGACGAGGCGTTCATCGCCACCGCGCGGTCGCGTTTTGCCGACATCCTCGACGACGGCGGCCTGACGCCCAGCGACTGGCTGCAGCGCTTGTCGGTGCGCAACCTGGTGTAGTCGGCGTCCTGGCACCGGGCACCCGAAACGGATGCTGGCGAGCACTCCGCGGAGCACTCGCCAGCATCACATGCATTGCATCGTCAGCGACCGGCGCGTCACGTCACGTACATCACGTCACGTCACCTGACGTCACCTGACGTCACCTCACCGGCATCACTTCGCCTCGTCGCGCTTCGCGACCAGCTTGTCGACGTGCTCGCGGGCCGACTCGATCATCTTCACCAGCACCGCGGCGCTCGTGCCGGCGTTGCCCTTGAAGAGAACCTTGCCGGTCGGGTCGATGAGGATGATCTGCGGCGCGCCGTTGGCGATGCCGTAGGTCTTCTTCACCTCGCGACTCAGCTCCTCGCCGTTCAGGCGCACGTTGCGCGTGCCCTGCAGCGCGGTCGCCACGTCGAAGCTGCCCAGCACCTCGGCCTCGAAGGTCTTGCTGGCCTCGGTGGCGCGGGCGAACTTGCGGTCTTCACTCTCGGTGTAGACGAACAGCACCATCAACTGGTTGCCGTCCACGCCCTCGGCGATCTTGTCGATCGTCTCGACCGCGGTGTCCTTGTTCTTCGCACGGGCCTTCTCCCACGCGCCCATCGGGTTCGCGGGCTTCGCATCCGACGACGACGACGACGAACCGCTGCCGGTCGTCTCCGCTTCGGCCGTCTCCGGCTCGGCGGTCGGCACCACCACGGTCCCCTGCTGCCACGTCACGGTCGGAGGCGTCTGCTGGACAACGGGCTGTTGAGTAACTGGACGAGGCCGGGCCCCACGGGCCGGCGAACCACCGCCTCCTCAGCACTGCGCAAAGGCAGGGTTGCCGTCGAGGAAGGCGAGACACAGCACCGCTGCGCCCACCCACACCGCGGCATTGATCGTATTGAGCATGCGCATTGTGGTCATTCCTTTTGAAGGGATGGCGAATTGCCATGACAAACCAGTTGCAAGGCGAGTGCCGCTCGCGGGGCCAGGCGAGGAATCCGCATCCTCTTTGGCACAAAGCGCTTGCAGTCATTCTTTCGGCGCATGATCACGCCACGCCGGGCGAGTATGACGAACGTGAGGCAAGGCCAAGCTCACAAATGGAAAGGCCGCAATACACGCAGACGGCGCATCGTGAGCATGCCAGGACGAGTGACCCGCATGATGATGATGATGATGAAGTCCGGCTCTGGTCGAGCTGCCTGGCGGTCGCAGCCCGGAACGGAAACTGATCCCGATCCCACTTGCGGCCCTCAACGGGCATGCGCGGCCAGCACCGCATGCACCTCGCGGATCGTCGCTTCCTCCCAGATGTCGTTGTGCCCGCAACGCGGCACCAGCTTCAGCGTCGCACGCTCGCCCAACATCGCGGCCAGTCGCTGGCTGTGCCACGGGCGGATCAGCGTGTCCGCACCACCGTGGATCAACAATACCGGGCATGTGATCGCGCCGACGGCGGCATCGCTGCGCCACGAGTCGACCAGCGCCCAGCCGACCAGCGGCACGCGCAGCGTGTCATCGAACACGTTCGACATCGACGTGTACGGCGAGACCGCCACCACCGCGGCCGGCGGCGTCCCGGCGGTGCAGAGCTCGGCCGCCAGGCGTAACGCGACGCCGGTGCCGAGCGACTGCCCGATCAGCACCAGGCGATCGGCTGTCACCGATTCGTCGCGCATCAACGCGGCCAGTTGTTCGCGCGCGTCCGACAGGATGCCGGCCTCGCTCGGCGAGCCGGTCGACTCGTCGTAGCCGCGGTACGCGTGGACGTCGATGCCGAGGTCGAGCTTGCCGCGGACGATGTCCATGATGTGCACGTTGGCGTCGATCGACGCGGCGTTGCCACCCCAGAACACGGCCCATGTCGCGGCCGTGGACGTGGCGGCCCCACCGGCGAGTGGCGCGCGACGCATGCCGACCAGCGTCTGGCCGTTGGCGGTCAGCGAGTGCTCGCTCCACTGCGGACGCGACGCCAGCGCCCGCCGCGCTGCCAGGGGTGTGTGCGTCGGGTGGTAGATGTACGTGCGACCGAACAGCCAGACGATCGCCGGCAGCAGCACAACGAGGCCGAGCACGACTCGCGTGGCCGACCGTAGCAGTCGCACCCACAACGGCCGTGCCGGCTTCGTCGTCGTCGAGTCGCTCATCGGAGTCGGGGTCATCATCAACGCTCGCTCACTATGTCAACGTCGCATTCCGGTCGCCGGTGGCGCGCCCGCATGCGATAAACGGGCCGCGCGGTCGGCTACCGCCGGAGAGGCATGTTCCAGTTCGTTCCCGTGCGCATCCACTGGACGCTGCTCCTGTTTCTCGGGGTGGTGCTGCTCACGGCACTGCCGTACGCGGCCACGCAGTCGGGGCTGGTCGCCGGGCAGTTCCTGCTGTTCGGCGGGTTGTTCCTCACGGTGCTCGCGCACGAGTTCGCGCATGCCATTGTCGCCCGGCGCTTCGGTGCCGAGGTGATTGAAGTCCTGCTCACGCCGCTCGGTGGTCTGACGCGGATGCGGCGCATGCCGGAACGGCCGTTGCACGAGGGGCTGGTGGCGTTCGCCGGGCCGGCCGTCAATCTGGTGGCCGCCGCGCTGATCATGATCTGGGCCGGGCCCGGGCCAGTGATTTCGCAGCTCGGCGCGGTCTTCGGGCTGCCTGCCGCGGGGCAGACGCAAGCGACGATTGTGGTGCGCGACGCGACCGACATTGTCGTGATCATCGGCTCGATCAACCTGCTGCTCGGCGGCCTCAATCTGTTCGTGCCGGGCTTCCCGATGGACAGCGGCCGGATCCTCCGCGCGTTGCTCACGCCGCGCCTCGGCCACCTGCGCGCCACGCTGGTCGCGGTCGGTGTGGGCCGCACCGTCGGCCTGATCTTCCTGCTCTTCGGCCTGTACCTGCTGCTGGATTCCGGCATGTTGCTCGGCGGCGTGCTGATCATCATCGCGCTGTATCTGCAGATGATGGCCGCGCCAGAGGTGCAGCACGCAGTGGCGCGAACGGTGTTCGAGCGGCATGCCGCGCGCGACGGCATGCAGACCGATCTGCCGGTGATCGGCCCGTCCACGCCGGTGAGCGAGGTGCAGCAGGTGCTCGCGTCGCGCCAGTTGCGCGGCATGCCGGTGATCGACGAACACGGCCGGATGGTGGGCTGGGCATCGCTGACGCTGGTGATGGCCGAGTCGATGCAGGGCAGCGCGGCGTCGCCGGTGCGCAACCTGATGACGCGCTACCCGTGGGTCATGCCCGGCGACGGCCTGTGGGCGGTGGTGCGGCGGATGCAGGATTTCCAGATCAACCCGGTACCGGTGGTCGAGCCGGACGGGCGGTTCCGCGGGCTGATCACGATCGAGCGGCTGACGAAGATGCTGCAGGAAGACGGCCCGGCGCTGCTGGGCCGGCGCGCGTAGCGCGGCACGACGACAGTTGTCTGGATACGCTTCGCGACATCGCGACCGCACGCGGCGCGCCGCCTGTCGAATTGCATCGCACGATGTGCTAGTCTACTCATGTATTCCGGGTACGTGTGCTTTAAAAACGCGGCGGAATATCACATAAGTCAATGAAGCCGTCCCCGCAACAGGAGCTCATCCACTATCGCCTGTCGGCAGGTGCGGGTGTGCTCGTGATTGCTGTCGGGGCGGTGGTGCTGATCGCGCACACAATCCCGGCGATCAGCGGCCTGGTCACTCTGATTCCCGGCCGCCCCGGGATGTCGCCGATCACGGCTGCGCTGCTCATCGCCTGCGGCAGTGCGTTGTGTCTGTTGCCCATGCCGTCTGTGGCCGCCCCGTGGAGGCTGCGTGCCGTCCGTCTGCTGGCGGGGCTTGTGACCGGCACCGCGATTGTCAGCCTGCTGGACGTCCCGCGGGTGTTCGAGACGACCATCGTGGCAACGGGGACAGCGACCGGATTCCTGTTGGCCGGCACCGCGCTGCTGCTGATCCGCCGCGGCATCCCGATGTGTGAACGGGGCGCCCACTTGCTGGCGCTCGTGCTCGGCGCCATCGGCTTGCTCGGCGTGTCCGGTCACGCGCTCGGAGGCACGCTGGAAGTCGACATCCCGTTCTACCGCGGCATGGCGATTCACACCGCCGCGGCGCTGGGCCTGCTGTGCCTTGGCGTGCTCCCGGCAATCTCGATGACCGGCCTGGCCGCCTACGTGACCAATCCGCAGCCATCGGGTGCGTTCTTGCGGCGCATGCTCGTGCCGGCCGGGTTGCTTCCGGTGATGATTGCCGTGTTCGACAAGGTCATCGTGGAAACGGGGCTTTTGCACCTCGGTACGGCGCACGCGGTGTCGGCCACTATCCTGGCGGGGGCGCTCTGCTGCGCCACGCTGGTGCTCGGCCGGCGGTTTCATCTGGAGAATCGCCAGCGTCGCGCGGCGGAAGCTCATATGCGAGCGGTGTTCAACTCAGGCAGCCACTTCCTGACGCTGCTCGACCCGGACGGCGGCGTCGTCGAACTCAATCAACGTTCGCTGTCGATGTTCCCGTTGAAGCGCGAGGAACTGGTCGGGCGCAATCTGCTCGGCCTGATTGCGCCGTTTGCCTCGTCCGAGTCGATCGCGGGCGTGGCGCGTGGTGTCGAACTGGCGCGTGCCGGCGTCGAGAGCCGCGCCACACTGGGGAGCGGCGGCAAGGCGGGTTACCTCGAGTTGATCATCCGCCCGCTGCTGGGGGCCGACTCGCGCGTCGAGCAGATCCTGGTCGAGGGCATCGACCTCACCGAACTGAAGACAGCGCTCGATGAGGCCCGGCGCAGCCGCGACGAACTCGCGGTTGCCAATCGCGCGCTGGAGACCGCGTCGCACCAGAAAGACGCGTTCCTGGCTGGCATGAGCCACGAACTGCGCACGCCGCTGAATGCGATCCTGATGCTCTCCGAAGCGCTCGGCGAAAAGGTCTGCGGCGAGCTCAACGATCGCCAGGAGCGCATGGTCAACCAGGTGTTCGAGAGCGGCCACCACCTCCTCGACCTCGTGAACGACCTGCTCGACGTGGCCAAGGGAGAGGCCGGGAAGATCGAGCTCGAGCTGCAACACTGTGACCTCGAGGCCGTGTGCGAGTCGGCGCTCCGGCTCACGCGGCCGAATGCCACGGCGCGCAATCAGCAGCTGGAGTTCACCATTGCTCCGCCGGGGATCCGCATGATCGCCGACGATCGCCGGCTCAAACAGATGCTGGTCAACCTGCTCGGCAACGCGATCAAGTTTTCCCCGACCGGCAAGCGCATCGGACTCGACGTGGCGGGTGACGAGGCCCGGTCGGAGGTGCGCCTGACCGTGTGGGACGAGGGGCCGGGAATTGCCGCCGAGCTGATTCCGCGGTTGTTCCAGCCATTCGTGCAACTCGACACCAGCCTGCGGCGGGAAGCGGGATCCGGGCTCGGCCTGTCGCTGGTCAAGCGCATGGCCGAGTTGCATGGCGGCTCGGTGGCGCTGGAGAGCAAGGTCGGCGAAGGGAGCCGCTTCACGCTGTCGCTGCCCTGGAACTCGCCGAACGGCCACGTGCGTGCCGGGGGCGCGAGCGTGCCCGGCGCATCGGAGCCGGCTGCTGCAACCGCCGCGGAACGCGCGCCGTCGCGGACCCGGTCGCCGGAGGACCCGCCGCTGATCATCGTGGCGGAAGACAACGCGATCGCCGCGGAGGCGATCCAGGCGATGCTGACGGCAGCCGGATACGAGACCCGGGTGGCAGTCGATGGCATCCAGCTGGTTGCGGTGGCGACGGCGGAGCCGCCCGATCTGATCCTGCTGGACGTGCAGATGCCGAACCTGGACGGGCTCGAGGCGATGCGACGGATGCGCGGCATTGCGACACTCGCCAACGTGCCGATGATTGCGCTGACCGCGATGGCGATGCCCGGCGACCGCCAGCGCTGCCTGGAGGCTGGCGCGAACCACTACATCTCGAAGCCGATCCGGTTGGCGAGCCTGCGCGATGCGGTGCGCGAATGGCTCGGGCGCTGAACGACGACGCGGTGGCGTCAGGTCACGAGGCGTCGTCGCGCGAGTCGAGCCAGATCGTGACCGGCCCTTCGTTGACCAGTTCGACCGACATCTTCGCGCCGAACGTGCCGGTGGCGACGGTCAGGCCCTGCGCGCGCCACGCGGCCACGGCGCGGTCACACATCGCCGACGCGATGTCGGGAGCCGCCGCGGTGGAGAAGCCCGGCCGTCGGCCCTTGCGCGTTTGCGCCGCGAGCGTGAACTGGCTGACCACGAGCAACGAGCCGCCGGTGTCCACCACCGACTCGTTGAAGCGGCCATCCGCGTCGTGAAAGATGCGCAGCCCGGCGGTCTTGCGCACGACGTAGTCGAGATCGTCGTCGGTGTCGCCGGCCATCACGCAGAGCAGCACCAGCAGGCCGGGGCCGATCTCCCCGACGACGGCGCCATCGACGCGCACCGAAGCCCGGCTGACTCGCTGCAACAATGCGCGCATCGGTGGTGGTGATTCGAATGCAATCGGCGCGCAGATTGTAGCGCCAGTGTTTCGTGTTCGGGGCGAGCCGGGGACGGAAGTCACTGGCGCCAACTTTAACGGACGCCCCTGGATGGCTGGAGCCCTTGCCCTTGCCCTTGCCCTTGCCCTTGCCCTTGCCCTTGCCCTTGCCCTTGCGCTTGCCCTTGCCCTGATCCCGGCGAGCCGGGGATGTAATCCCCGGAGGGGGAGCGGCGTGCGCTCCTGCCGGGTCTTCCAGGCTCGCGCTGTTCCCCTCCGGGGATTGACATCCCCGGCTCGCCTCAAGCGGACGGAACGCAGGAGGGCAAGGGCAAGGGCAAGGGCAAGGGCAAGGGCAAGGGCACCCGCCCGGCCTCTGACATCGGTCCAATTTAGCCAGGCTTCGCTAACCCCTTTCGCAGCCTAAACCTCCGGCGCGATTGCACAACAAGTTGTGACAATCCTCATTACAGAGGGGCTGTTGTTGTTTCTTCGGCCCCGCCTGGACCCATTGGGCTACTGGTATGACGACCGACAAACAGAACGAGGCCAATCGCCTCAACGCGCAGAAGTCGACCGGGCCGCGAACGCCCGAAGGCAAGACGCGCAGCCGATACAACGCGTGGAAGCACGGGCTCACCGCCGAGCAGGCGGTCGGGCCGAACGAGGACGCCGAGAAGTGGGATCGGATGAAGTTCGATGTGCGCTTCGCACTCGAACCCGAGCCGACCAACGCGGCCGAGGAGGAACTGGCCGACATCGTCGCCTCCGCGACGTGGCGACGGCGGCGCGCGGAAGCGGCCGAGACGAAGTTCCTGGCGGAGAACGATCTGACGTCGCCGGACTTCGATGACAAGGTGTTCAACCGGATCATGCGCTACCGCGCGTCGATCGAACGCGAGCTGCACCGCGCGACGGCCAGCCTCGCAAAGATGAAGAAGGCGCGTCAGGAGCGCGACAAGCTGCATGCCGACGTGCTGCAGTTCGACGGTTTCGGCTACGCGCGTGGTGACGCGGCGATGCAGGCGCGTCGCTCGAAGACGATGCAATGGAAGTGGCACTGCGCGCGGCAGCAGCAGTTGAAGGAGAAGCTCGACGAGTCGGACGACCTGTTCGACCCGACGGTGGATTGTGACGAAACGAACCCGTTTTCCCTGCTGCCGGGCGT
>JBFWQT010000236.1:0-10247 GCA_050249295.1 Planctomycetota bacterium
GGTCCCAGAGCTTGCAGGCGTCCTCGCTCGCGCTGATCGCGCGGTGCCCGTCGAACGACAGCGCGATGGTGCGGATCGGCGTGACATGCGCGCGCGTCAGCATCATGATGTCGCGGCCGGTCGCCATGTCCCACAGCACCAGCATCGAGTCGTCGCCGCCCGACAGCACGCGGCCGCCGTCGTTGCTCATCGAGAGCGCGTTGACCGGGCCGTCGTGCGCGCGCCAGTGATCGCTCGGCTCCTTGCGCGTCAGGTTCCACTTCACGATCTCGCCGTCCTCGCTGCCGGTGACGACGCGCAATTGCTGCGAGCGGATCGGCAGGACGACGACGCAGCGTGCGCCATCGCGGTGCACGACCATGTCGTCTTCCAGACCGACGCCGCTGGATTCGATGTTCCAGATGCCGGCCTTGCCGTCGGCGCCGGTGCTCACCGCGCGGTTGCCGCGCAGGTTCATCGAGAGGCCGGTGACGCTCCCGCGGTGCAGCTCGAGCGGGCCGAGGCGACGCAGCCGCTGCAGATCGTAGAGCATCACCACGCCGTCTTCGCCGCCCGACAGTGCGATGCCGGCCTCGGCGTGCGCGGTCACGCAGGTGGTGATGTGGCCGTTGTGGCCGTCGAGGTCTTTGGTCAGCTCGGGCCGCGGGGCCAGCGAGACGGGCCGCAGCGCAGGCTCGGAGGCGATCGTCGGCCCGCGCGTGGCATCGGGGTCGGGCAGGTCGAACGCGATGATGCCGGCCGTGATCAGCATGCCGTCGAGTTCCTCGGCTTCGGCGTCGAGCCCGGCCGGCACGAGATGCACGTCGGAGTTCGTCACGCCCTTGCTGATGACGATTTCCTTCTCTTCATCTTTCTTCTTCACGGGCGCGGCGGGTTCCAGCGAGTAGCGACGGGTGGTCTTGCCGCGCGAGCCCGAGCCAGCCGCCGCCGGGGCCGCCGGTGTTGCCGCAGCCGCCGCCGCCGCCTTCTTCTTCGCCGCTTCGCGTTCCCACGGCGGCAGCGTGCCGTTGCCCACCGCCCAGTCGCCGACGAACTCGCGCAGCGCGTCGTTGAATTCCTCTTCGAGCGCCTGCACCGCGCGACGACCGCTGCCGTACACAAACAGGCGATCATCGCGGAACAGGATCGGTCGCGGGTCGCCGCTGGCCGAGCTCAGCACCCAGACCGGCAGTTCGTTCACCTCGCGCGCGACCGTCGCTTCCACCACCACATCGACCGCCGGCCCGCCGCCGCCCGACGTGTTGTCGTCGCTGGGGCTGAGGTCGGCGATGACGAGCACGCAGTCACCGACGGCCGCGCGGAACCTCGGCCAGTACTCACGCCGGTTGAACGAGCGCGCAATCTCGACTGCATCGCAGCCGCACTTCTGGCACACGCGACGCAGCGTGGCGCGCACCGGATCGAAGCTGCCGCTGTCGGGCAGCGCGATCAGCACCTTGAGTGGAGTCCAGTCAGCGGCCATGGGCGGGCGCGGGAGGCATGGTGGAGAACCCGCGGTGGTAGCACGGGGCGCACCGAATTGCCAGGCACGGACGACCGGCCGGTCGGTCGGCAGGTGCGCCACAGGGCAGGAGGACGTGAAACCCCGAGGTCCGCAGCCGCCGCCGGGCTCTGACATCGGTCCAATTTAGCTAATATTTTTTCTAGTCCAGATGGCGCAGACACTTGAGGCAGAAATCGGCCCCGAAGTTAGGACATTCCTCAATACAGAGGGGGATGTTGTGTTTCAAAGGCCCGACTTATGCCGTTTGAATTTCTGATTTACGCCGTTTGTGTCTGCACAGTTTTCCTGAACCTGGTACCGCCGGGTCGGCGCTGTGGCGCCGTCATCCGTGACAAACTCATGCGATCGGACAATCGCGTGCGCGCCAGAACAAGGGCCGCGTGCGCGAGCCAGCGGGTCCGAACGACGTTGCGATCACGAATCCGCTGCGCGTTCATCACAATGGGCAACGCGCGGGTTCGAGAGCACAACGTGCGCGGTGCCCGCTCCTTGGCGCTCGCTGCTCTAGTTTCAGCCCGCATCGGGCCTGCACCCCCGGCTCGGCCGCGACGCATTTGGCGCACAGGGACGTCCCGTTGCGCCTTGAAGAAGCCCGCGGGCTGCGTGCGGCCCGTGGGCAACGCGGCTGCGCCCGGATGCAGTGCAATCATGCCCGTGCCCGATTCAGCTTGTGCGTCTTGTGCGCTTGCCCACGGGCGGCAGCCCGTGGGCTTCAAGCTGCAAGACCCACTCGAGTCGCCCGCGGAGCCCCATAAACACGGGGTCCTTTTGCCGTGAAATGGAGTGAAGCGGGGTGAAGTGGGGGTGAAGCTTCGTAAAGGGGGTGTCACCGCCCGGGTGGAGCGAGCGAACCATGCGTCAACATATCGTAGCGCAACGCCTGCATTGGAAACGCCACGTGGGCGCGCTCTGCAACCAGAGGGCGCCCACGCGATGCGAATTGTCGCCGGGAGATGGAGGCTCAGTCCTTGGCCGGGTCCACCATGCGGAAGATGCCGCCGGTTGCGTTCGAGAGGTTCTGCATGAACTTCGCGTCGGCGCCGGTCGTGCCGGTCAGCACGGTGTGCACCACCACGCGATGGAAGCGGTTGGCCTTGACCAGCGCATCGATCAACTCGTCATCCACCACGTACTCGCCGCGCGATGCGCCGCCGTCCGAGAGGAAGAAGATCGTGTCGACGTCGGGATCGGCGAACGCCAGCGTCAGCGCGCCATAGAAATCGCCCCAACCCTTCGGCTCGATCTGCCCGACGAACGACTTCGCCTCCTGCAGCGTCTTGCGGTTGGCCGGCACCATGCGCGGGAAGCTCCACTGCGCCTCGGTCTCGGGCGGGAAGCCCGACCAGTAGCGCCACAGCAGGATGTTGAACTTCGTCTTCTCCGGCACATTCTGCAGCGCCGCCAGGCAATGGTCGCACGCGTACTCGATCTTGGTGATGCCCTTGTTCGGGCTGGCCGGATTCTTCATCGAGCCCGACACGTCGAAGCAGAAGATCGGCGCCGTCGTCACGATCGGAATGTTGAAGAACGTGGCTGTGCTCTTCTCGCCGGCCGTGCCCGCACCGTTGCTCGGGTCGAGCAGCTGCGGACCCCACTTGTCGTCCGGCTTCTTCACCGGCACGAACTTGTCCTTCTGCGAGTTCCACCAGGTCTTCCACTGCACCGCATCGAAGCCGAACTCCTTCTTCGTCATCACGCGCAACGCGAGGAACGCGTCGAGCTGCAGCCGGCCCTCTTCGTGCTCGAGCCGGTCGATCAGCACCGGGATCACGTTGGCCGCCCAGATGTCGAGGCAGGTGTCGATGGCGGCCGCGCGCACGCGCAAGCTCTTGTCCTGCGACGCGTTCATCAGGAACGTTACTGCGCCGTCCGGCTCGCCGGGGTGCAGGGCCGCAATCGCCTCGACCGCCGCGATGCGCACGCGTTCGTCTCGCTCGCTCTTGTCCAGACCCGCCGCGATCGCCTCGGGCAGCATCTTCCCGGCAATCGCGCAGGCGTCGATCATCCACAGCTTCGCGTCCTTGTCCTTGAGCAGCTTGTCGGGCTTCTCGATGTCGTCGAACTTGCCGAGCCGGGCCAGCGCGATCGCGGCGGCGCCCTGCGCGTTGCCGCGCTTCGATTCGACGACCAGCGTGTCGATGACGCTGGTGGTCGGCTTGCCCAGCTTGCCGAGCGCCTCGCAGAGCAGCGCCTTGACGTCGCCGCTGCGCTCCTTGCCGGCAAACTCGGCGATGGTGTCGACGCGCGCTTCCACTTCGGTGTTGCCGGCCATGCGCGCGAGCGTCATCGCCACCTGCTTGCGGATCGTCTCGTCGCGCTGCTTCAGGCCCTCGTTGATGAAGGTGTCCACGGCCTCGGCGCTGCGGATGCCGCCGCCGTAGCGTGGCGCGCCGGAGACGTACAGGCGGATCAGTTCGCGCAGGTGCACGTACGGGTCATTCATCACCGGCAGGATCGCGCGCACCGCGTCCTTCGAGTTCATGCGCACGAGGTCCTTGATGGCGGCCGCGCGCTTGGGCTGCTCGAAGCTGTCCTCCTTGTACTGGTCGATCTCGTCGGCGGCCTTCTTCACGGCCGGGTCCTGTGCGGTGGCCGGTCGGGCGGCCAGCGCGAGCGGCAGTGCGACGAGCGCGAACAGCAGAAGCCGCAGCGGGTGCGTCGTGGCGTGGCTCATGGAGCGTCCTCGGTGCTGGAAGGTGATGGGCGTGTGATGAGTGAATGTGCGCGGCGGGCGGGCAGTGGCGCGCGTGCAAGCCAGGATCGCAAGTCTGAACAGCCTGAACGTGCGCGTCCCGTGAGAATGATGCGAGCAGACGGCCGCGGGCGCCGAATGGCCAATTTGTACGTATTGGCTAAGAGGCTACCGGGGTGTGGTTGGTTGGTCAAGCGGCGCGAGGGAATAGTGCGCCGCAGTTCCGTGGTTCCTCACAACGGGATGCCGGCATTGTGGTGCAGGCTTCCGGCTGTGGTGCAGGCTTCCAGCTGTGGTGCAGGCTTCCAGCCTGCTTCTTCTGTGGTGCAGGCTTCAGCTGTGGTGCAGGCTTCAGCTGTGGTGCAGGCTTCCAGCCTGCTTCTTCTGTGGTGCAGGCTTCCAGCCTGCTCCCTCTCCCTTCCTCCGCTTGCAACCCCTGCTGCGCCGCCGCATGATCAGGCCAGCGCGGCGCCAGCATTCACGCCCATGCGAATCAGCTATCTCGAGTTCGACCGCGAAGAGGCCATGCGTCGCATGAGCCGGCGCGACCTCAACAAGATCTGGAACCAGCTCTTGATGATGACCGGCGGCGATGTCGACGAGGCACTGAAAATCCTCGAGCGCATCTGGCGCCGGCACAACCTCTTCGACGGCGAGTACACGTTCGAGCAGTTCCGCGACGACCTGATGCAGCAGGGCCTGATCCGCCGCGCGGCCGACGGCGACGGCGAGGGCGAGGGTGAAGGCGACGTCGAACGGCCGATCGGCGACTTCAAACTCACCAGCCGCGGCGAACGCGCGATCCGCGAGAGCGCGCTCGACCAGATCTTCGGCAGCCTGCGCAGCGCGGGCGACGGCGATCACCGCACCCCGCGCGCCGGCACCGGCGGCGACGCGCTCTCCGAGACGCGGCCGTTCCAGCCCGGCGACCTCAGCTCCGACATCGACTACACGCGCAGCCTGACCAACTCGCTCCGCCGCAGCGGCATCGACGAGATGGACCTGCACGAGTCGGACCTGGAGGTCTACGAGAAGGAACACATGGCCAGCTGCGCCACGGTGCTGATGATCGACATCAGCCACTCGATGATCCTCTACGGCGAGGATCGCATCACGCCGGCCCGCCGCGTGGCGATCGCGATGGCCGAGCTGATCCAGCGCAAGTACCCGAAGGATTCGCTCGACGTGATCGCCTTCGGCAACGAGGCCACGCGCATTGAAGTGAAGGATCTGCCGTACCTGCAGGTCGGGCCGTACTACACGAACACGCGCGCCGCGCTGCAGCTCGCGCAGCGGCTGCTGGCCCGCAAGCGGCAGGCCAACAAGCAGATCTTCATGATCACCGACGGCAAGCCGAGCGTGATCCACGAGAACGGCCAGCTGTATCGCAACTCGTTCGGCCTAGATCCGAAGATCGTCAACGTCACGCTGCAGGAAGCCGCGGCGTGCCGTCGCAAGCGGATCGGCATTTCCACGTTCATGATCGCGCAGGACCCGGTGCTGGTGCAGTTCGTCGATCAGCTGACGAAGATCAACAAGGGCCGCGCGTACTACAGCTCGCTGGACAACCTGGGTGGCTACGTGTTCGTCGACTACATCCGCAACCGCCGCCGCCGTGTGCGGTGAGCGCGGCGAGGAAGTGCCGTGCTGGTTGGTTCCGTTTCGGACCGGACCCGGGGTCAGGAGTCACAGCCGCTCGCGAACGCCCGCCGCAATCACCGCTGCCACCTCATCGAGCGGGCCGCTGGTGTCCACGCGCAACACCGGGCACACGCCGTCGCGCTCCATGCCATGTGCAATCTCGTCGAACATCCCGGCAACGCGCTGCTGGTAGTCCAGCGCCTCGAATGCGTCCGGCGTGTCGCCGCGCTGGCCGATGCGCTGGCGGGCCTCGGTCGGGTCGCAGGCAAGCACGACGCACAGGTGCGGCTCCGGCGCGAACGCACGATTGGCCGCGAGGATCTCGTCGACGGGCACGCCACGCGCACCCTGGTACGCAGCCGTGGAGTAGAAGTACCGATCGAGCACCACGAACGAACCGGCCGCCAGAGCCGGAAGGATGTTGTCGGCCACGTCGTGCTTGCGATCCTCGGTGAACCAGCGAACCTCCTCGCGCGCGTCATCCGGGCGAGTGCCCTCGCGAGCCGCCCGGCGGATCTTCTGGCCCCACTCGCCGTCGGTGGGTTCATGCAGGCGCACCACGGTGTGCCCCTCGGCGCGCAACCACCCGGCGACGCGATCGGCGTGCGTGGTCTTGCCGACGCCGTCGGCGCCCTCGAACACGATGAACTTCACCCCGTGCGCGGGCATCGCATGGTCGTCGCCGGAGTGCGCCTCCGCGAAGCCCGGTGCCTTCATCGGATCGCCGACATAGAGGTGGCGCGGATCGGGATGCTCGCGCTCCATGTGATCGGGGAAGTAGCGCCAGTAGATGACGCTGCCGGCCAGCACGATCAGCGACGACACCGGCCCGGCCAGGGCGACGCCCCACGGGTTGGCCAGCGAATAGCCGAACGCGGTGAACACGCCGGCCGCGACGTACCAGCCGAGGCCGATGCCGATCTTCATGATCAGGCCGTAGATGCCGAAGTACTGGCTCTCGCGGCGGTCGCCGGTCATCTTCGTGTCGAGGTCGATGACGTCGGAGAGCAGCAGATTGTCGAGCACGAAGATGCCGGCCAGCGCGATGCCGACGGCGAGGCATATGCCGACCATCACCCAGTACCCGGCCACCGGCCCGACCAACAGCGCGACCGGCATGCCGAGCGGCGCGACGATGAACATCCAGAGGCAGACCGAGCCGGTGCGCCGATGGCCGATCACGCCGAGCATGCGATAGACAAGTGGCACACCGATCAGCAGTGTGGCGCCGAGCGCGAAGCCGAGGAGCTTGCTGGCCACACCGTTGCCCTTGTCGTTGAGGCGGCCGAGTACGAGGCTGTTCTCCTCGTCGGTGATGACTCCGGCGTCGACCAGCTCGCGACCGAACTCCGGGCCGTCGATCTGCCCGACACCGCCGAGCGCGGCGCGGCGTGCGTCGAGTTCGCGCGTGACCTGCGCGATGCGCGACGCGTCGGCCAGGACCGGGTTGTCGCCGGCGGTGGCCTGCTCGACCCAGTACTGCGCCTCGTTGCCGCCGAGCATGGTCTGCTGCACGAACGGGATCGCGACGGTGATCACGACGAACGCGGTGTGCAGGGCGCCGAACGCCGCGGCGAATCCGAGGAACGGCTTGAAACGCGCCATGGTGGTGAGAGCGCTGCCGAGCGGCGCGAGCGGCGCGGGCGGCGTGAACGGCACCCAGCGCACGGGAATGCGCAGATTGCGCGCGCCGCTCAGCGAGCGCACGGGGCCGAGCAGCAGCCGGTCGGCGAGCCAGACGGGAACCACGATCGCCAGCCAGAGGTAGGTCAGCAGGCCGAAGAGCATGGTGTGGCCGACCAGCGTGAGCCCCTGCCGCAGGCCCATCCCCGGCTGGTTGCGGTGGCGCACCTTCGATTCGATCGCGTCCTTGATGTCGGGCCGCCAGTCCGGGTCGGACCATTCCGGCTCGCAGAACACCACGATCAGGACGAAGAACGCCAGCGTGCCGACCACCGCCATCAACAGGGCGGCCAGCTGCAACTGGCCCAGCACCATGAAGCCGAGGTTGGTCTGGCTCGGGAGCTGGCCGGGCAGCACCTGGCCGAGCGCCACGCCGAACACCACGGCAATTGCCAGGAACGACGCGACCTGCTTGCGGTCGTCGGGGTGCGGCGCGATCTCGGGCAGCATCGCCAGGTATGGCATCGCGCAGAGCGTGCTGCCGACGAAGAACACGCACGTCGCAATCGTCATCACCACGCTGTTCACGACGACGCCCATGTCGGGCATCAGGAACAGCACCACCATCGAGATCACAGTCGGGATCGCGCCGGCCAACATGAACGGCTTGCGACGTCCGAAGCGTCCGCGGAAGTGGTCGGACCAGTAGCCGACGCACGGATCGGTGACCGCATCGACGTAGAGCCGGCCGAAGAACATCACGCCGCTGAACACGACAAGCGGCACGAGCACATTGTCGGTGGGCGGTACGAGGTGCTTCTGGAGCCACTGCTGGATCAGTCGCAGCATCGCCACATAGCCGAGCATGCCCGACGTGTAGAACAGCTTCGACGCGAACGGCAGGCGCGGCAGGCTGGCAAGCGGAGTGGTCATCTCGAGGTGTGGATCGACCAGCAGCACGCGCCCGGCCGGACCAGCGGAGTGGGCAGGCCCGGGGGAGCGTGTGCAACGGCGCACGTGGACGTAACGGAATCGGCGAGCAGGCGAGGGGTCGCCAGCGGGCGAAGTATACAAACCGGCCGCGAGCCCGGCAGGTATGAGCACCCGTCGACGTCGGCGGTTCTTGTTTCCGTGGCTGGCACCGCCCATGATAGTGTCCGCGACCAGCCGCCCGGCACGCGCAGAACGCCCGGCGGCACGACGGTAGCAAGACGGTAGAGGGCGGCAGTCGCACCACGCACCACTCGAATTCCTGATCGCAGCACGACCCGATGGACCCCAGCCTGATCCGCAATTTCTCGATCATCGCGCACATCGACCACGGAAAATCCACCCTGGCCGACCAGCTGTTGCTGAAGACCGGCGCCGTTGAACAGCGCGAGTTCAAGCACCAGATGATGGACAGCATGGCGCTCGAGCGCGAGCGCGGCATCACCATCAAGGCCAACGGCGCGGCACTCAACTGGAAGCGCGACGGCAAGGAGTACCGGCTCAACCTGATCGACACGCCGGGCCACGTGGACTTCAGCTACGAGGTCAGCCGCTCGCTGATGTCGTGCGAGGGCGCGATCCTGGTGGTCGATGCCGCCCAGGGTGTGGCCGCGCAGACCGTGGCCAACATGTACCTGGCTGTGGAAGCCGGGCTCGACATCATCCCGGTGATCAACAAGGTGGACCTGCCGAACGCTCGCGTCGAAGAGGTCGCCGAGGAAATGCACGACCAGTTCGGGATCGAGCGCGAGGACATCCTGATGTGCTCGGCCAAGACCGGCATGGGCGTGCCCGAGCTGATCGACGCGATCATCGACCGCATCCCGCCGCCGAAGGGTGACGCCTCGGCCTCGCCGCGCGCGCTGATCTTCGACGCGCAGTACGACGACTTCCGCGGCGTGATCGTGCTCTGCCGCATGGTGGACGGCACGTTCAAGCTGCGCGACAAGATCCGCATGATGGCGACGAAGTCCGACTACGAAGTGCTCGAGCTCGGCCTGCTGCGCGCCAAGGGCATGGTGCCGGCCCAGGAGCTCGGCGTCGGCGAGGTGGGCTACCTGATCTGCAACATCAAGGAGCTGAAGGAAGTCCACATCGGTGACACGGTGGCGCACGCGAAAGTCGCGTCCACGACCAAACCGCTGCCCGGCTTCCGCCTGCCGCAGCAGGTCGTGTATTGCGGCATCTACCCCACCTACAACAAGGACTTCGAACTGCTGCGCAAGGCGCTCGACAAGCTCGCGCTCAACGACTGCAGCTTCACGTACACGCCCGAGTCATCCGACGCGCTGGGCTTCGGCTTCCGCTGCGGCTTCCTCGGCCTGTTGCACATGGACATCGTCCAGGAGCGACTCGAACGCGAGAGCGGCGTCGATATTGTGCAGACCGCGCCGAACGTGACCTACGAAATCGTGAAGAAGTCCGGCGAGACGATCGTCGTGCACTCGCCCGCCGAGGTGCCCGACCCGTCCGAGATCGGCGAGTTCCGCGAGCCGATCGTGCGCGTGCAGATGGTGATCCCGTCGGACGCCGTCGGCACGATGATGATGGTCTGCGAGGACAAGCGCGGCGTGTTCGTCAACCAGGAGTACCTCTCGCGCCAGCGCGTGATCCTCACCTACGACCTGCCGCTGGCCGAGATCCTCTACGACTTCTACGACAAGCTGAAGAGCGGCACGCGCGGCTACGGCACGATGGACTTCGAGGTGCGTGGCTTCTTCAAGGCCGACCTCGTGAAGATGACGATCCTGATCAACAAGGTCAGCGTGGACGCCCTGAGCGTGATCATGCACCGCG
>JBFWQT010000237.1:0-10246 GCA_050249295.1 Planctomycetota bacterium
CGATGTTCTGGCGGCTGCAGCGGGCCGTTCTTCGCAGCGGCTGGTGGAGCGCGCCAGTCCTGACCTACGGGGAGTGGCCAGGGATGCCCGCGCACGTCGTGCCGTGGTTCTCGACAGCGCTCACCGAAGAACAAGTGCGACACGCCCGCGCGATTGTGGAGACACGGCCACCGCTGGAGCCGCCGTTGCGTGTGCTTTTTGTGGGTCGATTGTCGGCGGACAAACGAGTGGATGCGGTGATTCGGTCGGTGCAGGCCGCCTCTGCACGCGCACCTATGGCGTTGACCGTGGTGGGCGATGGCCCCGAGCGCAGAGCACTCGAAGCGCTGGCCGCGGACGTACTGCCGGGCACCCGATTCACCGGCTCCGTACCGCATGAGCGGGTGCTAGGCGAGTATTCGCGTGCCCATGTACTGGTGCTCGTCTCTCGCACAGAAGGCTGGCCAAAGGCCATCACTGAGGCGATGGCGTTCGGCTGCGTGCCTATCGGTCGCGACAGCGGCGCAGTGCGCACCATCCTCGCCAATGGGCGCGGAATCGCCCTGAGCGGTAGTACCGATGCAGCAATCGCCAAGGCGCTTGTGGATCTGGCCGCTGCTCCTGAACGCTGGCGCGCAATATCGCTAGCGGCTGCCGAGTGGTCATGGCAGTACACCCTCGAATCCTTCGCCCGAGGCGTTGTCGCCCTCATGAACGCATGGTGGAGTTCTGGCAATCGACCCTTCCCCACCCGCCACTGACAGCCTTCCAGTGCACAGCGCTACCCAGCGCATCGGCGTGATGCACCTCATCGACAGCCTGGCGTTGGGCGGTGCAGAGCAAGTGGCCGTATCGCTCGTCAACGCGTTGGATCGTTCGCGATACACCCCGCACCTGTGCGCCACGCGAGCAGAGGGAGTGCTGCGCGACCGGATCGCGCCCGACGTGGGATACGTGCCGCTCGCCAGGCGCCACACGCTGGACGTCAAGGCCGTGCTGCAGCTCGGCCGTTACCTGGTTCAGCACAGAGTCCGTTTGCTACACGCGCACAGTTCGTCGGTCTTGCTTGCCCTGATCGTGTCGCGGTTGCAGCCCCATCCGCGTGTGTTGTGGCATTGCCATTTCGGTGGCCAGGCGTCGCCGATGTTGCGCCTCGCGTGGCGAACGCTGATCCACGGGGTCGACGGGGTAGTGAGTGTTAGCCACCCATTGCTGGCTTGGGCACGCGCGGCAGGCATGCGCAACGAGCGCTCGTGGTACTTGCCCAACTTCCCTGATGACGCGAACAACTTGAACGCGGCTCCAGAACTTCCCGGGAAGCCGGGCAACCGAGTTGTTTGTGTCGCCAACATCCGTACCGAGAAGAACCATCTCGGCCTTATCGAAGCGATGTCGATCGTTGGGGCTGAGGTAGCGGACGCGCACCTGCTTCTTGTCGGAGCTGAGTTCGACATGGCCCTGGCGGCGAGAGTCCGCGCCCAAGTATCGCGCTGCGGACTGGATGCGCGCGTTCATTGGCTTGGGTTGAGGCGCGACGTTCCGGCGGTACTCCGCGGGTGCGACGTCGGCGTGCTGGCCTCTGATTTCGAGGGTCTGCCGATGGCACTGCTGGAATACGGGCAAGCTGGCATTCCGGTGGTGGCGACGGATGTGGGGCAATGCCGCGACGTTCTCAACGATGGGCGCGCAGGCCGCATTGTGCCTCGTGGCAGGCCTACTGAAATGGCCCGCGAACTGATCACCCTGCTGCGGGATGCGCCGTTGAGGGCCCGGTTGGCACAGGCGCTGAAAGCCCGTGTCGCCGACTCATTCAGTGTGACCAGCACCATGAGTCTGCTCGACGGGATCTACGCGACGCTGCTGAGTGGGGACGGAGCGGTATCGCCGCGATGAGCCGGTATCCCGTGGAGGTCAAGTGCGGGGCACCTGGACTGGCTGTCTGACCGAGCAATGCGCGAGATTCGTTCTCTATCAGATTCGCCGAAGGACCTCCGGTGCAGTGCGCGACAGGAAGCCTAGTAGCAGGCCGATCTCAGTAATGGCGCTGCCCGACACAGCCAATCCGGTTGGCAGCGACAAGACTCGCTGCGTGGCACGTTCCGTCACCGGCAACCATCGCCACGACTGGGGGGCAAGCGACGCATATGGCTCCATGCGATGGCAGCCCGGGAAGAAGTAGCGCCGTACAAGTATGTTCTCTGCGTGAAGGATCCGGACCAGCGCGTCGCGCGACAGTCCGAATGTGTTCTCGTCGATGTCCACAATCACATACTGTGCGTTGGTCTGTTCCCCGACAGGCGGCTCCAGCAATCGCAAACCCGGAACGCCCGCCAGGGCATCGCGGTAGGTGGCCAGGTTCTGCCGGTTCACTTCGATCAACTGATCAAGGCAGTCGAGGGAGGTCAGTCCCATCGCAGCACACACCTCCGTGAGCTTGCCGTTGGTGCCCACGTGAATCACGCGGTCGTGACCGGCGAAGCCGAAGTTGCGCATCAACCGGCAGGCTTCAGCGAGTTCGTCGTCGTTGGTGGTGACCGCGCCACCCTCAAACGCGTGTGCGAACTTGGTGGCGTGAAAGCTGAGAAACTCCGCTCTGCCAAAGCCGCCGATGCGTGTGCCACGCCAGGTGCAGGCCAGAGCATGCGCCGCGTCGAACATCAGAGTCAAACCGTGCCGGTCGGCAATGGCCTCCAGTCGATCGACTGCACATGCGCGTCCGAACACGTGCACCCCGATGATCGCGGACGTTCGCGGCGTGATCAGTTCCTCGACTCGATCCGGATCGAGGGTCAGCGTCTCCGGGTCAATGTCGCAAAAGACCGGAGTGATCTCTTGCCACTGAAGCGCGTGCGCGGTGGCAACAAAGGTGAATGACGGGACAATCACCTCGCCGGTCAGGCCTGCAGCGCGAGTGACGATCTGTTGGGCGACGGTGGCGTTGCACATAGCCACGGCGTGCTTGACGCCGACGTATTCGGCGAGTCGCTGCTCGAATTCCTGCACCAGTGGCCCGTTGTTGGTGAACCACACGGTGTCGAGCATCCCTTCGATGCGTTCCAGCAGCTTGCGTCGGTCGGGCACGTTGGGTCGCCCCACGTGGAGTTGCTCGGGGAACGCCGGCATTCCGCCAAACATGGCGAGATCGTCTATGCAGTTCTTCATCGCCGGCCGCTCGATCCCACCGGTCTGGCCGGTACCCCGACGACGGTCTGCCCAGCCGCAACGTCCTTCGTAACAACTGCTCCCGCACCAACCGTGGCCCCGTCGCCAATGACCCGCCGCTCCAGTACCACAGCACCCGCACCGATGAGCACGCTGTGACCCACAACGACGTTGCCCGACACATTGGCGCCAGGGTTGATCAGTGAACCGCTGCCGATCATCGCATCGTGTCCGACAGTCACACCGAAGTTCAGGCAAGCAAAGTCGCCGATCTGGACGTTAACGGTGACCACGCAGTTCGCGGACACCGTCGCTCCGCACCCGACAGTTGTGCCGTCGCCACCCAAGATCGCCGATGGATCGACTAGACTTGGGAGTGTGACACCGGCAGCCACCAAGCGAGTCCCGACTGTATAGCGGGCGTGAGGGTTGCCGAACCCGAGCAGCACTGCCAGCGGCCGCGGCTGTGCCAACAACCACGCTTCATCCCCCACTATAGGCAACTCGAATTGCTTGTCCAACGTCGTTACCACATGGCCACCAAAACGGTACTCGTCGAACAGTCCGGCCCGGGTGGCCCAAAGCAAGGTTTCGCTCGCGTGCCCGCGAGCACCGTAGACAAAAAGTGTGACTGCCATGGGCCCACCCTTCGGGACAGTGTTGCGGGTTGTATCATCCGCACGAGACGTTCGGTTCTTGGTTGGAGTGACCAGTGCGTATCGAGGAAGCCATCATCCGCCCCTCCCATGGGGCAATGCGCATCGACTGGCAAGAACTCTGGCGCTTCCGGGAGTTGGGGCTATTCCTGGCGTGGCGGGACATCAGCGTCCGCTACAAGCAAACCGTGCTCGGGGCCGCGTGGGCGATTCTGCAGCCGGTGATGTCAATGATCGTCTTCTCGGTCCTGTTCGGTCGCCTCGGCGGCATGGACCAACGGACCAGCGTCCCCTATCCCATCTACGTCTTCGCCGGCCTGCTGCCGTGGACGTTCTTTGCCAACGCTGTGTCGGCCTCGGGTGGCTCGCTGGTCGGAAGCGCAACCCTGATCAGTCGGGTCTACTTCCCACGCATCCTCGTCCCCCTGGCAGCTGTCGGTGGCGGCCTGGTCGACTTTGCGATTGCATTTGTGGTCATGCTGCTGATGATGGTCGGCTACTCCATCGGGGGGCACTCTTTCCCCGTCGGATGGCAGGTGCTCACGCTGCCGGTGTTTGTCCTCGGAGCCGTTGTGGCCGCGACTGGTGTCGGCATGCTCATCTCCGCGCTCAACGTGAGCTATCGCGACTTCCGGTATGTCATCCCCTTCATGATCCAGATCTGGCTGTTCCTGTCGCCCGTGATCTATCCGCCGACGCTGGTCCCGGCAGAGTGGCGCCCGCTGCTCGCCCTCAACCCGATGACCGGGATGATCGGCGGATTCCGCGCAGCCGTGTTGGGGACTACCCTCGACTGGCATTCAGTCGCGGTCGGCTTTGCCGTCGCGGCCGTGGCCTTCGTCGTGGGCGCAATCGCGTTCCAGCGCATGGAGCGGCGTTTCGCTGACGTGATCTGACGCATGAACCAGCCGATCATCCAGGTCAGTGGCCTTGGCAAGCGGTATCAGATCGGGACTTACGACCCGCACGAGACGCTGCGCGAGCGAATCATGCGGACGCTGACAAGTCCGTGGCGCCGCCTGAAGAACCTGCGCGGCCAGGTAGACGAGTCGCAGACGATCTGGGCGTTGCGCGACGTGTCGTTCGACGTTAAGAAGGGCGAGGTTCTCGGCATCATCGGCCGCAACGGGGCCGGTAAAAGCACGCTGCTCAAGATTCTCTCGCGCATCACGGACCCGACCGAAGGCGAAGCCCGTCTTCGCGGCCGCGTCGGCGCTCTTATCGAAGTCGGCACCGGGTTTCACCCGGAACTGACCGGCCGTGAAAACGTCTTTCTCAACGGCGCGATCCTCGGCATGACACGCCGCGACATCCGTGCGCGCTTCGACGAGATTGTGGCCTTTGCCGAGGTCGAACGCTACATTGACACGCCGGTCAAGCACTATTCCAGTGGCATGCGACTGCGCTTGGCCTTCGCGGTCGCCGCCCACCTGGAGCCGGAAATCCTGATCATCGACGAGGTACTGGCCGTCGGCGATGCGGCTTTTCAGAAGAAGTGCCTTACCAGCATGAGCGACAAGGCCACCTCCGGTCGCACCGTGCTTTTTGTCAGCCACAACATGGAGGCGGTGCGAAACCTGTGTTCGCGCTGCATCTTGCTCGATGAAGGTCAGGTGTTGGTGGACGGACAGCCAGACGCGGTGATCACCGCGTATCTCCATGACGCCGCTGGTGACGTGATGGAACGAATATGGACACGAGATGACGCCCCGGGTAGCGCCGCTGTTCAGCTACTCGCTTGCAGAATAGTGCCCGAGGGTAGCCCGCCGCCCCCCACAATCACGGTGCGAACAGCGTTCCGCATGGAGTTGGACATAGTGTTCCACGAGCCCTTCACGCAGTTCCACCTCAACGTCCAGGTATGTGACGCGAGCGGCACGCCCCTATTCCCGCTCTCTTCAGTTGGGCGTGCATTCGACGCTGGGGACTACCGCTTCACATGCAAAGTGCCGGGCAGTCTTTTGAACAACGGCCTACTGAGCGTGAACGTCATGCTTGTACGCAACGGGAATGTGGTTGTGCACCGCGAGATTGGGGCGATCCACTTCGAGGTTGGCGATGACCGCGAAGGGCTTGATTGGTACGGTCCGATCCGCGGTGTGCTGCGTCCGCAGTGGCCCTGGACTGTGGATGCACTCTCCGCGTCGCGCGCCGTCGCCACACGGGAGGGTTCGTGAATCTCGTCCGCAACTTGGCCCGCAAAGTACAGCGAATGGCGAGGCGCCCAAAGCAGCGGGTGTTTGGTATCGGCCTGAACAAAACCGGAACCACCTCACTGGCTACCGCACTGCAGCAATTGGGATTCGACGTCGCCCCGCAGGAGCCATTCGAGGCACTGTTTGACGACTGGGCGGCGCGGCGGTTCGATCGGATCATCCGGCTGTGCCGGCGTTGGCAGGCCTTCCAGGACATTCCGTTCAGCCTGCCGTTCACGTTCCAGGCGCTTGACGCGGCGTACCCGGGCAGCCTGTTCGTGCAGACCGTCCGCACAACAGAAGAGCAGTGGCTCTCTTCACTGCTTCGCTACCACGCTGTGGTCTTCGGCAGAGGAGCGACACCGACTCGTGATGACCTTGCTTCGGCGACCTACGCGGGGCTTGGCTGGGCGCTACGAGTGCAACGCGGCGTTTTCATGGTCGGGGATGATGAACCGTACAATCGCGACGCGCTGCTTGCGACATACCGCTACCATAACGAGACGATCCGTCGCTATTTCGCACTGCGCCACGGACAGCTGTTGGTGCTAGACGTGTCGGCTCCAGATGCCTACTCTCGGCTATGCACGTTTGTCGGCCGACCTCCCGAGGAAAGACCGTTTCCTGTCGTCAACCGCACCAATGCCAATGTGGCGATTCGCAATGCACTTGAAGTTGCCGCCAACGATGGCAGCCCGATTCGGCCACACTCATGAACTTGCGTTCTGCACTTCGTACGTTGGTGCCGTCCAGACTGCGCAAGTTCCTTCGCGGTTCTCTGCGCCGCTTGGACGCGAGGCTGCCGATACATCGGCTACGCTGTCCGGTCTGCGGCCTTGGCGTCCGCCGATTCGTTTCCCTCACCGCCTTCATAGATCAGCTGTGCGAAGCGGGGTTCCCGCGCGGGCGCGTCAAACGCCTGGAAACGCTCAACGTCGATCAGTACCAATGTCCGCACTGCAAGGCCTCCGACCGCGACCGACTGATGGCACTGTGGCTTGCCCAGGAAGTTCCCGCAGTGGCTCGCACACGCCGAATCCGGCTGCTCGATATCGCACCGAGCACTCCCCTTTCCCGTCGGCTTTCGCGCGCGCGTGGCATTGAGAGGCGAACAGCCGACCTGATGCGAAACGACGTTGACGACAGGGTGAACATCATGGACATGCGCTGCTACGAGTCGTGCTCGTTCGATGGCTTCATCTGTTCGCACGTGCTTGAACATGTGCCTGACGACAAAGCCGCGATGCGCGAACTCTATCGCGTCCTTGCGCCCGACGGCTGGGGGATCGCGCTGGTTCCGATCTTCGACGACATTGCCGGCGTCGATGAGGATCCCGCTGCATCAGAGTCCGAACGAATCCGGCGGTTCGGCCAGCATGACCATGTGCGGGCGTACAACCGGTCGGGTTTCGTCGACAGACTGACAGAAGCCGGGTTCCGGGTGCAGTTGTTCGGCTCTGAATCGTTTGGCGCCCATCGATTTGAGCGATTTGCGATTTTGACAACCTCGGTCCTGTACATCGTACGCAAGCCGACGACGAACCCGACGAATGACTGAAATCCGCGTCAGCGTCCTGATGCTCGCGTACAACCACGAACAATTCGTGGCGCAAGCAGTCGAGAGCGTACTCGCCCAACAGTTCGATGAGCCATGGGAGATCGTCATCGGCGAAGATTGCTCGACCGACGGAACGCTCGGTATTCTCGAATCGTATCGTAACCTCCACCCGGATTGCATCCGCGTGCTTGCCCACGAGCGCAACCTGGGTCCAACCGAAAACGCTCGCCTCACTCTCGGTGCATGTCGGGGAGACTATGTGGCATTCCTGGAATGTGACGACTTTTGGACATCCCCACTGAAACTGAAGTGCCAGACAGCCTGCCTGGAGCAATACCCGGAGTGCTCGTCATGCGCGCATGGGACTATCGTCGTTGACACCAATGGCCAGTTGCTGTCCCGGAAGGGAATTCCGGAGCGCGACAAGTTGAGTTTTTCAGACGTCGTATTCCAACAGCCATTTCACACGTCATCGTTCTTTGTCAGGAGGGAGGTACTTGACCACCAAATGCGTAGAATTGGATGGTCTCATTGGCCACTCGACCGTGCGTTGTTCTTGGCAGTTTCCTTGGCTGGGACAGTACACATGCATCAAGAGTATATGTCTGCGTATCGCATTCATGCAAAGGGTTTGTGGACTTCGCAGGACCGGGCAGAGTCGCTGATGCATACCATGCGGCTGGATGAGCGCCTTGCAAGAAGACTTCCCACAGTCCCGGCGAGATTGCTCCGTCGAAGTGCCGGTAAGGTGCGCCTTGCGCTGCTTATCTGTAACGAACTTCGGATTCCCACGACGAGTACACTTGCGCTTTGGCTACGAGTCGCATGGCAATCAGAGTCATGGACCATCCATCTCCGCCCCTTTCTGGCAACCACAATTAAAAGATTCGCCCCTTGGCTATACCCCCTTGCCAGGCGATGCAGGAACACCATAATGATCAGGCGCAGCAAGAACGCTGCACCACAATTCGAACACGGAGCGCAACAGAAATCATGACTCAGCTATGCGTTGTCGTAGCACTCAGCGAGGGCTATCTGCCGCATCTCGTGGCCAGTTTGCAGACCATCCCCGCGGAAGTGTCCGTAGTGGCAGCATGGGCGGGGCCCGGCCCCGCACCTTCTCCCGAACAGCTACACCCCCGACTCCGGTTCGTGTTGCCCCGCCGACGTTTGGCCAATTTCGAGCGCAGCTACCTGTTGAATGTGGCGGCGAGACATTGCGGCGAAGACTACCTGCTCCTTGCAGATGCCGATCATCTCTATCCTGACTTCTTCTTTCGAACAGTTCGCCTGGACACGCCCACAAACGTCATCCAGCGGTTCTATCTCGGCAGGTTGGCCGAAGATGCGACGGCCGAAGTGCTGGCCGGGCGTAGGTGGGACGAACTCTTCTGCGACTACCAGGGCTCTTCGAAGCGCCTCCCGTGGGGCCGGATCGACAGATTGCTAGCTTCCGTTGCCAAGATTGTCGCTCGGAAGGCTGAGGTTGCACATAAATTTCAGTGCCACAGAATATTCAAACAGATTGTCGGGGTTCATAACCCTTGTGTGTATCCTCGAAGCCTGTTTTTTGATCTTCGTGGCTATGACGAAAGGTATGTGGGATGGGGCTACGAAGACGACGACCTCACACACCGAGGCAGGCTCCGTGGGGCTGTGGACGTTCGGCTGCCACTGATTGTAGGCCATCTGTATCATGGCGCGGAATCACCCGACTATGAGCACTATCGCAGCAACGCGACAGGCCAAGCCCTGTTCCAAGCTTCCAACCCAGATCGGGATGTCAACACTGATGGCTGGGGTGACGTGGCGGAGTAGCGCGTATCACTATCTAATTGGTGCTGTAGTATGAATGTCGGAATGGTGGGTGCCCAGCGTGTGATCCTTGCACAGTTCGCCATGGAGCGCGACGAGCCGGGCCCGCATCGTCTCTTCGCAGAGGAACGGACAAGTTGCAATGAGGTCGAGCCGAAGGTGAGTTGTGCCGGCAACGCTGGCTTCACGCGCCAACGAAAACACCGACTCCTTTGTCATCGTGGCCATGTCTATCGAGCAACACTCACCACGTCCAGGACTGTCGGTGGATGCAAAATAATCCTCGAACTTCGTCCCGTCGCCGCTGAGCCGGTCCGAGAATCGTACGCGGAGAGCAGGGACGCCGTACGCGTGCGCCAAGATCAAACCATGGAGAGAACTGGATAGCACGCAACTTGCTGCCGATATCTCGCTACAGACGGCGTCAATTGGGCGAGTTACGTCGATGACTTTAACGTCAGTCCATTCCCGGCAAGCTCTCTGTACATCAGGAAAATCAACGTAGTGAGGAACGATGGTAACTGGTTGCTGCGATGGATTCACAACAGCGGGTACAAACAGCGGCATCAGAATTCCGGGGTCGCCGTACACGGCTGGGCAAGGGTAGCCCAGCTCCAGGAACCGCTGCCGGGTAAGGGGCCCACGCACGGCTGTCACTTCGGCCGGCCGGGAAAAGCGTGCGTCGCGCGTCATGATGCCGCTGCCCCATACTATGCAGTTATCCTTGACCCCCCCCATGACACTACCTGCTGAGACGTACACCTGCCGCAAGGCGCGAGTCGATGGCTTGGTCCAAGCCGGTACTTTTCCACACATTTTGCCGAAATGGTATGGGCCAATCAAGTCACCGGCATTGTTCACTCCATTGCAGTTGGACCAAG